>CAZLGM010000116.1:0-6706 GCA_964558875.1 uncultured Desulfocapsaceae bacterium
ATTTCCGGTATGGGTGAGCTGCATCTTGAAGTGTATATCGAGAGAATGAAGCGGGAATATAACGCCGAAGTTGAAGTTGGCGCACCCCAGGTATCCTACCGTGAAACCATCACCTCACGTGCTGAGTTCAACTATACTCACAAGAAACAGACTGGTGGCTCCGGTCAGTTCGGCCGGGTAGCCGGTTATATAGAGCCGATTGAAGAAGAATACGAATTTGTCGATAAGATTGTCGGTGGTGCCATCCCGAGGGAATTCATCAGTTCCTGTGATAAAGGTTTTAAAAAGAGCCTGGCAAAGGGAACGCTTTGCGGTTCGGCTATCACCGGTGTTCGTTGTGTAATCAATGACGGTGCCGCCCATTCGGTGGACTCCTCCGATGTGGCCTTCCAGCTGGCATCAGTTGGTGCATTTAAAGAAGGATATAGTAAGGCCAATCCGGTCATCATGGAACCAATCATGAAAGTAGCCGTCGAAGGACCCACTGAGTTCCAGGGAGCTATCATGGGTTCGATCAATCAGCGGCGTGGTATGATTATCGGTAGTACGGAAGAGGGTAATTACTCTGTAGTTGAAGCCGAAGTTCCACTTTCTGAAATGTTCGGTTATTCGACAACATTACGCTCATTGACCCAGGGTAAGGCTGAATTTACCATGGAGTTTGCAACCTTCAAACAGGTTCCAAAAAGTGTCAGCGAAGAACTGGTCAAGAAGTATCTGGAAGAGAAGAAATAAACTATTGCCTGGAACAGAAAACAGACAACATACAGTTCAATCTGTAGCTGTTGAGTTGCAGTGAACGTTTGAATAGAGAAAGAGAAGAGAGGTAGTCACATGGGAAACGAAGTATTTACATCCAACAATCCGCTGGGTGCTCTTGGCTTGGAAAATAACGGAGATGGAGAGAGCAACAGAATGGGGCTGGTTATGGCCAGGGCCGGTCTTGGTAAAACCGCTATTCTGGTTCAGCTCGCTCTTGATTCCATCGTCAGAGGAAACAAAGTGCTGCACGTTTCCATTGGTGAATCGGTTGATAAAACAAGAGCCTGGTATGATGATATCATTGCTCTTTTGAGAGATGAAGGTACAAAAATCGATTATGAGCTGCTTCAGAACAGGATGATCATGACCTTTAAAGAGTCTACCTTCACCCAGGCAATCCTTGAAGAGCGGCTTGACGACCTGGTACAGCAGAATATTTACAGGCCCGAGTGTCTGATTATTGATGGCTATGATTTTACAGTCAATGACCATGATGCGTTGGCTGAACTCAAAGAGTTTATGATGAAGCATGGTCTGAAAATGCTCTGGTTTTCAGCCGTCAGTCATCGCGATGATCAAAGGATTAGTGAAGCCGGTGTACCTGCTCCCTGTCACGAAGTAGATGACCTGTTTGAGACTGTTCTGCTGATTAACCCGGAAGAGGATGGTATTAAACTAAACATTATTAAATGTGAGGCCTGTTCCGTTGATGAGGGAACCACGCTGATGCTAGATCCGTCGACCATGCTGGTTAAAAAGGGGTAGACAGCAATTCAGGTAAAATACCGGATCGGTTTCTTGCGTAGAAAACCATTCGGCAGTAGGTTGAAAGGCGAATCACTCATTATTGAGTGGTTCGCCTTTTTGTTTTTAACCTGAACAATCTATCTTGCAGTTGATCAAAATAAAATTGAAATACCAGACTAATAACAATGAAAATCAGACCATGTATTGATCTACATAACGGCAAGGTGAAACAGATCGTCGGTTCTACCTTGAGCGACAAACAACCGGATACCTTGAAAACCAATTTCACTTCCGAGAAGCCCTCTTCCTGGTTTGCAGAACTCTATAAAAGAGATGGTTTGACTGGTGGGCATATTATTATGCTGGGTCCTGGAAATGAGCAAGCAGCTGCAGAAGCATTGACCGCCTGGCCTGATGGTATGCAGATAGGTGGCGGTATTAATGATAAAAATTGTACAACCTGGCTGGAACGGGGTGCTTCCCATGTCATTGTGACCTCCTGGGTCTTCAAGGATGGTCAGGTGGATTATGATCGTTTGTCGAGGCTGGTGAGCAAGGTCAATGGGAAACGTCTGGTTCTTGATCTCAGTTGTCGTAAGAGGGGTGATGAGTATTATATCGTTACCGATCGCTGGCAGAACTTTACCGAAGTGGTCATCAGCGAACGTGTACTTGATGAGTTTTCTAAAAGCTGTGATGAATTTCTTATCCATGCCGCAGATGTCGAGGGAAAGTGCGCGGGTATCGAGCTTGATCTGGTGGAGAAACTCGGACGCTGGTCACCCATTCCCACGACCTATGCCGGAGGAGTCAGGGATTTGGCTGACCTTGAGCTTGTCCTGGATGTCGGACAGGGTCGCCTTGATGCTACTGTCGGCTCAGCTCTGGATATCTTTGGCGGAAAAACAATGACGTATGATGAGGCAGTCGCTTTCCATAATAAGAACAAGGACAGATAGAGTGGCAGCTCAAGAACAAGAACAAAAAGGAAAGAGTTGGACTGCAGACAATGAGTCGGTTCAACTAATCGTCCAGATTCCAGAAGGTCTGTATCGTGCCTATCAGAGAGGCTGCTGGATTGTCAGCTAGGAGACCGGCCGTTCCAGGGATGAATTGGCCCGGGAGATGGTCACCGACTTTCTAGTGAAATATGGTTGCTGAGTCGCTCAAAAGAGGCTGGCAAAAAATTCAATATCGGCTTGACAAAACCAGCTGTGTATTTTATTCTTAATTAAGATTAATTCTTAATAAGTATTATGAAACAGGAAAAAAACCCAACAGAACAGCAGGTTGAACGATTCAGGCAGCTCTGCAACGATGCCGGAATGAAGTTGACTCATCAACGTCTTGAGATTTTCAAAGAACTGCTGGCGGCCAAAGACCATCCTTCGGCGGAGCGGGTCCATAAGCGGCTGCAAAAGAGAATGCCGACTATTGCCATCGATACGGTATACCGGACGTTAACCACGTTTGATGAGCTTGGTCTGATCAGGAAACTACACATTTCAAACGACCGAACCCTGTTTGATTCCAATATTGATCAGCATCATCATTTTGTCTGCAGCCGCTGCAAGAAGGTAGAGGATGTTTACTGGCCTGATTTCGATCGGACTGTCTTGCCTGACAGTATTGGCAGTATTGGTTCAATTCAATCTCGGCATCTCGAGCTGCATGGTGTCTGCAGTGAGTGCATGGAGGAAAATGTGTAATTTTTTTTTGACCAACTGATAAGAATATGTCTTATCTAAGATAAATAATAATAAAAGAATAATTATTAAAAAGAAGCTTCGCTGGTTTACGACACTAAACAGTATGAAGTGTAAATTCAGAAAATAAAGGAGGAAGTGTGATGAGTGAAGAGAGCAAGTGCCCTGTTACGGGAAAATCAGCAAAGCCGACAGCGGGTAGCGGTACGACAAATAAGGATTGGTGGCCGAATCAATTGAACCTGAATATTCTCCACCAGCATTCAAACAAGTCCGATCCCATGGGCGAGGAGTTCAACTACGCCGAGGAGTTCAGGAAACTCGACCTGGAGGCAGTTAAAAAGGATCTCTATGATCTGATGACCGACTCACAGGACTGGTGGCCGGCGGATTGGGGTCATTACGGAGGTCTTTTCATCAGGATGGCATGGCACAGCGCAGGCACCTACCGCATGAGCGATGGCCGCGGCGGAGCAGGCTCCGGCAACCAACGTTTTGCTCCACTCAATAGTTGGCCCGATAATGCCAACCTCGATAAAGCACGCCGGCTCCTGTGGCCGGTCAAGCAGAAATACGGTAAAAAGATCTCCTGGGCAGACCTTATGATCCTTGCCGGTAACTGTGCTCTGGAGTCGATGGGATTTAAAACCTTTGGTTTTGGTGGTGGACGCGAGGATATATGGGAGCCGGAAGAGGATACCTACTGGGGAACCGAGAGTGAGTGGTTTGGTGAAGAGCGTTATTCAGGGGATCGGGATCTCGAAAATCCTCTGGCCGCTGTTCAGATGGGTTTGATTTATGTGAATCCGGAAGGACCCGATGGTGAACCCAATGTTGTTGCCTCCGGCCAGGATGTGAGGGAGACTTTTGCCCGAATGGCCATGAACGACGAGGAGACGGTCGCTCTGGTAGCAGGCGGTCACACATTCGGCAAATGCCACGGGGCCGGTGATGCGGCCCTTGTCGGTCCGGAACCGGAAGGAGCTGATATCGAAGAGCAGGGGTTGGGCTGGATCAGCAGCCATGGAAGCGGAAAGGGCGATGATACTATAACCAGCGGCATTGAAGGGGCCTGGACACCGAACCCGACCCAATGGGACAACGGCTACTTTGACATGCTGTTCGGGTATGACTGGAATCTTGAAAAGAGTCCTGCGGGCGCCTATCAGTGGGTTCCGGTAAACCCTGAAGAAAAAGACCTTGCACCTGGTGCTCACGACCCTTCAAAAAAAGTATCGACAATTATGACCACGGCGGACCTTTCTCTGAGAATGGATCCGGTCTACAAACCGATTGCTGAGAGGTTCCACAAAAATCCTGATGAGTTTGCGGATGCCTTTGCGCGCGCATGGTTCAAATTGACTCACAGAGATATGGGGCCCTGTTCCCGATATCTTGGTCCAGAGGTCCCTCAAGAAGAGCTGATCTGGCAAGATCCGGTGCCCCCGGTTGATCATGAACTGGTTGATGAAGGTGATGTTGCAGATCTCAAATCCATGATTCTAGCTTCAGGGCTGTCGGTTTCCCAGTTGGTTTCAACCGCATGGGCATCGGCTTCTACTTTCAGGGGTTCAGACAAGCGTGGTGGGGCAAACGGCGCGCGTATCCGTCTTACACCGCAAAAAGATTGGCAGGTTAACATGCCTGAGCAACTTGCAACTGTGCTGCAAGCCCTTGAGAAAATCCAGCAGGAGTTCAACAATGCTCAGGCTGGTGGCAAGAAGGTATCTCTTGCCGATCTGATTGTTCTTGGCGGATGTGCTGGGGTTGAGCAGGCCGCAAAGAATGCGGAATTTGAGGTGAGTGTTCCCTTTACACCAGGACGTACCGATGCGTCTCAGGAACAGACAGACGTGACATCATTTTACGTGTTAGAACCGAAAGCAGATGGGTTTCGCAATTATCAAAAGGCAAAATACAGTGTAACTCCGGAGCAAATGCTGGTTGATCGAGCACAACGGCTGACACTGACTGCTCCGGAGATGACGGTTCTTGTTGGTGGTATGCGGGTCCTGGGCGCCAATTTCGCTCAGTCGCAACACGGTGTTTTTACCGACCGCCCGGAAAAGCTCACCAACGACTTTTTCGTCAACCTGCTCGATATTGGTACAGAATGGAAATCAAGTTCGGAAGATGCAGAGGTGTTCGAGGGTCAGGATCGTGCATCCGGCGAGCTGAAGTGGACCGCTACTCGCGTTGACCTCGTTTTCGGATCAAACTCCCAACTTCGTGCACTCGCTGAAGTATACGGTTGTGAGGATTCTCAAGAGAAGTTCGTGAGTGACTTTGTCGCAGTGTGGGATAAGGTCATGAATCTTGACCGCTACGACCTTACCTGATCAAAACTAATTAGCCGGCAACGTTGAACCGTTGCCGGTTAATCCGCTTATCCCATCGATTGATTAAGTATCTGTTTGTTGGATTGTTGTACCAACACAACAAAAGAATAGGTCTTGAGAAACACGGCTTGTAGGTGATAGAATCAATAATTGTAAATACTCATAACTAGTGTCTGTCCAGAAACGAGAATTCTTGTTCTCAGTCGAGGCGGAGAGATAAATTTACCACAGGCATATAGCTGATATTCCGAGGATAAATATTTCTCTGCAACGAAGGGTTAGGAGAAAAAGGCCATTTCTGGATGGGCACTAACTAGCAAAGGAGAAAATCATCATGGCTTCACTAAAAGGAACAAAAACTGAAAAGAACATTTTAACCGCCTTCTGTGGCGAATCCCAGGCCCGCAATAAATACACCTACTTTGCCTCCCAGGCGAAAAAGGAAGGGTATGTGCAGATTCAGCAAATCTTTCTAGAGACAGCCGACCAGGAGAAGGAACACGCAAAACGGCTGTTCAAACTGCTTGAAGGCGGCGAGGTTGAAGTAACCGGCACCTTCCCGGCAGGAGTAATCGGCACCACCATGGAGAACCTTGAAGAGGCAGCAGGCGGTGAGAACTATGAGTACACCGTAATGTACCCTGGATTTGCAGCTACTGCCCGTGAAGAGGGTTTTCAGGATATCGCCGTCATTTTCGAGGCCATAGCTAATGCTGAAAAGCAGCATGAAAGGCGGTACCTGGATCTGATGAATAATATTAAGGAAGGTAAAGTTTTTGAGCGTGATGAAGCGGTTACCTGGCGATGCCGAAACTGCGGCTATCTGCACTCAGGAACAAAGGCTCCGGAAAAGTGTCCGGCCTGTGATCATGCGAAGGCGCATTTTGAGCTATTAGGAGAAAACTGGTAAGGGCACCCTGAAAAATTGCTATTTTGCCCGATAACTGCGTCACAGGAGAAAACAAAATGCTCACATATGTCTAATATGCTCCGCTTTTGTTTTCTCCTGTTCCTTGTTCTCGAACAAAATATCTAATTTTTCAAGGTACCCTTAATTGTAAATTCAATTGGTGTTACATAGTTATACAGGCGCAGTTTTCAGCATAAGTTCAACTATAACGGAAAACTGCGGCTGTAAAAACCTGGCGCACC
>CAZLGM010000116.1:6806-10776 GCA_964558875.1 uncultured Desulfocapsaceae bacterium
AGTCAGGCGAATCAGAAGTATCGGGCCTTTGCCAAGAAGGCTGAAAAGGAAGGATTTGCCAATATTGCCAAGCTGTTCAAGACCACGGCTGAGGCGGAACGGATCCATGCCGAGGGGCACTTGAAAGCCCTGGAGAAGATCGGTTCCACGGCTGATAATCTGCAGGAGGCGATTGATGGTGAGACCCATGAGTTCACCGATATGTATCCGCCCATGGTTGACCAGGCTATTGAGGAAGGCCATAAGGCAAAAACGATGTTTCGCTTTGCGGTTGCGGCTGAAAAGGTCCATGCCGATCTGTATGCCAAGGCACTTGAGGCAGTCAAAGCTGGCAAAGATCTCGATGAGGTGAATTTCTACCTCTGCCCGATCTG
Organism: uncultured Desulfocapsaceae bacterium; assembly: GCA_964558875.1. Lineage (GTDB taxonomy): Bacteria > Desulfobacterota > Desulfobulbia > Desulfobulbales > Desulfocapsaceae > CAZLGM01. Next base: position 7,181 of record CAZLGM010000116.1, read on the forward strand.
CGGCCATATCGAGTTTGGCCAGCCGCCGGAGCGATGTCCGATATGTGGAGCCAAAGATAAGGTTTTTACAGAAGTTGAGTAGAAAAATCTTTTGACAGGGTGTCCGGCTGATAATCACGATCAGGGTTTAGAGAATCATTGAGTAACTCGGGATTAATTCGCGAGGTTTGCCCTGCATATCTGAAAAATTACTCCGTCCAATTGTGACGGAGTAATTTTTTTCAGGATTCATAAGAGAAAAGAGAAACAACAAACTGCAGCCAAAAGCGGATATGAAGGACTAAGGCACACAGAAGAGTTTTATCTCATGAGTGAAAATAAAGCGCTTATCATTGCGGGAACCCATAGCGGCTGCGGTAAAACAACGGTCTCGCTTGGGATCATGGCAGCTCTTTCTAGGGCCGGTTACCGAGTCCAACCATTCAAGTGCGGTCCTGATTTTATCGATCCCAGTCTGCATAAACTGGTTACCGGTAAAGTCTCCCGAAACCTTGATCTCTGGATGTGCGGCCAGCCCTTTTGCCGGGATAGTCTTGACAAACAGAGTCGTCATGCCGACCTGGCTGTCATTGAAGGTGTGATGGGCATGTTTGATGGCGGAGAGTCATCCTCCGCATCATTATCAGCCGCATTTGGCATACCGACCATTCTTGTTCTTGATGTGAGTTCGGCTGCTGAGAGTGCGGCAGCCGTTCTCAAAGGTTTTGAACAGCTCAATCCATCGGTGGCTCCTGAAGGTGTCATTCTCAATAAGGTCGCAGGAGAGCGTCATTTAGACATGGTTTCAACGGCAATTGAACAGCACTGTAGTGCCGAAATAGTGGGATATGTTCCCAGCACCCTTCAGTTTACTATTCCCTCACGCCATCTCGGACTGCATATGGGTGATGAGCAACCGCTGAAAAAAGATGATATTGAGCGGCTTGCAGAGTCAGTACAAAAACATGTTGATCTGGAAAAACTCGTAGTTCTTGGTGAGGTGCCAAAGAAAGGGGAGATTCAGGAGACGAGAGATAATGCTGAGCAATTTGCTCGAATCGGTATCGCCAGGGATAACGCGTTTTGCTTCTATTATCAAGACAACCTGGATTTATTGCGAGCTGCCGGGGCTGAGCTGATTTATTTCTCTCCCCTGAACGATACCACTCTTCCCGAGAGTATTGACGGTTTATATCTGGGGGGTGGTTATCCTGAACTCTGGGCAAATCGGCTGAGCAGCAACAGGTCAATGATCAGCTCAATCAAAGACTGGGTTGAAGATGACGGTCCTGTCTACTCCGAGTGCGGTGGCTTCATGTATCTCACCAAAGGAATTGTTGACCATGATGGCCGTTTCCATGAAATGGTCGATGTCTTCCCTGTCCGGTCACGCATGCAGAAAAATCTCGCAGCACTAGGATATCGGGAAATTCATCTGCAGGCAGATAGTTTTTTTGGTCCGACGGGTACAACTATCCGCGGGCATGAATTTCATTATTCCAGCATCGACCGAATGCCTGATTCCATTGAGCGGAACTATGAGGGAAGCAACTCGTCGTGTGAAGGGTATCGATATAAAAACTGTGTTGGAGGATATTCGCATCTCCATTTTGGTTTAAACCCAAATGTAGCTGCGGAGTTTGTTAAATTCTGTCACCAGAGGAAGAACAAATCAAATAGCTGAAGATACAGCCATATTGCCGGAATGTTGGCAATATGGCTATGGCTGTATTAAATTAGAATGAGTTCCTGTTCGACTACTTGAGCACTCTTCCTATAATGGTCAAATGATGGTTACAGTTGACCGATATGACAGACTGTAAACTATTCTTCAGCGTGCAGAACCCGCTTGCCTAATTCCATATCAAGGGCAAAGAGACCGCCGGAATCGTCTTTTACCATATTCATTCTATCACGAACCGATCCCACATTAGCTTCTTCTTCCACCTGTTCGGCGACAAACCATTCGAGAAAATTCCGTGTGGCATGATCGCGTTCATCCAGGGCAATATCGACCAGATCGTTAACCAGACCGGTTACTTTCTGCTCATGGGCCACAACATCTTCAAAAACATCCAAAGGTGATTCCCAGTCGGTCTTCGGTTTGTCGATTGCCTCCATGATACAGCGGTTGCCGCGTTCGTGGATGTAACCGGAAATCTTAACGGAGTGTTCCAGTTCTTCCTGGGCCTGCATGCGCATCCAGTGGGCGCAGCCTTCGAGACTGATAGACTCGAAATAGGCGGCCATGGAGAAATAGAGATACGATGAAAACAGTTCGGCATTGATCTGGTCGTTGAGGGCTTGGGCCATTCGTTCACTTAACATAACTAGGTTCCTTTGTTGTGGGTAGGCAGGCTCAGCAGCACTGCAACTGTGTACGATCCGGACTGTCCACAGGGAACTACCTTAGTGAACAGGCCGGCTTGCACACATTTACAGCACTGCTGAACCTGCACACAAGATTAGTTTTCTAAATAGTTTGGTCAATTATCATTCAAAAGGCATTTCAAGAATGAAAAGATCTATTTCTTCTTCCCTTTCTTGCCCTTTTTCTTCTTCTTATCTTTTTTGCCTTTTTTTATTTTAACGTTTTTCTTTTCCAGGGCTTGCTGCTTCTTTAGTCTTTTTTTCAGCTTCTTTTTGAGTTTGTCCTTTTTCTTTTTTGCTTTTTTCTTTTTCTTCGTTTTATTAATGCAATCCGTTTTTAAAGGGACAGGGCATTTTTGACAGTATTTGTTTTTTTTCTGATATTTTCTGCAGCATTTCTTTTTCGTTTTCTTTTTTTCAGCCATAGTATTCCTCAGTATGTTAAGCTAAATCATGTATTGAGCATTTCGATCTTTAAATTTCCGAATGTAATCCAGGTCGGCCTGGAAGGGGATATCTGCCTGCTCCGGTATCTCGATGAACAACTCTTCACCAAAGGGGTTTGCGGCAACGTTTCTGTTGTAGGCCTCAACCAGTAACCGTTCCAGGTTAACCGTATCTTCGATATTGTACGCCAGAAGGGATTCAAGCGCTTTTTCATCGTTGTAGCGCTCATACTGGCGCCAGAGAAGAACGGCAAAATAGCCATCAACCCCATCCAGTACCCCTCTGTTCAGCCCGAGCTGTTTCTCGCAGCCTTTCAATCCGCCTTTAAAGCCAAGTCGGGCCAACACATAGCGAAGATCTATCTGGGTCTGGTCGAGCCTGATTTTGAAAAAACGTTCAATAACCGGAATATCAAACGTTTTTCCGTTATAGCTGACCAAAACCTGGTAACTATAAATATCATGGACGAAGTCTTCAAGGTTTCTTCCATTAATATAGTATTTAACTATTTTCCCGTCATAGAGGGCAATGGTAGTAATCTCCGAATCGATACCCAGCCCGGTGGTTTCAATATCCAGATAAGCCGTTTGTGGACGGAAATGAGGGAAAATACGCCAATGCTCAGATGCGGGTAACCGTCCAGTAAAAAAGGATGGGTCATCCGCCACAGACTCCCTTGATTGCTGGAGTGTTTTCTCTATGGTGAGCGTGTTGGAGTTGACCAGTGGCACTGGAGCCGGATACTGGTATTGATCCCAGTGATGGATTCCGGCCTGCCAGAGTTTCTTTTCTGTTGCCAG
>CAZLGM010000117.1:0-10661 GCA_964558875.1 uncultured Desulfocapsaceae bacterium
AACTTTTTCTTTGTCCGGCTTTTTCATATCGGGACAGACCTCATTGATCAACTCTTGGTAATCAAACCAGCATATCTCGTTGTCATCGTGATTATAGACAGTTAAGATACGCCTGTTGGCCCGATGAATATCTTCCTCTTCCTGGATAGCGGCCACAATCTTAACAGCCTTCTCGTATGGAAGGAATTTGATTTCATTTTCATCCATTTTCAGCTACCTTGAAATTAATGCATTACTGCTGATACGGGATCTGCTGCCAATTGGCTTAGATCATCCGGATTAGCCAAAAAAAAAGGCGAGTAGGTTTCAACCATTCCCCCACTCGCCCTGCTGCTCTGGATAGTTCTTTCTTATGCCGGCTTAACAACCGCGCCGGAACGGATGCAGCGTGTGCAGACGCGCGCCCGTCGAACGGAGCCGCTGTCGGTCACCATTCTGACCCTTTTGAGGTTTGGCAGCCATCGCCTGCGTGTTTTGTTATGGGCGTGGGAAACATTATTTCCGGTGGCCGGTCCCTTACCACAAATTTGACATACCTTAGCCATGATTGTTCTCCTTATATCTTCTATCCCCGTTCATGCCCGAAAGAAACATGATCGGACGATGTCTTCGGTAATCAGTAAGCTACAACAATGAAACGTGTTTATTTACCTTTTTTTAATTGAAAGTGCAAGAACTTTAACCTGAATTCGTGAGCATTCGATAGTGCTGTAGCTTTGCTCGATTTAACTTACCAATAATAGTAAACTATATCGGAAAGTTAAATCGAGCAAAGATGCAGTGCTAGCGGATGCCCCAAAGGGCGAGTTATTCTACAGGGTTAATGGGTTGGAATCGATTAATCTCTAGTACATTAACAGCTTATTTGTAAAAACGACAAATTTCGTCACGGATTCAGGTTTAACATAGCAATGATCACACCCTCTAATCAACTACCGGAAAGCCCGACAATCAGGCCTCCAAGTGAATGGCGCTCAATCTTGATCCGTGTAACCAGGGGATGCAAGTGGAATCGTTGCAAATTTTGCGGTATCTATCCGCACCTGGGAGTCCACGCATTTTCTACCAGGAATTTCCAGGAAATCAAATCAGACATTGACTACTTCCATGAGCGGAGACCGGAGGGCGACACCGTCTTTTTAGGTGATTCCGATCCTCTTCAGGCAGGACTCAAACTCTTTACCCAAGTTACCCGATATATCCACTCCTGTTTTACCTTGAAACGGCTGACATGTTATGCAAGAACATCAACCCTCGACAGACTTGGTGGAGCCGGCATCACCGAGCTCGGCAAAGCAGGACTGACCAGGGTCCATATTGGTCTGGAATCCGGCAATGACGACGTCCTTCGTTTCCAGCGTAAAGGCCAGTCAGCGGCTATGGTCAAACGGGTTTCTCAGTGGTTGAAAAAAGCTGGAATCGAAATCTCGTTTTACGTTTTGCTCGGTCTGGGTGGAGCCGACAACTGGCAACCCCATATCCTGTCTACCGCCACACTTCTCAACGATATCGAGCCGGATTTCATCCGGCTGCGCAGGTTATGGATCTATGGTGATGAAATCGACACCCAGACTCCCGAATCCCCATTGTGGAAGCATGTCCGGGATGGTTCGTTCATTCCACAGACTCCGGAAGGAACCGTTCTGGAGCTGCAGCTTCTCCTTGAGCACCTTCAACCGATGAATTCGTTTCTACTCTGCGATCACTCCAATAATTTTGTCCAGGTCAGTGGGCTTTTGAAGACCGATCTTGCTGAAATGCGTGCCGAAGTCGACGCCTTCCTGTCATTGCCCGACAAAAATAGGCAGGACCAGTACCGAGCCGTGGGGTCACACATCTAACCAGCATTTCTTATGAACAGTTTGCGTGCAACAGAGGAACTATTTGATAACTTATGAATTTAGTAAATGATGTTCAACAAGGTGTTGCTTACAAACTAACTATGAGAAATGCGGGCTGGACTATCATTGTGTAACAGGAAACCTATATGAAGGAATCAAGACAGAGAAACAGAGCGGAAATTGCCAAAACCATCGTAGCCATTATCCTGGTATCCGGGCTTATTCTGACGTTGGGGACAGGGGCCTTTGTTATCGGTATCCAGGAGTTTATTGCAGCAAAAAGCAGCGGCAACTGGCCGAGTGTTAATGGAATCATTTTCCACTCCGAAGTTAAAGTCACCCGGGAGAGCGGCAGCAGATCCGGGGCCACCTCAAGGACGACCTATTCATACCAGCCAGTTGTTAATTATCAATATTTAGTCAATGACAAACAGCTCACAGGAGAAACAATCAGATACGGCCTTGTCACCAACAGACCAAGAGCTGAGGAAACGGTGGCAAAATATCCGCTCAAAGCGAAAGTAATTGTCTACTACAATCCGGACAAACCGGAGCAGTCGGTTCTTGAACCCGGCTATTCCGGAGGGCTGCTGTTTATGCCTGTTATGGGGCTGGTTGTGATTGGATGCGGGCTTTTGAGTGTCTATCTCATATGGACCTACGGTTCATCCATTGCCGAATCGACAAGCTCTTTAATTGGCCAACATTTCCTCTTACGAGCAGCGGCTTTTATTATTGGGGCTCTGGTTGTCTTTTTCGGGCTCGCTTATCTGATGCAGCGTTTTCTCTACGGTTGATTTTTATTCTGTGATTTCAAGCACACACATCTGTCTCCTCACTACCCAGATGAACATCATTTAGCTATTCTCCTGACAATGGAGATTGGCATCAGTTGCTGGCAGAAGACACGACTTCTGCAAAGCCTTTGTCATTTTCAAGTCTTACCTTCAAACCTTCTCATCTCATACACCATGTATATACGGGGATGACTCCAAGACAGGGATAATGTTTGGGAATGCAATTATCTGTAAATATCATGGAATCAACCACGGGTTTTTAGGTATCGATCATTCGACAATCTTGTCGCCCTATTCTGTAAATTGTCGAATCCTTCACAGGATATCCTGCACCAGGTAATGCACTTAACAGTTTAGAATCACTATTTCTTCTTATAATTTTCCAACCTGGCACATCTATTGATATAGACAAAGTAACAATCAACTTCCGGAACAGAAAAATCTCAAACCGGGGCTTATTTAACATTTTGGAGGGACGAACATGAGACTTAATAGAAAAACACAAGCCATATGTACTGCTGCCCTTGCCTTATCTCTGGTTGTAACGCAGGCATCATTCGGCATCGGTGGTATGGGCAAAGGAAAAGGACAGGGACAACGAATGGGAGGACCGGCCAGTCAGATTCAAACCCTGCCGGTCCAGGAACTGTCCGCTGACGAGAAGAAGGGATTATTGCTCATGCGAGAGGAAGAAAAACTTGCCCGGGATGTTTACATGGCTCTTTATAAACAATGGCGACTACCCATTTTTTCTAATATCGCAGCCAGCGAACAACGCCATATGGACGCTATAAGAACTCTTTTAGACCGATATGGCCTCAAAGATCCGATCGCCGGCTTGCAACCGGGTGTCTTTGGCGACCCCAAAATGGCTGATTTGTACAAAGAGCTTGTTGCTAAAGGACTTGGGTCATTGGAGAACGGTTTGCATGTCGGCGCCACAATTGAAGACCTAGACATAAAAGACCTCTACGAGTTGCTGGAAGAAACCGACAACAAAGATATTCAGACAATTTATACAAATCTGGCCAGAGGCTCCCGCAATCATTTACGCGCATTCGTATCACAGCTTGAACCCTACGACATTCAGTACAAGGCCCAATATCTGAACCAGCAGACAGTTAACACTATCATCGGATCACCAAAAGAAAGGGGGAACGGGGCCATGAGAAATCAGGCACAACGTTTTCAGGCTTGTAATAAGAAACAATATGGCAAACGTGGAAGCGGTTGTTTTAGATGCGCCTCCCAACAAAAAAACCGAAAAAACTGCCCAAACAGTTAATCTATAATCGCTTCACCCACAGAGAGACACGGCGGCAATGTACGATCTGCAGTCGTGTCTTTTTTCTTCACCCTGCTCCGCACACATCTCCTCTGGGCAGGTAAAAAAAATTACAGCAACAAAGTTTATATTTCGATTGTCTTAAACGTGACTTTCGTTTATAAAGAAAGCCTTTGCTAAGCACGCAATGTGCGGGAATTGTATGATCCCAAAAAGGTAAAGTGATCTGCGCCATGCAGAAAATTGAGGATAGAGTCGTCAAGATAAAAGGGGAGACTTGACAGCGGCCCGGCTTTCGCCAAATCACCGTAAAAACAGGTGATCACCAACCTGGTCGCTTGCAGGATCAATTTGACAGATGATCAGTTGACTGACCTGTTGGGTACAGTATCTCATGCAGAATAGTTTGTTCACTTCTATTTTTTTTTACAACCAAAACATACAGAACCGCAGAACAATCTGCTGTGTTCATTTACGATTGCAAAACGTTTTTTTATCAGCATCCACTGGTGATAGGGAATTGCTGAACATGTACAATAGAAAAAGGAAACCAGGAAAATGAAGAAGCTACGATATCCGCTTCGCTGGGTCGGTGTGTTCTTTCTCTGCGCTGCCCTCTTCTACACCACTGATATCACGGGAACAATCCAGGCGCCTCCAAGTGATTCAAATGAGCTGCGTTCAGATATTCTCATCCTTGATATCTCTAAACAATTCGGCAAGCTGGAGAAAGCGTCAGTGGAGTTTCTCCACGATGCCCATACCGAAGCCCTGGCCAAAAAGAAAATCGACTGCAAGACCTGTCACCTGACAAAGGATGACAAGCTTATCCCAAAGTTTAAACGACTGGCGGATACCAACCGGATAGAGGTCATGAATATCTATCATGACGGCTGCATCTCATGTCATGGTGAGATGAAAAAAGAAGGTGAAAAAACCGGACCGGTGGAGTGCGATGATTGTCACCGCACGGACAAGAAATTCACCTCAATCCGCCAACCCATGGGTTTTGACCTTTCTCTGCACGCCCGTCATGTGGAGGCTCATGAGAAAAAATGTGAACAGTGTCACCACAAGTTCGATGAGAAGAAAAAAGAACTCATTTACGCCAAGGGCGAGGAGACAACCTGCCGCCATTGCCATAAACAGGAAGCCAAGGAAAAACAGCCTTCCCTGCAGTTGAGTGTTCATACAGCCTGTGTGAACTGCCACCTGGAAAACCAGGAAAAGAACAAAGGAAAAGAGGATATCAACTTCCCGGTCAACTGCTCCGGCTGCCACGATGCAGCCAGCCAGAAAAAGATTAAAAAGCTTGAAGTGATCCCCCGGCTGGAGAGAAACCAACCGGATATGGTGATGATCAAAACCGGTAATGAAGAGCTGGATAAACTCGGCAAAAACAGGATGGACCTGGTTCCCTTTGACCATAAGAGTCATGAGGGCTTCACCACCAGTTGCCGGGTCTGTCACCATGAATCCATGAAAAAGTGCAACGAGTGTCACACCTTGAACGGTTCAGAGAACAGCAAAGGGGTGAGGCTGGAACAGGCCATGCATAAAAAGGATACGGACAGGAGCTGCATCGGCTGTCACGCTGTCCAGTTCAAACAGCAGAATTGTGCCGGTTGTCACGATTTTATCTCCCATGAACGCACTGCTAAAAATGAAAAAGCATGCAAGGTCTGTCATATCCCTTTACCAGAGGGTATGGAGATGAATGACAAAACCGCTCAGCTTCTGCTCGAACTGCAGTCTGCTGACAAAGGTCGTATCTATACCGATGAGGAAAATCCTGAAAAGATCGTGATGGATAAGCTGGTAAAGAAATATGAGGCTTCTGAATTTCCCCACCGCAAGATTGTAAACACCATCATAAAGAACATGGCTGACAACAAACTGGCGAACACTTTTCACCGTGGTCAGGAAGCTGTCTGCGCGGGATGTCACCACAACACACCGGTTACGGAAAAGCCGACAGCCTGCTCCAGTTGTCATACCAAGCCCTTTGATGAAAAAGACCTCCACAAACCGGGAATTATCGGTGCCTACCATATTCAATGTATGGATTGTCACACCAGTATGAAGATAGAGAAACTCGGTTGTGAGGATTGCCATAAGAAGAAGGAGGAAACTAAACAATAAAGGCACTCTAAAAATTGCTATTTTGTCCGATTACTGCGTCTCAGAAAAAAACAAAATGCTCACATATGACTAATATGCTCCGCTTTTATTTTTTCCTGTTCCTTGTACTCGAACAAAATATCTAATTTTTCAAAGCACCTTATAAGTTTTAGGAAGAATATTATGTCACTCTCTCGAAGAAAATTCTTAAGTCTGATGGGTGTAGCCGGGGTTGGCTCCCTTGTTGGCACCAATGCCAACAGTGCATCCACGAAGAACTTCACGGGTCATCCCGATGGTTTTGGGGTGCTTCATGACATCACCCGCTGTGTCGGCTGCCGCTTATGTGAAGAAGCCTGTAACAAGGTCAACAACCTGGAGAAACCCAAAAAGCCATTTACTGATCTCTCGGTTCTTGAAAAAGAGCGTAGAACGACCAATGAAGATTATACGGTAGTTAATAAATATCAGACAAAGGGTGGTCCGCTCTATTGGAAGAAGCAGTGCAACCACTGTCTGGAACCGGCCTGCGCGTCAGTCTGCTTTGTAAAAGCCTTTGAAAAGCAACCCAATGGCGCAGTAGTTTACGATGCATCTGTCTGTGTCGGTTGCCGCTACTGTATGCTTGCCTGCCCTTTTGATATTCCCACCTACGAATACGAAGAGGCGTTCACGCCTGAGGTGGTGAAATGCACCCTGTGCGCCCCACGTCTTGAAAAGGGACAGCTGCCGGGTTGTGTCGAGGACTGTCCGAAAGAGGCGCTGACCTTTGGCAAACGGGAAAACCTGATCAAGATTGCCCGGGAGCGAATTGGTAAACACCCGGAGAAATATGTCGACCATATTTATGGCGAACATGAGATGGGGGGTACAAGCTGGATGTACCTCTCAGGAGTTCCATTCAATGAAATCGGTATGCGGGAGGACCTGGGAAACACATCAGCTCCTGCTCTGACAACCGGCGCCCTGCATGTGGTTCCCATGGTTGTCGCTCTGTGGCCGGTGTTTCTGGCCGGTATGTACGGCATGGCAAAACGACGTGAGAAAATCGCCGCCGATGAGCAATCCGCTGCAGTTGCCGCAGCCGTTCAGCAGGCTGAAGAGAAAGGCGCTGCTGAGCTTGCCAAAGCAATTGAAAAAGCTGAAATCGAAAAAGAGAAGGCTGTAAAGGCAGCTCTTATACAAGCTGAGAACAAGAGTGAGGAGATATCTTAATGTCTGAACAGGAAACAACTGCGGTAGATGCTGCGGCGACAAGCCCTCACGCACAAACCGGAAAAAACAAAACGCTGTTTACCCCATTTAATGTGGTTGCGGGTATCATTGTTGTCGTTGGTCTGATTCTCACTGTTTTGAGATTTACCAAAGGACTGGGGGCGGTAACCAATCTCTCGGATAGCCAGCCCTGGGGCCTCTGGATCGGTTTTGACCTGATGTGCGGTGTTGCTCTTGCTGCCGGCGGCTATACCACTTCGGCGGCATGCTATCTATTCGGGATGAAGAAATACCACTCGGCGGTACGCCCGGCCATTCTTACCGCCTTCCTTGGTTATGCAACCGTATTAATCTCTCTTATTTATGACGTGGGTCGTCCGGATCGACTGCTGCTGGCTTATCCTTTTCTCGTCCAGCAGGGCACCACCTCTCTGCTCTTTGAAGTCGGCCTCTGCGTTCTACTATACCTTACTGTACTCTTTCTTGAATTCACTCCTATTCCCCTTGAGTGGCTTGGATTGAGAAAGGCACGGGATATCGCGGTCAAAATGACCCTTGGACTGACAATTTTCGGCGTCGTGCTCTCGACTCTGCATCAATCATCTTTGGGAGCACTTTTCCTTGCTATGCCATCTAAGCTGCACCCTCTCTGGTATTCACCTTATATTGCGGTCTTTTTCTTTGTTTCAAGTATCGCGGCAGGACTGTCAATGGTAATTTTTGAAGGTTCCATGTCACATAAGACCCTGCATCATAAGATGGACGGTACCTACCTGGCCGAACATAATCCGCTTGTTCTCGGTTATGCCAAGGCTGCCTCACTTGTACTCTTTGGTTATTTCGGCGCCAAGCTAATCGGCATTGCCGCCGACAATCACTGGAACCTGTTGCTGACTCCATATGGTGTCTGGTTCCTGGTGGAGCTGCTTGGTTTTGTCGGCCTGCCATGTGTCCTTTTCGCTATTGCATCCAGGAATAAAGACATTGGCTTGATCAAATTTACCGCTCTGTGGACGGTTATCGGCATTGTTGTCAACAGGTTCAATGTCTCCATGATCGCTTACAACTACCATCTTCCCTGGGATCAGAGATATATCCCAAGCTGGATGGAAGTCGCCCTGTCGATCTTTATGGTGACCTGCCTGATACTCGTTTTCAGATTCATCTCCACCAGAATGCCGGTCTTCCATGAGCATCCAGATTTCAAGGAAGACCATTAACAGCCAACAAACGGACTTAAATTATGTTTTATTCACTTCATGAATTTATGCTGCGGACCGAGAACATCACCTATCTGTTTCTGGCAATTTATCTCATCGGTGTAGTTCTATTCTGGCAGTATCTAACGCGGAAAGATAAAGACGAAGAATAAGGGGATTCAAACCATGTTCTACAATACAATGCTCTACGGGTCACTGGCTGTCTTTGTTGTCGGTTTGATCTATAAAATCTCCAAATGGTTTCGTCTTTCCATTGGCTTCAACCGGGAAAACACAACCACAACCGAACGGGTTGTTTCGGCTGTTAAAGGAACACTTGGGACAATTTTCAGCGGCAAGGTCGTCAATCTTATCCAGACCCTGTTTCGTGATGTCATCTTGCAACTGCACATCTTCAAAGAGGACCGTCTGCGCTGGGCCATGCATATGCTGATTTTTGCCGGTTTTATGTTCCTGCTTATCTTCCACGCCTTTGACCGGATACTGATCCATTCCCTTTTTGAAGATTACTACCGGGCGCTTAATCTCTGGTTGATTATTTCCGGTCTTATTGTTCTGGCAGGTCTGGGGGTTGCTCTTTATCGCCGGTATGTTGTGAAGGTATCCCGGCTGAAAACAGATGGGGCCGATCTCTTTGCCATCGTTCTTATCTGTGTCATTCTGGTCTCCGGCCTTATCATGGAGATATTTAAACTCACTTCCTTTAACCATTACCAGAAATTCTGGTACATCCATATCGCGGCCTGCTTTATCGGACTTGGCTATCTGCCGTTCTCGAAAATGTTTCATATCATCACCACACCTCTCTGTCTGCTGGTGAACAGTGTGATGGATGAGAACTCAGACCCGGCCAACCACGCCACCCGAAGAGCTCTGGAGCTGGACGCCTGCACCCGGTGCACCACCTGTTCCAAGCAGTGTTCGGTCGCGGTTGCCTATGACAGTCTCGGCAACTCAAATATCCTGCCCTCGGAGAGAATGAGTTTTCTAAAAGACTATATTGTCGATAAAGACATGAGCTCCAGGAAGATGCAGGCGATTCAGGATGGTATCTATCTCTGCACCAACTGTGATCGCTGTACGGTTGCTTGTCCGGCCGGCATCAATCTGCGGGATCTCTGGTTTTCCGTACGGGAAGAAATGATCAGTAAAAAGCATAACGTCTCGCTTATGATGTCGCCATTCTCCTATTTCCGTGGACTCAACCGGGAAAAAATTGACCAACAGAGCTATACCAATGCTTTAGATACTATTCAGGGATGTCTGACACAGTCATTTGCTGCCGCAGATGATGCTGATACTCCCATTCTCTTATCCGACAAAAACAAGAAATTCTCAGAAAGTGTCGGACTGACCGGCGACAGCCACAGTTATGCCAACTGTTTTGCCTGTGAAAATTGCTCCACCGTTTGCCCGGTAGTTACCAATTATCAGAACTCACAGGCTGAACTCGGCCTGCTGCCGCACCAGATCATCCGCTCCGCTGTCCTTGGTCTCAAAGATCTGGCTCTGGGCTCGAAAATGTTATGGAACTGCTTGACCTGCTATCAATGTCAGGAACATTGTCCGCAAAATGTCAAGGTAACCGATGTTTTTTATGCATTGAAAAACATATCTGCGAGCGAGCGGCAAAAGACTTGTGCTTGAGCAAATGACACAACATATTGAATTCTCACGGAATCAGGTTACATATAAAACAGGAACACAAAAATGAAATTTACGCTATTTGTTGGATGCAATATCCCGGCGAGGGTTCAGCAATATGAAATAGCCGCCCGGGCAGTCGCTGACAGGCTTGGCATCGAACTTGTCGATAATCCCGAGTATAAATGCTGCGGTTATCCGACTCAGAATACAGACAGCTCCACATCCCTGATGATGGCCGCCCGCAATCTTGCTCTGGCGGAACAGCAGGGGCTGGACATGATGGTCCTGTGCAAGTGTTGTTTCGGCAGCCTGAAAAAAGCAGCTCACCAGATTATGGAAAATGATGCGCTGCACGAGGAAATCAACGACTTTCTGGAAGAAGAGGATTTAAGTTTTTCCGGTACCCTTCAGATCAAACATTTCCTCTCTGTTTGTTATCACGACATCGGCATCAAGGCTATTAAAGAAAAGGTGGTATCACCCTTTGAAAAACTGAACATTGCAACCCACTATGGCTGTCATGCGTTGCGTCCCA
>CAZLGM010000118.1:0-10312 GCA_964558875.1 uncultured Desulfocapsaceae bacterium
CCGCATCTGTTTGGAAGAGGTTCAGGAATTGCTTCGATACGAATTCGTACCAGATTCCTTTTTTATCGGTACGCCAGGCAGCTATGTAGGGGAATATGGGCAAGTCAATCTGCTCATATGCAAAACAGGAAGAGATCTGTTTGTTCAGCTCCCGAAGCAGATCCGGAGAATAGTTGCCAATTAAAATTCTACCGCTGTAATAAGCTGGAAGGTCAGGTTTGTGAGATGTTACCATTGGACTACAGAAATTAAACAGAGTTAAAGAGCTGCCTGAATCCGTGGGCACTTGCAGGAGGCACCCTCTGGAGGCGGTCAACAGCACCACTTCCTGTCATGGATTGAGGCATGGATAAATCTACCTTCATGAGAGTAATACAGTCTTGAAAAAAAGTCTAATTAAGCCTCCTGTTAAGTAGAAATTTCCTTAATTCTAGAGGCTTACAGCTGATCTGTTATGTGTTGATCATTCTATACCGATAATCGGAGTATCCAAACATAAAGATGGAAATTGACCGGTATCTGATGCAATAATCTGCATCACAGATTCGGGAGCATACCATATTTTTTCATTCTATATCTGAGTGTATTTCTGGAGATGTTAAGCAGGGTTGCAGCTTTAACCTGATTGCCGCCGGTCTCTTTGAGGGCGGAAATGATCAGCTGTTTTTCCTTAGTTTGCAGGTCGGCTAAATCCTTGATTCCGTTTTCCTGAGTCCTTTTAAAGCAAGAGATTGATTCAGGTAGATCATTGGGGGTCAGTCTGTCAGATTCTGAACAGATAACCATACGCTCAACGATGTTGCGAAGCTCGCGAACATTGCCAGGCCAATGATATTTCGTCAGGATGTCGATGGTTTTTTCAGTAAATGTAAGCTCCGTCTTCTTTGGATGCTCATCAATAGAAATCAAGAGAAAATAATTGGCCAGTTCCTCAATATCTTCGATTCGATCACGGAGTGGAGGGAGATGAATCTGAAAAGTATTGAGCCGGTAATAGAGATCAGATCTGAATAGTCCTTCTTCAACCATTGAAACGATGTCACGATTAGTTGCCGAGAGGATTTTCACATCAATTGACTGGCTACGGGAAGAGCCGATGGGAGTTATGATTTTCTCTTCTACCGCATGTAAAAGTTTAGGCTGCAGATCAAGGGGAAGATCTCCTATTTCATCAAGGAGAAGAGTGGAGCCATGGGCGTGGATAAATGAGCCTGTCCGGTCTCCCACCGCACCGGTAAACGAGCCTTTTTTGTGGCCGAACAGTTCACTCTCCAGAAGCTCATTGGGAATGGCAGCGCAATTGACCCGAATCAGTTCCTTGCCCTGATGGTCGCTGCGGGCATGGATTGCCTGGGCAACAAGGTCTTTACCGGTGCCGGATTCACCGGTAATCATCACTGAGACCCTTGACTGACAAACCTGATTGATTTCCTTATAGATCTGTTGGATAGCCGGGGAAGATCCGATAATGGGAAATAGTTCTTCATCGGTTTCTGGTAGAGCGCCATCGTGATCAACCTTTGAGACTGAAACAGCATGGTTGATAATGTCAACAACCCGGCTGTTGTCAAACGGTTTGGTCAAATAGTCGAAGGCTCCATGCTTCATGGCAAAGACGGCCATATCGATGGTCCCATGAGCAGTCATGATAATCAGTGGCGCGGCCAGGTTGTCTCGAGTTTTCAATTCGAGGAGCTGCATGCCATCCAGTTTCGGCATGATGATATCGGTTAAAACCACATGGGGGTTGAATGTTTTCCAGACATCGATTCCCTGCTGCCCATCATCAGCCGTTTTTACAATATAGTCATTCTCCTCCAGAAGAAGCTTAAGGAGACGTTGCATCTTCTTTTCGTCTTCAATAATTAAAATTCGTTTTTTCTTCATGGTTTTAATTAACAATTGAATAAGGATTCTGCGGCAGCCATATTTTTGCCGTTGTACCTTGCGTTCCTGAAGTATTTGTCATCTCGAACGTTCCGTTGTGAGCTCTTATGATCTGGCTGCAGATGGGCAGTCCTAGACCTATACCTTTTTCTTTTGTTGTAAAAAATTTCTCAAAAATTTTTTCCTGTAGCTCAGGTGGAATACCTGGCCCATTATCCTGAAAAATCAGAGTTACTCCACGACTATCCGCATCGTCTATGATGCTGATGGAAATCATACCGCCATCGGACATTACTTCCTCGCTGTTTCTCAGGATATTAATAAAAACCTGTTCAAGCTGTTTCTTATCGGCATTGATGACAATTCCATTAGAAAGCTGCCCGAATTTGATTGTAATAGTGTTATTATGTTCACCTGACTGCTCCCATCGATTGAGACACGATTTGATCTCTTCTCTAAGGTCGATTTTTTCGATTTCAGGTGGTTTATACCTGGCAAGGTTCATTAAGTTATTAATCGTCAAATTAAGCGTATCCACTTCCTCGATTATGTAGTCAAGCAACTCTTCCTGGGTTTTTGGGTCTCTCACTGTCTTGTTCAGATATTGGGCCGAGCTTTTAATGATGGATAGCGGATTTTTTATCTCATGGGCAAGTACGGTTGTCATCTCACCGATGGCTGCCATCTTCTCAGCCTGAATCACTTTACCGAACATGCTTTGTATCTGTTTTTTACTCTCCAGGAGTGATTCATAATGCAGAGAGTTCTCAAGAGATATGGCAATCTGGTTGGCAAGTATTGCCAAGGTGTTGATTTCATGGGTTGCAAAAGTACCGCCTTTGTCTTTTGCTCCCAGACAAAGAAGACCATGGAGTGTAGAGCCGCTTTTTAATGCAAATACGATATGGTAACCGTTTTCAAATAACTCCAGCAGGTCCTCGCTCAGTTTAGCATCATCGGCCCCAGTAATGGGTTGGCAAGAGAAGTAGTCTCTTCCTGCTTTCAGTTTGGATATAAGTGGTGATGTTAACCAGGGTCGTTTACCTAAACGCAGATTTTTCGGGTACAATCTGCTCTTTTTTTTATCCAGGATAAGTAGACAGGCACGTTGCAGGCGAAAGGTTTGTGGCAATACGGTTGTAATCAAGTGAATAAGTTCGGGTAGTTTGATTACCTTGGTGATTTTTCGCGAAAAGTTATGAAGGGTTTTCTGATAGTTCAGCTGGTCGCGAAAGAATGTTCTGTCGACAAGAATCTGCACCCGCTGTTTCAGTGGATTAAAGACCAAAATAGCAATCAGCAGGTAGAGAAGGATAAGTTGCTGGGAGAGAAGCTGGCTGGTTTCTTCAAGAGGTTGTAACAGAGTCAGCAATCCCGAATAAGAAACAAGCAGGACAATAAACAGAGCCGTATAGGTAATGGAGCGACTGAGGAACCAGTCCACATCGAGTAACCGGTATCTGATAATAGCGAGAAATAAGGTCAATGGAATAATTGTACCGGTGAAGATAACAACTCGGAAGCTGATCAGGGGTGCATTGAGAAAGATGGACGGTAAAAGGTAGAGAAAGAGATAACAACTGATTCCTGTGAAGCCGCCAATGACCAGCAGCTTCATTTGATTTCTGACAATGGGATTGTTTTTTTCGACCCGAAAATCGATGAAATGTTTTGTCCAGCTGCCGATGATAATAAGCGGTACACTCCAGACTCTTAATCGTTGCAGCATACCAAAAAAATCCATGGAAAAACCGGTCAGTACCAGCGAGCCTGTAATGGCGACAAACGGGGGAACACAATAGATAAGACCGATAGCAAGGGGACTGTCAGTCAGTAATTGACGTTCCACCGGAAAACGCAGACAGAAATGCGCCCATGTACTGAAGGCCAGCCAGCTGATTACAGTCAGTGTGATAAATTTAAATGACTGAAGAGCTGGATCAAGGATTCCAAGATGGGTGGGAAAATCGTTGATTATGATCAGTGCAAACAGGAAAAAGGTCATCATGAACAGCCATGAAGGCTGTTCCGATGAGGCCAGCAGGAGTGAAACCGAGCCGAGGATAACCATGGTTGTGGCCAGGAAAAGATGGGGGCCCAGCTCCTGAATAAAACCCAGGGGCGATAAACGAGTATAGATCAGATTGGTGGTGTGCTGTTGATTATCCCTGATATAGGTAATTGTGCTGTTCTTGCTGCTTTTCTTTTTAAAGAGCAGGTAGCTCAGAACCTGGTGATAATTAAAACCGTTTACATTGACGATTCTATCGCCTTCCTGGAGTACATTGAGATTGTTGTCGACTTTTGAAACAAAAAAGGAATCCTGGGTTGCCTCAACACTAAAACCGGAAGTCCCTGTTGTAATGGTAAGCCAGGACAAACCTCCAACCCAGATAAAATAGATAAAGAGGCAGAGAAAGAACGAGAGAGCTTTTTCGAGTCGGCCGCGAAGTGCTTTTGTTGAGATGGTTGTGAACCGATTTGTCTGGCTTTCAGTCATATGGTTCCTCAAAATGTGCCGGACTGAAGAAGGTCTTTGTGATCCAACGATTATGTAAGGGTTGAGATTTACCAGCCAATGTATAAATAAAATACAAATTATTCCAGCCGATTACAATGTTATCTTTATTGATAGCAGGATGACAAAAAGACAATGCAAATTATATGACAGAAAAGAAGTTTCATTCTAAACGGATTTTAACTCATCTGTATTGCTGGATATCCTATCCATGTATCATGTTGATTCTGTGTAATATTTGCTGGTCTTTTTTGTGGTTTAACTGGTGAGATGGTTGGTTTTTTATCGTTATCGATATGAAGTAGTCTACTGAATCGCTTTTACAATATCGCCGATCTGCTCCAAATGCACCAGATTGCTGGTGCATTTGGAGCAGATCATGGCGATTCTTCAATTCTATAACTGGACAGACAACACCTATCTTATTGATTCCTTAGGATACTTTTCTTTAGCCGTCTCTGGCACTGCCTTTGCAATAACTCTCTCAAGAGGGCAAAGTATCACTGAGGGAGGAACTCCATGGCCATTTATCTCCTCGAAGATCGGATTCTTTTTGATGCGGCAGGACCATCTGACGCCGATATCGCCGATGATGTAAATCAGCAAAACCACGATCCAGTCGAAGCAGAACCGGATCAGCCTGATGTGCCGGCAGCTGGTGACAAAGAAGAACATCAGGAAGAAAAAACTGCGGATTCCAGGTCAGAATCTCAGCAGGCCAAGTCAGGTGACCAGCAGGAAGAAAACAACAACGAATCCCAAAGTGACGCTGATTCCCAGGATCAATCTGCCGATGAGAAAGCCGATACCGAAAGTGATACACCTGCTGAAGAAACTGAGCAGACAGCTGCCGAATCTGATGCAAACCAAGAGCAGGATTCTCCAGAAGCAGCTGCCGATTCTTCGGATTCCTCAGACGGTACCGATGAAGAGTCGATCACTATTGACGAACAGGTAGAGGAACAGACCGAGATCGTCTTTGTTTCCGACTCCTTGATCGATAAGGAAGCAATTGTCCAGGCCATGGAAAAGGAGGATGCGGAGGTCATTATCGTTGACTCCAGCCAGTCAGGTCTTGATCTGATCAGCAGCACCCTTGCCGGACGTGATAATGTGGCATCCATCCATATCTTCTCACATGGTGGCGATGGCCATTTTATTTTGGGAACCGACGTGATTGATTCAGCCGCTCTAGATGTCAATAAAGAAAAATTCCAGAGCTGGGCATCAGCCATGACTGAAGACGGTGATATCAACCTTTATGGCTGCAAGATCGCCCAAAGTACTTCCGGTGAGGAATTTGTCAACAAACTTGCCGAGCTGACCAGAGCGGACGTGGCTGCCTCCACCGATGATACCGGAAGCCCTTCCACCGGTGGCAACTGGCAGCTGGAATACACTGCCGGGATTGTCTCTTCGGGCCTGTCCATGAACAATGTCCAAACCGCATCGCTCTTGCCAACCTATACGGTTGATTCCCTGGCCGATGACAATGACGGTGTCTGGGGCAACAGCCACGATACACTGCGTGAGGCCATCGAAAAAGCTGCTTCGGGTGACACTATAAACTTCTCGGTAGCCGGTACTATCACCATCGACTCAGCATTGGGAGAGTTGAAAATATATAAAAATCTGACAATCAACGGTGCCAATCAGATTACCCTGAATGGCAATGATGCAGGGACAAAAAGCCGGATCTTCAATATCAGTGACGGAAATAATAGCAACCACCTTGATATATCTCTTACCGGATTGACCCTTGAATATGGTGAAGCCGGTGCCGGCGGTGCAGTCTATTGTATGGAAAATCTGACGGTCACCAATTGCACCTTCTATAAAAATACAGCCACGTACAGTGGAGGAGCCATTATCGCATCAAACTCCAATGGCGGAACAAATACAACGATTACCAACTGTACGTTTACTGAAAACAGTGGCCAATGGGGTGGTGCTGTAGCTGTACGAGCAGTTAATGGGACGGCGACCATTACTGACAGCACCTTTTCCAGTAATACCGCATCTGATGAGGGTGGCGGACTCAATTCATTTGTCGGTAGTAACGGCACAATAACTGTTGATAACACAACTTTTTCTAATAACACGGCAACAAATGACGGTGGTGGTCTATGGATTGATAATAGACTTGGTGGCACAGCCAATATTGTCAATAACTCTAGTTTTTCAAACAACTCAGCGGCAAATGGTGGTGGTGCAACGATTGAGACGCGTGAGGGTGGCATCACCTCCATCTCCGATACAACCTTCACCTCCAATACAACAACAACCGGCTTTGGTGCCGGCCTGTATTGCTGGATATCCAGTGGTGGCTCGACCTCTGTCAATAACGCTGCTTTTTCCAGCAACACAGCAAGCAGCAACGGTGGTGGTCTGGTCTCATCCGTCACCGGTGTTGGTACTTCTTTTTCTCTCAGTAACTCTGATTTTACAAATAATACGTCGACGAACAGCTATGGCGGCGGTATGAATATCGTTGCCTCCGACAGCGCAACAGTGACCATTGATACGATTACTGCGTCAAATAACAGTGCCAGTAGCAGCGGTGGTGGTGCCTATATCGGAGCGAACACTAGCGGTGCAGTGACCATCAATGGTGCCACCTTTTCAGGAAATAGTGCACAGGACGGTGCAGGGGCACATATCTGGTCGTACAATGGTGGCACAAACACTATCAGCGGCTCCACCTTCTCCAATAATACAGCAACAGATGATGCCGGGGGAATTTATGCCAGGGCTTGGGACAGTGGGGTCACAACCATTGATACCACAACATTCACTTCAAACAGTGCAGTCAATCGAGGCGGTGGTGTTTTTGCCTACAGTTACCACAGCACGAGTGGGCAAGGTACACTGAATACCACCAACTCCACCTTTAACGGCAATATAGCTAACTATGGGGGGGGATTGTATTGTTATGCTAGACATGAATCCACCCAGACAGTCGACAATGGAACATTTCTTAATAATACCGGCAACACTCAGGGTGGCGGGCTGTATGTCTATGGAAGAGATGATGCGACAGTTACAATTGACAATAATTCTACTTTTACCACCAACAGCGCCAATAATGCAGGCGGCGGTGCTCACGTTAATGCAAATAACAATTCGCAAATCATTTTCAACACAGCTACCTTTACCGGAAATACAAGTAACAGCAATGGCGGCGGTATGAATATTAGGGCTAACCACAGTGCAACATTAACTCTTAATACTGTTGTCCTGACAAATAATAGTGCAACAACCAGCGGTGGAGGGATATTTCTTAGAGCAAATACTACTGATGGAGTGTTAACCATCAATGACACCACCTTTACCGGGAATAATGCACAATGGGGAGGCGCTGTATTCGTCAATGCTGACAATAGCGGGGTGGTAAATATAACCAATTCAACATTCTCAACGAACACGGCAACATCTGGCGGCGGTATGCTTATCAATGCCAGTAACGATGCGACACTCACTATCAATGCTGCTACTCTAACAAATAATAGTGCATCAGACAGTGGTGGAGGGATATATACTGAAACATCTGCAGGTGGAGCGTTGACCATCAATGGTGCCACCACCTTTACAGGGAACGACGCACAATGGGGAGGAGCTGCGAACGTCCATGCTTACAATAATGGGGTGGTAGGTATTGCCAACTCAACATTCTCAACGAATACGGCAACATCTGGCGGCGGTATGTTTGTCAAGGCTGAGGATAGTGCGTCAATAACTGTTAATGCTGCCGCTCTAACAAATAATAGTGCAACAGGCAGCGGTGGGGGGATTTATGCTGTAGCTAATACAGGTGGTGCATTAACCATTAATGGCGCCACCACCTTTACCGGGAATGATGCTCAGTGGGGAGGAGGCGCATCTTTCAGTGCTGAAACAAATGGAGTGATAAGCATTTCTGACTCAACTTTCTTAACAAATACAGCAACCGGTGGAGGTGGTTTGAATTCAATTAGTGGAAACAACGGAACTATCACTATTGACAACACCACTTTTTCCACAAACACGACAACCGGTGGAGGTGGCGGGATTCGAGCCGAGTCAAAAGATGGTGGTATACTGAATATCACTAATAATTCAGGATTTATCGGTAATATGGCCGGTAGTTTTGGCGGCGGTGTCTATATCTATGCCACTAATAGCGGTTCAGCAACCATAGATCAGTCAACTTTTTTCCAAAACAGCTCAACTGGCTCTTCAGGTGGAGGTGTCTGCGTCGATTTGACCGGTAATGGTACGACGACCATCGATAATTCCACCTTCACGGATAACAGTGCCAATGTTTCCGGCGGTGGTATCTATTTCTATTCCACAAACAGCGGTACAGGTACGGTTGCCAATTCGACCTTCAGCCAGAATAGTGCAAATAATTTTGGCGGCGGATTATACGGTAAAGGCGAGAACAGCTTCAAACTCAACATAAACACCAGTACATTTGATGACAATATAGCCGATTCCGGCGGTGGTATCTGTATCGATATGGCCAGTAACAGTGTGGCCAAGATTGATGGTTCCACACTGAGTGATAACCAGGCCACATCCTTTGGTGGCGGTATTTATGCCTATACGGTAACCGCTACGGTGATGGTTCAGAATTCAACCTTGTCGGCAAACAGTGGAGATCAGGGCGGAGGTATATGCAGCGATGCCCGTTCCAGCGGAACAATCAATCTGACCAACTCCACTGTTGCCTTTAACACAGCGACTGCCACAGGAGGCGGTGTCTATGTATATGCCGAAACCGGCGGTATCAATAGAATCCGTTCTTCCATTATCGGCAACAACAGCGTTGGTGCAACCAAGGATGATTTGCTTGATAGCTCAACCACACTGGCAGTTGATTATTCACTGATTGAATCTGCAAACGGTCACAGTGTAGCCAATGGCACCAATATTGTCGGAAAAGACCCAAGACTTGATCCTCTGGCTGACAACGGCGGTCCAACCCAGACCCATGCGTTGCTGGCAACCAGTCCTGCACTTGATGCCGGTTCCAACCCCTATGGCTTGCCTACAGATCAGCGGGGGACGGGTTATCCAAGGGATAACGGTACTGGTATTGATATGGGGGCCTTTGAAGACCCTGACGGCCGACCGGCAGAAGACGGTCAGAATACCACAGTCAATGGCACTCAGAACCAGCCTGTCAGCATAGTGTTGGGAGACAATCCAAAACAGCAGACCTGGATCCATGTGTTTCCTACCGACGACTTTAAAATCGGCGATCCTTTTGGCAATCAGTCTCAGCAGAACAGGTTCGGCAGCGGAAAAGTCCCAGATGGCATGAGCTGGCTGGATGATTTTCTGGCTGATCTTAATCAGACAGGAGGCATTGCTTCAACCGGTAATATTGGAGACGGCAGTATAACACTTTTTAATGTCGATCCACTGTTTACTGACTGGATGAACGAGTTGGTGATGAGCGGCAAAACAGAGGTTATCCTTGATCTTGAAGAGTTCTATAAACTGTTAACCGGAGAACCCTCCGTACCTACTACACCTGGCAGCGGCAAGATTCCCACCGGTCCCACTGTGAATCAATCTCAACTCAATATGGAACCCTCTTCAGGCGATCAATCCCCACCGTCTCCGGGTGGCGGCAAAACCGAACCGCCAGTATTTCAGCCTCCCACATCCGGAAAAACCGAACCTGAACGTCCATCCCCTGTTGGCGGTAAAATACCCGCTCAACCTATTGGCCAGCAATTTGTTCAACCGGGCGGTTCTCCAGTCGGTCAGAGTCAGCCTCCTTTACCGTCAGGCGGTAAGACTGAACCCACACCTCCGCAGTTCCAGGTTCCCGGCAAAATCGAACCGGGTATCCCACCCACTGGCGGTAAGATTCCCACCGGTCCTACTGTGAATCAATCTCAACTTAATATGGAACCC
>CAZLGM010000119.1:0-3647 GCA_964558875.1 uncultured Desulfocapsaceae bacterium
CCAACAGGGGACATAAGGTCGGGTTAATGGATGTTGATATTCATGGTCCGGATGTAGTCAGAATGTTGAACCTCAAAGGCGGCCTTGAGCCCCCGGAGAACGAAGGCGGTCTGGTGCCTCCCCTGGTCTACAATGAGAAACTCAAAGTTGTTTCTCTGGAGTATATGTTGCGTGATCGCGATGAGGCGATTATCTGGCGCGGTCCTCTTAAGATTCAGGCAATCAGGCAGTTTGTTTCCGATATGGATTGGGGTGAGCTGGATTACCTGATCATTGATGCCCCTCCCGGGACCGGTGATGAGCCATTATCAGTGGCCCAGACAGTGAAGGGCGTTCAGGCGGTTGTTGTTACAACTCCTCAAAAGGTCGCTCTGGCCGATGTTCGTAAATCGATCAACTTTTGTAAGACCGTGAATATGGAGATTGTCGGAGTTGTTGAGAATATGTCCGGTTTTGTCTGTCCACACTGTAATGAAACAGTGGATATTTTTAAGACTGGCGGTGGCGAGGAGGTTGCCAGGGAGTTTGATCTGCCGTTTTTAGGACGGGTGCCCATGGATCCCAAAGTTGTGATTGCCGGTGATGACGGAGCCCCATATCTCTCTTCCGATGCCGACAGTCCGGCCACCAGGGCGTTTAGTGAAATCCTTGAGGCGGTAGAAAACCGTCTTCCTCCGGGAAAAGCGATTCCACCGATTCAGATGGCCCAGGCCAACCCGACATAAGATTCGCGCATTTGTTGTTCGGAGAAGTGTGACTGTTAGAGTGTGTTGAGAATCGTTTTTTACTTCAACGCTGTACTATTTAAAATATCTATAGAATGAGACAAGAAGGTTCGAATAAATGATTATTAAACAACTCATTGTCGGTACCATGGAAGTGTGCTGTTACATCATCGGTTGTTCCAAGACTAATAAAGGCGCTGTGATTGATCCGGGTGGCGATGTGCAGAGAATCCTGACATCAGTTGATGAAATGGGACTGACTATTGAAAAGATCATTGCGACCCATGGTCATCCCGATCATGTTTGCGGTAATCGGGAACTCAAAGACGCCACCGGGGCAGACATTGTCTATCACAAGATTGAGGATGATTTCTTTACCCAGCCCGATGTCAGCAACTATTTCTCCATGCTGGGGTTGGAGGCCTCACCTCCTGCCGATATTACTGTGGAGGAAAACGATATTATCAGTGTCGGCGAGGAGAAGTTAAAGGTCATTCTCACTCCTGGACACACTCCGGGAGGAATCTGCCTTTACAACAGCCCGGATCTTATTACAGGTGATACCCTGTTTGTCGGCGGCATCGGCCGTACCGATTTTCCCGGCGGCTCTTATGAGGAGTTGATACAGGGAGTAAAGGAAAAACTGCTGATCCTTCCTGAGGATACGGTTGTCTGGCCGGGTCATGGATATGGTGGAACCCGTTCTACCATTGGCCAGGAAAAGCGGACCAATCCCTATTTCTCATAAAAAAGAAAGCACTAAATCCGAATATCGAAATTCGAGACAAATACAAAAACCAAAAAACAACAATGCTCTAAACGAACCATTAACCAGCAACTTATAAGTAAAGTTTCGGGTTTTTGTATTTTGAACATTTGAATTTGTTTCATATTTCGTGCTTCGAGTTTCGGATTTATTCTGTAATCAAGAACTACTTCTAATCAACAGGAAGAAAACTAACCAAAACCATGCGTGAAATCGTACTGGGAACAGCGGGACATGTTGATCATGGCAAGACCAGTCTGGTCCGTGCGCTGACCGGCATTGAGACGGATCGGCTCAAGGAAGAAAAGAAAAGAGGCATCACCATTGAACTCGGGTTTGCCTATCTCGATCTTCCAGGCGGTCACCGGGTTGGTATTGTTGATGTTCCCGGCCATGAAAAATTCATCAAGAATATGGTAGCCGGGGTCGGTGGTATCGATCTATTGATCTTCATCATTGCTGCTGATGAGGGTATCATGCCTCAGACCCAGGAACATTTTGATATCTGCCGGCTGCTTGGGGTCAGACAGGGAATAATTGTCGTTACCAAGATCGACCTGGTTGAAGAGGAATGGCTTGAAATGGTGGAAGAGGAAATCCGGGATTTCTGCCAGGACAGCTTCCTCGAAGATGCGCCGGTCATCCATGTCTCCTCGACTAATGGAACAGGTATCGATGAGCTGAAAGGCTTGATTGACACCACCGTTTCAGCTTATGAGCTCGGTGACGCCTATGGTCCTTTCCGACTGCCGGTTGATCGCGTATTCGGCATGAAGGGCTTTGGTACGGTCATTACCGGCACCTCCATTTCCGGACGCACCCGGATTGGAGATTCACTCCGTTTTTATCCAAAAGATATTGAGGCAAAAGTTCGGGGTATCCAGGTTCACGGTGCGGGAGTGGATGAGGTTGAGGCCGGTCATCGGACAGCGGTTAACTTTCAGGGAATAGATATTGAGGATGTTGAACGCGGCATGGTCGTCGCAACTCCCGGCAGTCTTCAGGTTCATTATATGCTGGACTGCGACCTCTTTCTGCTGCCATCCCAATCAAAACCCCTGAAACATCGATCCCGGGTTCGGGTTCATATGGGAACCTCGGAAATCATGGGCCGTGTTTCCCTGCTTGACCGTGATGAATTGAGTCCAGGAGATAAGGCTGCTGTCCAGCTTCTTCTGGAGAGTCCAATGGCGGTCTGGCCTGGGGATCATTATGTGATTCGCAGTTATTCACCCATGGTGACCATTGGCGGCGGCATGGTTCTGGGCAATCTGTCACCCCGGAAACGAAAGCGATTGACAGAAAAGGATCGAAACTACAACCTCAACATTTTCACTACGTTACGATCAGGCAATCTTCAGGCCAAGGCATTGCTTTTTCTTCAGGAGAGCGGCACTCAGGGACTGTCTTATGATGATCTGGCCGTTCGATTAGGGATATTCGGCAAGCAGTTGGAAAAAGTCATGCAGGAACCTGTTTCGTCAAGAAAGATCGTCGTTATTGACTCTGCCGCAAAACAGGTAATGGCACAAGAATTTGCCGACAGCATCTGCAAAACAATTGAAAAGAGACTTGATGAGTATCATCGTGATAATCCACTGCAGACCGGTTTGTCAAAACAAGAACTGCGCTCTGAAGTCGGCAGCCGGGTTGACGACAAGGCCTTTCGTTTCAGTCTGAATACTCTGCTGAAGAAGAAACGTGTTGTACAGGAAGAATCCCTTGTACGATTGGCAAGTCATCAGGTGGCCTTGCAGGCCGATGAGAAACTGCTTCAGAAAGATCTAGAGTCCTGGTACCACCAGAAAGGACTGGCTACAGCCACTGTGAAAGAAACCCATGAGCGGTTCAGTGATTATCCGGCCAACCTTGTAAAAGAAGTGCTCGCCCTTCTGTTGCGTGAGGAAAAACTGGTCAAGGTCAGCGAGACCCTTTACTTTCAAGCGGCAGCGATTGGTCAACTCAAAAAAGATGTAACTGATTTTATTCAGCGAGAAGGGGAGATCGATGCCCCCCGCTTTAAGAACCTCACAGGATTAACCAGAAAATACTCCATTCCACTGCTCGAATATTTTGATCGGATCAAGCTGACGATCAGGATAGGGGATAAGAGAAAGCTAAGAAAGAGTAAGTAATTACAGGCACCCCATTTTTTT
>CAZLGM010000119.1:3747-10290 GCA_964558875.1 uncultured Desulfocapsaceae bacterium
GCCCTTCAGATAAAAGGACAGGATAAAGACAGCGTTTGTCTTTTGGGATTTTGTTGTCGGTGAAATAGCGGGAGATTTTCTTTCTTCCAGAACTGCCCAGAGGATGAAATTTTTCCCCAGGAGTATGGGTTCTCAGCTCAAGGGGAAAAACAAGACAGTCAAAATCGACCATCAACGTCTCCGGAGGAAGTTTTTTTGAAAATTTACTCGTCTTCCAAAATGATAAGACCTTGTTTATTTTTGGAACCTCACAGGTCTTCAAAACCTTCAGTTTTTCGTTGATGATCGGTGAATGGGTACCGCTCCCACGAAATTTCCTTTTTCCTGACGGATAAGAAAAGTGAATTTCATTCTCTTTTTTGACGGCCCGTAAACCAGTATCAAGATGAACTTCACCATGAATGGCTCCCTGGCCAGCCAATTGAGCTAACTGGTGAATTTGTCTGAAGCTTGGCCGCACACCCAACAGACGACATAGTTTTTCCAGAACACGATGGCCTATGGCCCTGTCAACACCAAGGAAATCATCGAGTTGAATAGAGGCCTGTTGAATGTCGTCAGGGTCTTGATCCGGATGAATTCGGACGATACGCTTAAAGGACTCTTGAGTGATGTTCTCAAGAAAATCATCTTCAGTCTGAAGAATGGCGCTTGTCTGTATAAGCGTTTGCCTGATGGAAGGATTGAAATGGGTTTCAAGATACGGCAGCAGATCAAGGCGAATCCGATTCCGCAGAAACGAGCGGTCAAGATTTGAGCTGTCAATGCAGAAATCGATGTCTTCTTGTTTCAGGTACTGAATCAGGGTTTCTTTGGTTTCTGTCAGAACAGGTCGAATAACAGCATTGTTTGTAACTTTCATCCCACCTAAGCCGGACAGGCCGCTGCCTCGAACAAGCCGAATCAGTATCTCTTCCGCCTGATCATCAGCGGTATGGCCAACAGCAATCCACTGAGCATCATATGTCCTCCTCAGCTCTTCCAACGCCTTGTACCGGACAATTCGCGCCGCCTCCTCAGTTGATGCCTTTTGGGCTTCTTTATATGCCTTCACATCAACAGAGACTTTCTCATAGAAAACGTTCAGTTTTTTGGCTAGTTCGGCAACCAGTTGTTTTTCTTTTGCTGCTTCCTGAGGTCGAAGATTATGGTCGATGTAAGTAGCCACAATGACAAGGTCCAACTGAAGCTCACAGAGGATATGGAGCAGGGCAACCGAGTCTGGACCACCGGAGACACCGACAATGATGGTGTCTCCGGGTTGAACCGGAACATCCAGTTTAAGTGTATTAGCAATTCGCTTTGCCAGTGTTCTAAGAGCTGTTTCAGAGTCCAAAAGAAATCCGGGCTAAAAGTAAAAAGAGCGTAATAACCAGCATAAAATAAATAATAAAAATGAACAATTTAATCTTGAATGGAACCAACTACTAAAGAAATGGAGTTTATGTAAAACAGGTTTTTCAAAATTGGCAAGTGCAGCAAGGATATAAGGAGAAGATAGATGGAAAAAATATCATGGAGAAAGCTAACCTTGGCAGCTGTAACATCTATTTGTGTACTCATTTTGTGTTCTCTGGCACACACGAGTGAAAACAAAAATAGCCAGGGGAAAAAAGTGTATTGCTGTGTGAATGGAAACGTCGATTATATGACATCTGAGCAGTGCACGAAAGAAGGAGGAAAACCGTTTAACAATAAGAGCACCGCGCTTAAACAGTGTGGAAACAGTACCGGACAGGGTCAATCGTCTCAACAAACGAGTAAGAAACAGGTTAAAACCTCTCCTGTTCATTGTTGTGTTAAAGGTGGTATCAAAAAAATATCAAAAAAAGAATGCAAAAAGAAAGGCGGTAAAGGGTACATGACCGGTTTTGAAGCCAAACGTAAATGTAAAAAACCGGATGTGCACTGTTGTATAGAAGGCAGAATCAGTTCGCTCTTGGAACAAAAGTGTAGAGGAAAGGGAGGCAAAGGATACGCTTCACTTTTTGAGGCAAAGAGAAAATGTAAAACAAAAGAGGTGTTTTGTTGTGTGCAGGGGCAGGTAAAAGCACTTCCATCCAGGCAATGCAAGGACCGCAAAGGACTGTCATATCCCACAGCAGGTGAAGCGAAAAGGAAGTGCGGTTGGTACTGTGACCAGGGACGGCTCATAAGCTCTAATCTGATAAAAAACGGCAAAACGAATCTGAAACTTCATCCAACTAAAGAAAAAGCCAGGCAGGAATGCTGGGAACAGAAAAGAAAAGGATTCTGCTGCACACCTCAAGGTGTGGTTGGAATGATGAAAGCTGAGTGTGAACGGCCTAATAGATTTTTCACGTCAAAGAAGACAGTTGAAGCCCAATGTCTTGGGCAGAAAGAGAAAGTAAAGCAGGTAAAGATTTCTGAGCTTCGTAAAAATAAAAACAATCAATTCAGAAAGAAACTGGACAGGCAACTACCAGTACAACAACCAGCTCGTGTGCAAGCGGGTGTGATCGGCCGGGGTGTGAAAGGGGAGGAACATGGCATTCTCATTTATCAACCCGGTAGTGATGGTGATCGTTTCCTGCCGGTTCCCGGAGGCCGTCTGTTAATCCGGTACACGTTTGTCAGTTATCCCGATGATCTGCCCGGACACATTTCCGTTACTCTGAAAAATGCGGATGGATCCAGAGAATGGAATCTTGGTGATGAAGTACCTGAAAGAGGAACGGATATTATTAAGTTTATTCCGGGAGATATCCCACAGGAGAGTGGGTATACGATCACTTTACGAAGTGTTGATGAGTTGCCCGGGATTACGCCTCGATATGGTGTCAGTGATCCTTTTACCATCGCCTTACCAACAAGCGGTGGAGGCGAGAGATGCGAGGGCTGTTTTTATTTCACCTCTCCGAGAGGTGGTGAGTCATGGGAAGACGGCTCTACCCAGACGGTGTCATGGGTCTATACGGAAGGAGATATGCCTGCGAGTTGGAGTGTACTTTCGACCTGTGGAGGATATGGAAGTTCGGCAGCCGAAGTTTCTACGGATCGGTATTGTGACAGGACAACAGGTCGTTGCAGTGCGCCGGTGACAATCCGATTACCCGAATATCTGGAGCTAACCGAATCCAATCAATGGGAATGGGATTGCCGAATCAGAGTTGGAGATCGGGCTACCGATCCAGCAATATCTGCAGACTCGAATGAGATAACTCTCTTTAGACCGAATATCCAACTCCTCTATCCGGAAACAAACAGGCGTCATGTGTTTTCTCTAGGCCAGGAGCTGGCTGTCACCTGGAGAATCAATGGAACGTTTCCCGGGGCAGTGCGGGTTAAATTGCTCCGGTATGGTAGTGAGGTGGAAACACTGGCTGTTGTCAGGGCCAACCGAGTCGGAATGTTATGGCGAATCGGTGGGTTGCTTGAAGAAGCCGGGAGTTGTGAGAGATGGAGTGCTCTGGCAGGGAGCGGTTATCAGATACGAATTGAAAGCACCGAGGAGCCAGACAGGCTCAATTCAATAAGTGCGGAATTTGAAATAACCCGCCCGCAAATGACCATTTCTCACCCGGCAGGTGGTGAAGTTCTGGAAATAGATACCAGGTATACAATCATGTGGGATCCAGCCGGAATTGATGGTACTGTGAGAATTGCCATCCAATATGGTGATATGGGAAGACCCGGTGATACAGATACGTTGGCGATTAACCAGCCCAATGATGGTAGTTTCAGCTGGATTGTCGGCCAAACCGGTATCGGGCGGACAAGAGAACCTGGCGACCATGGTGATATGGGTCCTGGAGTCGGCACTATGGGAGGTGTAGCTCCAAGAGTCGGGCCCAACGCAAGAATATGGGTTATATCCGAACAGTGCGAACGGATATTTGCCATCAGCCCCGGAGATTTCGAGGTTGTCCGGTAACTATAGAACAGATTAAACAAATTCCTTTTGGATAGAAGCGATGTCTGCCAAGCCTGGGCAGGCATCGCTTTTCTTTATCAATTCCAGGTCCTGTTTACTCCTTTATGCTATGGCTGAGCAGGGGTAATCAGGTTGTTTTCTTACGAATTGCTCTGAAGGCGGGCCAGAAGCCGCTCGTGGATATTGTCAAAACCGCCGTTAGACAGAATGGCTACTACATCATTTGGCTTAAGAAGCTGTTCGAGACGATCGAGAATGGTATCAGTCGTTGAAAAAGAGGTTGCCTCGAGACCGCGTTTCCGTAGATCGGATGCCAGGCGAGCTGAGGAAAAATGGTCTTGGGCCGCTATGTTGTCCAGGGGGACCGGTTCACGGACAAGGATACAATCACCGCTGTCGAATGAATGAACATATTGGTTTTGAAAGATAGATCTTCTTGAAGAGTTGGTCCGCGGTTCGAATACCACAACCAGCCTGCGTTCAGGATAGCCGGTTCTCAGGGCGGCAAGGGTTTCACTCACTGCGGTTGGATGATGGGCAAAATCGTCAATAACCGTGATCCCGTTTTCCACACCTCTGACTTCCTGTCTCCGTTTCACACCGCCAAAACGGCTCAGCCCGTCATTAATTTGGGATGGAGCAAGACCTATATGAGAGAGCAGGGCTGCAACAGCCAAGGCGTTGAGACAATTATGACGGCCGGCCATTTTAACAGTCAACTCACTCCATTTTTGGTCCTGTCTGGTAACGTCAAAACGGGTGAATTCACCACCAGGTTGGATTGATTCAATCCGCCAGTGATTTTCCGGACCAAACCCGTATCCCTGAACTTCACAGGGTGCATCAGCCGTTACTTCCCGTACATTCGGATCGTCAAGGTGACAGATGATCAGTCCGTCTTCCGGGAATAGCGAGACGAATTTTCGAAACGAGCTTTTTATGGCTTCAAGATCGGCAAAGATATCGGCATGGTCGAATTCTACAGAGGTAATAATTCCGAATTGCGGCCTGTAATGAAGAAATTTCGACTCTTTATCGAAAAAAGCGGTGTCATACTCATCGCCTTCGGAAATGAAGTAGTTACCAGAGCCGATACGGTAGTTGGCGTTAAATTCCTGGACAATGCCGCCGATCATAAACGATGGATCCAAATCCCCATGGAAAAGTGCGGAGGCGAGAAAGGAACAGGTGGTTGTCTTGCCGTGGGTGCCGGCAACCACTAGAGAAATACGGTTCCGGATGAAAAAGCGAAAGAGCGCCTGGGGAAAGGAAAGATAGGGAAGCCCCAGGCGACCGAGCTCTACTGCTTCCGGGTTGTCCGCTCGTATGGTATTGCCGACGATAACCAGATCCGGCCTATCCGCTAGATTGTCGGCAGCATAACCGCAACAGGGTTGAATTCCCAACTTTTGTAACATTTCCGACATGGGCGGATACACGTTGGCATCGGAGCCGGTAATGGTAAAACCTTTATGCTTAAGCATTCCGGCCAGCGCCGCCATGCCGGTGCCGCAGATACCCATGATATGGATGCGGCGGATGGTGTCGGGAACCAGGTTCAGCTCAGGATCAAGGGGTGATAGAATACTCATGAACCCTTAACGTTCTGTTTCACTGTATGAAAAACCTGGGAGAAGGTTTCATCAAACGATGCGGGTGTGACCCTGCCGACCTCAATGAACTTCACCACAATCTCTTTGGTCACTTTGAGAATCTGTTCGTCTGATACCGGCTTGTGAACCGGGGAATTCTGTTTATCTTGCATAATTATTGGATTAATGGAGTTGTCAGTTTTTTCATCGAAATCAAGTGCTGTCATTGCGAGTGAAACGAAGCAATCTCAGGAAGTTGTATGAGATTGCCACGGCCTGCGGCCTCGCAACGGCCTCTGCTGTCCGAAGAAGGCCAATAATTCAAAAACAGCAGAGGCCGAATCAACGAGAATAACCTGCCAAGCCATCCCCACACGAAAAACATCAATACAATAGAATAGACGTTTTTGCTATCGAAATCACGGTCCGGAACCAGGTCGACGAGTATTGCTTATAAAGAATCTAGCCTGAAAGGAAGTAGATAACTCGTCCGGGAGGACTTTCTGTGGGGCAATTGTTTAATGGTATTACATTGGATCGAAATGTCATTTATGCCATAAAAGTATGTATGTTTTTCTTTGACAGATGGGGAAACATATGTGATCATGCCATGTCTTACTCTAAATATTTGCTTAGGTATAAATACTCAGCCTTAATCCTGTTGTATTTCGCCTGATGGAAAAGGGTTTCATCACCCGGTTTTTGTTTTTAATTTTGCTGTCTATTCATTGCAACAGCATACCTTTTCGATCTGATGCATCCTATGACGAAACTACGAGATTTTGGTACAAACACATCATTTGTTTGTCATTTTGAGAAACGAATGTGAATCCACAAAAGGAGAACAGAAAGAAATGAAGGTAAAAAACAGCATCGTAAAACTGGGAACAATTTTGGCTGCATTATTTTTTCTGGCAGGAACCATCAGTTGTGGTGGCGGTAAACAGGCCAAGGTCGAAATCCCTGAGGCTCTGATTAAGGACTATATTGCCAAACATACACTCATGGTAGACCCTTCTCTGGCACAAGACTATATCAAAGATGAGCAGGCAGCCG
>CAZLGM010000120.1:0-10255 GCA_964558875.1 uncultured Desulfocapsaceae bacterium
TGAGAATTTAATCGCAAAGGTGGGGATTATATTGCCAGGTTGTATTCAACAGTATCATATTGTTAAAACTATAAGTTCTCTTGCCAAACTAACAAGCAGTCGTTTTTGATTATATAGGCTGGCAAAATTTCTGTGTCACCGTTAAGAAAAGGTACTCAGCATATCTCAGGGTAACTACTGCTTTTTATACTCTGTCTTGATCAAATAGCCTAAGATTTTTCAACCAAGCGGTTGAGTTGCCTATACCTACAATATGTAACAAAAAAAAACGACTGTTTTGTTTTTCTATATTTGCCTGTTCAAAACTATAAAAAAAACATAACTTATTTTTCCCGGTTCAAATTGCTGTCAGTGATTATAGCGTTGATAACGCTTTCCTATCGGTGATACAGACCCGGGCTGCCCATGGTACGTAAGGCGTGATACAGATTCCGCCTGAAATCTCTTCTGTCCCATATGCCCTGAATCTGTCCTCTTTTGAGTGCATTGACAGCCATATGATAATCCGGTGGAATATCAATACCTGTTGTTTCTCTGATGACACGCGGGCCGGCGAAACCAACGCGGGAGGATTGGATGGCGAATTGATAAGGCGAGCAGCCGAGAAAGGAGGCCACCGGCCCGGCATACGAGTTATTGTCATACACAACAATATAAAGTCCGCCGGCATCGATATATTCGCGCACGGCCATGGTACACTTGGACATCTGGATGACTCCCAGGGTTCCTTCCTGGATTCTGATGCCGCCGGTCGTATGGACATAGGAAAGCAGTGGGCGTTTTTTACGTTTTGCCATGTCACAGGCCTGGACAAATTTCTCTCCTTCAGCAGAACCGACAGTACCGTTTCTGAAATCGGAGTAGAGCATAGAGACAACAATCTGAATATCGTTGATTCTGGCGTGAAATGTTAAATTCCCGGATTGTTTTCCGGTTTTATCTTTGGCCAGTTGCAGACGTTTTGAGAAACCTGCGTACCTGAGTGGATTCTCAGATGTGAAACTCAAATTAAATTCCGCTATTGATCCGGGATTAAATATGTTTTCCAGATACCACATGTGTTCCAGTGGAAAATGGTGACCGCAATTTTCGCAGACACCGCAGAACTCACCGTACAGATCGGGCAGCCAGAGATCCTTACAACCGTACTTGTTCGCATTGGGACAACTGACGGTCCGGTCTTCATTGGCCAAAGGACTGGTGTATGTGTCGGTCAGTTCAAGGGGGTCTCGTGCTTCAGCCGATCTGTTAGCCGGGGCAGGTATTTTTCTACCCGCATAGGTGATCTGAGCCTTGGGCTTTTTCTCCCGCTGCTTTGCAAGGAAATCCAGGGCCTTACTTAGTTGGCCGGTAACCCTCTGCAACAGAACGGAGCCTTCTCCCGACATGTCTTTGAGTGCTTTCTGCAGTTGTTTCTGCTGTTTCTTGAGGACATCGTAACGGAAGGTATAATAGCCTTTTTCCAGCCTCTCTTTGGTAATATTGTAAGCGCTGGCAAAAGCCGTAGGCTGCCCTGAAAACCCGCGAATAGCCATGTAGCGGTATTTTTTTGAGCGGAGCTTCAACAGCCGGTTAATTTCCGATTTATTCAGATCCCAGGGAATATCCACTTTGAGTTCCTGGGTGTCTGGTTTGTGTTTGCGCCGCCGGATTTCTTTGGCCCGGATGGTCTGAAAGCTCTTTGACGACAACACAACCTTGTCAGTTGCCCGAACCACTTCGGCTCTTAACTTGGAAAAGAAGGCAAAATCGTCACGTTTAGCTCCCAGCGGCGGTTCCTTGATAATCCGGTTGATTGTGCCCAACTCAAGGTTGTCCTCGGCGGTCAATTTGAGCCGTTCTGCACACACCTCGATAAGCTCTTTGGGGACCTTTTCACCTTCTCTCACTTTTCCTTCGATGGCAGCCGCTCCTTCCGGAGATATGACTGAATAATAACCATGGGTCAGCATCAACCTGAAATCGGAGAGGCCAACAGCCTCGGCACCACCGGAGCCGCCTTCTGAAATCACTGAAATCATTGGGACCCGCAGCTTGGTCATTGTATAAATGTTACGCGCGATCTGCTGGGCCGCACCCGGATACTCTTCCACCGGGAAAGAGCCGGGAGTAAAGATGTAGAAATGGATGGGGATTCCTTCAGTCTCGGCCACCTTCATATAGCGCATGGCTTTCTCGTTACCCCATGGTTTACACGAACCGCCGTTACGGTACTCCTCACCGTGACCGCACTCCTGCCCGATGACCATGACCGATGCCGTATACGGTTTATTTTTAATTCGTCTGACAATGGTTGCCTTGGCGCAGATCATTGCCGGATCGATATTGGCATCTTCATGACCGCCAAGTTCGGTATAATCCTCGTAAACGTTTTCCAGAATGTCGGTTAGAGTGAATCGTTGGTTCGAACGGACAATTCTAACCCGCTCCATGGGAGTGAGCTGTTCTTCGGCGCGGTCCTCTAAAAAGGTGATGGAATCATCGAGTTTCTTGATGGCTCCAGCCAGTTCTTTTTCGGAGTAGTCGTAAATGGATTGGTTCAGATCCTCACAGTTGTGTTTAAACCCCTCGAGATTACCCCATTCGGTGGAGTCCTTGATGTGGATCAGATAGTCAATCCTCTCTTCTATCTTTAGTAATTTTTTTTGTAAATCAGTCATCCGGCAATTTGTATAATTTCAACCACTCAATGTGTCGTCATTAACACGTTTGGTTTATTGATATTCTGATGGAGGGCAAAGTACTCAAAACACGAGTAAACGATCCAGGTTTTCCTTGAGATAGTCCAGGTTGGTGATAATCGGTTCTCCAGCCGAGTTTTCTCCTTGTATTGTTGTCTGCCTGATAAATTTGTCTGCCCGCTTTTTAGCCTCGTCCATATCTTTTCCCCAGACCAGAGCCAGAGCAAGGTTGGGATCAAAATCACTTGGGATTGGATATTCTCTGTCGTAGGGGACATGTGAATAAACAACAGACCAGTCATGGTTGGGAAAAGAGAACTTTGTGATTTTACCGATCCAGGGCGCAAAGCCTCTACCGGTATCCTCCGCCACGATGCGCAGCTCTATTGATGCTCCCTTGAATTCAATGTCATCCTGGCTGTATCCCATTTCTTCACCCAGCGCCATCCTGATCTGTTCTTTGATCAGATTCGGGTGTTTGTCATCGAGGTAACTGATCCGGGCGGATACGTCGTTTTCCACCTGGATACGGGTGTTTACCTCCAGCAGATAAGGGTGGCCTGAGCGGGAAACAATCCACTCCCAGGTGCCGACGTTATCATAATTGACATGTTCGGCCAGCTTCAGAGAGTAATCGACAATCTGCTTTAAAACATGCTGCTCATCAAAATCATAATTAAAGCACGATTTATCAAAACCGGGCGCCGCTTCCACCCGTTTCTGACGACCGGTCGACTGGATGGTGCAGTTCCTGGAGCTGAAATGGACACGCTCGCGGTGCCTGGAACAGACAAGCTGCACTTCCAGGTGGTTGTAGTCCCGCAAACACTGCTCAATCAGGACACCACCATCACCGAATTGGCGTTTAGCATAGCTTTGCACCTGTCTGTAGATGCGTCTGAATTGCTCAATTTCATTTACTTCCTCAATACCCATGCCACCACCACCGGCAGCGGCTTTCACCAGAATAGAAGGATCATCAATTCCCTGGGCGAGCTGTTCATCCATCAGGTCCTTGGCGATCTCTTCGGCATCCATCTCATTATAGATGGGGCTGTCGGTCCCGGGAATGGTGGGAATGCCCAATTCATTGGCAACCCGTTTGGTGTTGATTTTGTCTCCGAGATGTTTGATAACTTCCCAGTTCGGGCCGATAAACGTGAGTGGCCGACTTCTTTGTGCCGCCCGCCTGGCAAAGCGAAAATCTTCCGAAAAAAAGCCGTATCCTGGATGGATAGCAGTACAGTTAGTATGGTCGGCCACCGCGAAAATGTCGTTTGGATCGGTGTAGTTGGTGATTCTCCAGGCATTCTGGTCAGGGCCGTCCATTCTGTTCTGCTGGACATGTTCCGAGTCTTTGTCAGCTTCGGTATACACAACGACATAATCCAAGCCAAGATCACGACAGCTGTTCATGATCCTGATCGCAATTTCACCACGGTTAGCTATAAGAACCTTTCCTTGCAAAATGCGCCTCTTTGTCTGATCTGCTTTGATACGTCCCCGTCACACCTGGTCAAAGACAGGTTACATGGGTCGATATCAAAAGAAATAACTACTCTCTGGTATCGTTTTGTCTATGAGGATTCAACGCTGAATGATCAGGTCGCCTTTCCCCCCTGCAAAAGCAACCGAATAGCATACTATAATCGTCATAAAATAAATAGAAAAGAAAAATAAAAACCGGTGTTGTAATTCAACCATATACAGGAGAATCGGTATCTCTTGTTTCTCCCGACTATTTGCATCTTGACTTTGAAATCGACTACTCACTAATATGAGTATTCATATTTGATAGTGATAAGAATTCATGAGCCGTTCAAAAAAAAGTATAGACAGGAGGAAACATGTCAAATAATGCGAGCCGGCAGGAAATGTCTGAGCAGGCTAAGGAGTTGTTCCTCAAACGTTTTCATTGAAGCCAGGCCATTGTTGGCGCGTGCGCCAAACTATTCGAAGATGGAGATGTGCCGGATGAGTTGATTGCCGCAATGGCTCCGTTCGGCGGCGGTATGGGCAGCTCCGGTCAGGTATGCGGTACTTTGTCGGGTGCTCTGGCTGTTATTGGTTACACTCTGGGCAAGACTTCACCTGAAGATAAAGATCATAAACTGTTGTGGAAGATCAGCTATAAAATGGTCCGTCAGTTCGATGAGATCACCAAGGAGTATGGCGGCAACAATTGCGCTGATATCGCTCAAATCAACTGGAAGGACATGGATTCAGTAAAGACTTTCTATAAAGATCCGGACTCCACCAGAAAGAACTGTGTACAGGTCATCCAGGCAACAAGCGACTACCTTTATGATTTGATTCAAGAAAATTTCCCCCAGGATGAGGGTGCAGAATAACCATGGTTTCTGTCACCGGTTCAGGATTCAATCAACATTTGCGGTAGGAAATGAGTTCGGAAGAAAAACATATTGAGAAGGGTTTCTTTAAACGGTTGTTGTCTGTCATCGCCCCCTGGAGAACGCCCGACACCACTGAAGAGTTGGAAAGTGAAATCCAGGAATTGCTGGAAGATGGTGAGGAGCAGGGGCTTATTTCCGAACTTGAAGAGCAGATGATCAAATCGATCTTCGATTTTCGGGATACAACAGCTGCTGAGATCATGACTCCTGCCGCCAATATCGTCAGCCATGACCTTGATCAACCCATAAAAGAGTTGATTGAAGTGGTTATTGATCAGGGGTTTACCCGTATCCCGATTTATCAGGGAAATCCTGATACCATAAGCGGTATTCTTCATGCCAAGGACCTGCTGAGAATCTGTCACCAGCACAGTGAAGAAGAGGTTGACCTGCGTTCCTTTCTGATTCCAGCCTATCTTATTTCGGAATCAAAACCCATTGTCGATCTGTTAAGAGAGTTTCAGCAGAGAAAAATACATATGGCAATGGTTACCGATGAATTTGGTACCATCCGCGGATTAATAACTCTGGAAGATATTTTAGAAGAGATTGTCGGTGAAATCGATGACGAATACGATGTGGAGGAGCGCTCCATTGAAGAACTCGATGATTTATCCGTCAGGGTAAAAGGTGTCGTCGATGTTGAAGAGGTTGAAGAACGGTTCGGTGTCGATCTTCCCGAAGGGCCTTATGAATCGGTAGCCGGAATGCTTATCCACCGCTTAGGTCGCCTTGGAGCAACAGGAGATCAGGTTGATATCGAATCACTTCGTTTTACCGTTGAAACAGCAACACCGAGACAAATCAAGTGGGTGGTGATCACCAGACTGAATTATGGGGAAGAGGATTGATGGTACGGCTGGCAGAACGTTTTCCCGTTCTTGTATCACTGCTTACTCCGTTCCTCTGGTGGCTGGCCTACCCGGGAAGCGGCGGGTTGTGGCCGTTGACCTTTGTTATGCTGGTCCCTTTACTGATTGGGCTGAATTACGTAAAGAACAGTTGGTGGGCAGCTCTCTGCGGCCTTTGCGTGGGTGTGGTCCACTACTGTCTGCTCCTCTATTGGATTATCAATGTGATCAGCCATTATGGCGGTTTACCCTTGGTGGCTGCCATTCCGGCCTTTCTACTGCTTGTCCTGGCCATGAGTGGAATCCTGACTCTTTTCTGTGTTTTTTCATACCAGATTACTCGCCATTTCCCTTTATCTCTGAGTGTCTGGCTGATCCCGGCGCTCTGGATCGGCCTGGATTGGCTCAGGTCATTTCTGTTTACAGGTTTCCCATGGATGGATCCAGGTTATGGGCTCTGGAATCAGGTTGGGCTTATCCAGGTGGCGGATTTAACAGGGCATCATGGGATCACCTTTTTGCTTGTATTAATCAACGTCTTACTCAGTCTGATGATATGCGGCCGGTTGCGGGGCAGAACGTTGAAACTGCTGATTTTTCCGGCAATGCTGATTGGCGCGGTGACTGTCTATTCAACGGTCCGCTGGCAGCAGGTCAACAACTTGATGCGGGAAAGTTCAGCGGTAAGGATTGGCCTGGTGCAGGGCAACATCAGCCAGGAGATCAAATGGTCCAAGGAGCGGGCGCATAGAACTTTAGATGGCTACCTGAATCAGAGCCGTTCGTTGATCGATTCCAATAAGATACAATTTATCGCCTGGCCTGAAACGGCGCTGCCGTTTTATCCGAAATATCATGAAGGTACATTAAAACTGAAAAAGTTTGTTCGGGAAAACAAACAGCACCTGATTACCGGCTCGCCCTGGTTCGTTGCGCCTGATAAGGACAGCACACAAAAAAGGAAGTATTACAACTCAGCTATCCTGTTTGACGAAAAGGGGGATATCAGCGGCCACTACTTTAAAATGCACCTGGTCCCCTTTGGTGAATATGTCCCATTTGTCAAAATCCTGTTTTTTGTCAAACCACTGGTCGAAGCGGTTGGTCGTTTTTCAAGCGGAGAAATAGAACAGCCGATAATCAGCGGTCCGGCCAAGGTAGGGTCCCTGATCTGCTTTGAGTCGATTTTCCCGAATATCTCAAGAAAATGGGTGGGAGCTGGAGCGAATGTTCTTGCCAACCTGACCAATGATGCCTGGTACGGTTTCACCAGCGCTCCTCATCATAGTCTGGCCATGACGGTACTGCGGGCCATAGAGACCAGGCGGAGTATCGTGCGGGTTGCCAATACGGGTTTTTCCGGTTTCATTGATCCCGCCGGCCGTCTGAGCCATAAATCACCCCTCTTTCAAAATTGGCAGAAAAGCGATGAGGTGGTTTTAACGGATGGAAAAACAGCCTATGTTCGGTTTGGTTTTCTTTTTGCTCCTCTATGCTTCACCGTCGGTCTGTTCGCTTGGCTGATAACACTTGTCAGCAGGAGGCGTCGCCAATTCAGAGAGTCATCCTGAAAGGATTCTGAATCCACGACAGTGCCGGTTTGCAAAGGAGAGCAAGAAGAATTATAGTATCGACCGCATTTATAAACTCCTGAATCCGTGACCAAGATTGTTGTTTAAGCTAACAACAATCTTGGTCACGGATTCAGGACACAGTATGAATTGAGACAAATTTCAGGTTTACTCAAAAGGTGATCTGTTCTTTTCAGGAGTAAGAATAATATGGTAGTTGAAGCGGGATCAGCCCTGTCAAAACAGAAGCTCAGCGATCTCAAAGGCCGGATGCTGGTCTTGAAGGAGCATCTTTGACTTAGATGGCAAGAAAGAGGAACTTGCTCAGTTAGAGAAACAGACGCTAGCGCCTGATTTCTGGAACGACAGCGGGTCCGCTCAGGCTGTTCAAAAGAAGCTGGGTCGTCTGAAAGAGAGTATTCGATCATGGGAGAAGAAGTGGTCGGAGCTTGAAGAGACAGATCTGCTTCTCGAAATGGCCATTGAGGAAAAAGACAAAGAAGCGGAAAGGGAAGTATCGACCAGTCTGCAGGAACTGGAGGACCATGTCGGCGTGGCTGAATTGGAATGCATGTTCTCCGGAGAACATGACACAGCCAATGCCATTCTTTCCGTAAACGCCGGGGCCGGTGGAACAGAGGCCCAGGACTGGGTGGATATTCTGCTCAGAATGTATCTGCGCTGGTCTGAGGAAAAGGGTTTTAAAACCGATATCCTTGATCTTCTCCAAGGAGATGAGGCCGGAACCAAGTCGGTGACCATTCTGGTCAAGGGCCGTTTCGCCTATGGACACCTGCGT
Organism: uncultured Desulfocapsaceae bacterium; assembly: GCA_964558875.1. Taxonomy (GTDB): domain Bacteria; phylum Desulfobacterota; class Desulfobulbia; order Desulfobulbales; family Desulfocapsaceae; genus CAZLGM01. The sequence goes on from CAZLGM010000120.1 coordinate 8,317, forward strand.
TCGGAAGTAGGGATTCATCGGCTTGTCCGTATTTCTCCCTTTGACACTTCAGGCCGCCGCCACACCTCCTTTGCATCGGTGATGGTGATGCCGGAACTGGATGATGATGTGAAGGTGGATATCAATGAGAAAGATCTCCGCATCGACACCTACCGGGCGAGCGGCGCAGGCGGCCAGCATGTCAACAAAACCGACTCAGCCATCAGGATCACCCACCTGCCCACAGGTATTGTTGTTCAGTGCCAGAACGAGCGCTCCCAACACCGGAATAAAGATATGGCCATGAAGATGCTGATGGCCAAACTCCATGAGCAGGAAAAACAGAAGCAGCAGGAGCAGCAGGAGGGACTCCACGGAGATAAGAAGGAGATCGGTTGGGGCTCCCAGATCCGTTCGTATGTGCTCCAACCCTATCGGTTGATTAAGGATCATCGGACGGATCAGGAAGCGGGCAACGTGGAGCGAGTTCTGGATGGTGATCTGGATTCCTTTATTAAAGCGTATTTACTCTGGGCAAAATAGTGGGTTACCCATATTGCCCTGTTATCCATGAAACAGGTAGTGTTCTTTGTTAGGGATCGTAGCTCGGTGGTGTTCCACGTTACAGGATGATTCTCGTAAGAGAGACTGGAATCAGGTTCAGGGAAGAGAAGCGGAGTTGTCTTGAATGAAAACGAGTATGGGGAGAAAACTGTTTGTCCTTTGGTTGGGCCTTGTTGTTGCTGCACTTCTCAGTGAGATCATCCTGCAGATTGCATGGAGAGGATCTCCTGATGCGATGAACCCACAATTCAATTATAATTATCTGGATATTTATAAAAAGGTTTTTCGTAAAAAAACGGTCGGTGGCAAAGTTGTTTATGAATCTTCCCGGCCTCGGATGGAAAAGCAAGTTTTTAGCGAGACCAAAAGGGCACAGACAAAAAGAATCTTCATAATTGGAGAGTCGACCGCTCAGCAATTCAATATTCCTGTCCTTAAAGAGGAGCTGGGCAGGATTTTCCACGGTACTTCTTTTGAAATAGTCAACTGCGGTATGGGTGCTTATGATGCCTATCGGACCAGATTGATAGGCGAGGAAATTGTCCATTACGAACCGGATCTGGTTATTATCATCGTCGGCAACAATGAGTTCCATACAACGAGGAAGGTGAACCGGTTTCGGTATCAAAGTGTATTGGCTAAATCCAAGCTCTTCAGTGTTTTGATGGATCTACTTTATCCACCGGTAAATATAGATAACCTCAAAGACGCCAATAAATACTACGAGGATAATCTGCGTGGATTGTTTGGTGCAATGCATAAGAACAATGTGCCTGCAGTCATCTGTACCTTACCGGTTAATTATCAATATTATAATCATCTCGGTGATGGCCTTGTGCCGTTGAAGGCTCTGGTATTCAATCTGCTCTATTTTCATTTTGGGGATGATCTCCTGGTGGAGAAGATGGCCCAATCATTGGAATCTCAAGAGGGTTTAGGGTCATTTGTCGATTATCTACGCGGAAAACTTCATGAAAAGAAGGAGCAGTATGATGCTGCTTACGGATTTTACAGAAGCGAGCTCAACTCAACCAAGTTTCCCTTCTCCTGCCCTCCGGTGAGAAACGACCTTATCCGTCAAATTGTCAAACAGGAAAAAATCGTTGTGGCTGATGTTGAAAAGAGATTTGTACAGTTTGTCTCTGATGGTATTTCGGGTTTCAATCTGTTTAAGGATAACAGCCATGTCTGGCCAAGCGGTTACCGGCTGTACACCCGGGAAATAATTAATGCCATTGATCAACACAATCGAACTGCTGACGATGATATTCTAGCTCCGATCGTAAACTGGCAAATTGATAACATAACCCCACTAAATTACAGTCAATTGCTCAAAGAAATTGAGCAAGACAAAAGCGGCTCGGAACACGAACTTTTTAAACTGGTCATTTTTAAG
>CAZLGM010000121.1:0-10227 GCA_964558875.1 uncultured Desulfocapsaceae bacterium
GAACAGGTAAAAATGAAAAGAATGGAAATCGTCCCGGTGGGTATCATTAATTTATATTTATAAGCAGGGGAGCATCCAGGTGGAAGAAAGACGTACTATATTCAAGTAATCCTAAACATACTAAACGATTCAGTGAAGAGATAGCAAGAAACGATCAGCTAAATTGTTTTTTTATGAAGAAATTCCGCAGGTATGAAAGTGATAATTGTTATTCGTTATCCAGTTCGGGGTACATCTTCTTTGAGCAGTCCGGGCAGATGCTGTGGCTGAACTGGGTGTCTGTTCGCTGTTCGATATATTCTTCGATCTGGTTCCAGTAACCCTTGTCATCGCGGATTTTTTTACAGGAGGCACAGATTGGTAAGAAACCGGAAAGCACTTTTATTTCCTTCAGCGCTTGAGTCAGTTTGTCATGCTCCTCCTGAAGAGCTATTTCGGCCTGTTTGCGTTTGGTGATATTTTTTGAGGTACAGATGACGGTCTCAACCGAACCGGCATCATCAAATATCGGTTTTGCGGTGGTGAGATAGTAGGTATCTCCAGTAGGCAGTGGAACTCTGACCTCGATTTCCACAGTCTTGCCTTCGCTGAACACCTTCTTCACAACGGCAAACCGTTTATCGGCTTCCTCCTTTTCAAAGACGTCCCAGATTGTCCTGCCGATAATCTCATCGGTTGATTTGCGTACTCCATTGGCAAACGCCTTGTTAACATAACGGTAAGTCCCATCATCAAAGAAAGAAAACGTCGGATCCATCGATTCGTCGAGTAGAGCCCGATAATGCTGTTCGCTGTTTTGCAGCTCCTCAATTTTTTTAATCAGTTTATCGTGGTCCATTTTTTCTGCCCGGTTGTCGTCTTTATCAATTACAAATAGTTTTCAAACCGAAATGTCGGTTCACTTCAGTCTATCACACTCATAAAAAAAAGAAACAAGTCCAGGATATGACGGTTTGCCGGGAAATATGGCCTTCAAGGTTTTTCAACAAGCTCAATTCTTGTTTACTGCTGATCGGGAGTTATTTCTAATCTCGAGTTGTTAACACCATTTTACCAACGTGGATGATAATCAGCAGGACTGCCCCGACGAGCAAACCGGCAATGAGGTCAGCAGCCAGAGAGGGCAAGAGAATCAGGGCATGATGAACAGCCTCGATGTTGTGAACAAACATACCGCCCCCCACCAGCAGCATGGCGATTGTTCCGACGATACCCAGCAGCCGGATCACTTTTGGCAGTGAGGCGACAAGGAGTTCTCCAGTGCGCAGCATGAATTGTTCGCTGCTTCCCTCTTTTTCGGCTGACCGTTCGATAAGTCTAATACCGGCATCATCCATTCGGACCAGCAGGGCAACCAGTCCGTATACACCGACGGTGGCAACAAGGGCAATCAGGCCAACAACAATGATTTGAATAGTAAGTGACTTGTCAAGAACTGTTCCAAGGGTGATCACTATGATTTCGATTGAAAGGATGAAGTCGGTACGGATGGCCGATTTGATCTTTGCACTTTCCCGTTTGACAATTTCCTCGGGATCTGCAGATTCCTGGGCAGCCACTTTTTTTGTTTCATGATCGATAAACCACTCGTAGACCTTTTCCGCTCCTTCATAACTTAAATAGGCACCGCCGATCAGCAGAATGGGAACAATGAGCCAGGAGGCAAATGCTGAAAGCAGAAAGGCAACCGGCAGAATAATGACCTTGTTGATCATTGACCCTTTGGTGATCTCCCAGATAACCGGCAGCTCCCGGGAGGCATGAAAACCGGTGGCTTTTTCGGCATTCACAGCCAGATCGTCGCCCAGGAGTCCGGCTGTTTTCTTGGCAGCAACTTTGCTCATTACTGCAACATCATCGAGCAACAAAGCGACATCATCAAGTATTGCGAAAATTCCACTGGCCATAATTACAGATCCTTTACTTCAACTTCATTGAGAATAATAAACAGAACAACTCCTATTGTAACCCATCACAGGATTGGTAACTTTGTGTTTCTACATACATCTCATTGGTAAGTTGCCACAAGTGCCCCAGATTATTACAGGTGTGGCTGCTCGCTATAATATAAGTCCTATATGGGGAGCCGCGACCGTGAAAAGAAGGGGTGCCTGCGACGGCTTACCTCCGATTTACCTTTTTTTTAGATGATTGACAAGAGCTGATGCAGAAGAGGTAATGTAACAAAGCTTGCCACAATACCTATACCGACAAGGGCGGCAGTCAGGGTCGGAGCAAGATTGGCCAGGATTGCCAAAGCACCGGCGGAAACCATCGGCGGCATTGCCGCCTCAAAAATTGCTACCTGAACAATTATTCCATCAAGCCCTAGAAGGTAACAGCAGGCAAGGGCTGTCAATGGGGCGACCACCAGTTTAACCAGAAGCCCGAACGAGAGTTGTGATGCCTGTTGTTTGTCCAAACTGAGTTTGAGTTGAAAACCCACTGCGATCATTACCAGTGGGATAAGTGTTGCTGAAAGTGTGGATAATATACTCTCGGCAACTAGGGGGTAGGTGAACGGCCGGAGGCAAAATGCCAGGATCAGGGCGATAAATGGTGGAAAAGTAATTATTTTTTTCAATACGCTTTGAACAGACGGTTTGTCTCCTGCTGTCCCGTAAAGTGCGATAATCAAAGAGCCGTAAGTTGCCAGTGCCAGAAACGAACCGAGTTGATCGTAGAGCAGAGCATACAAAACAACGTCTTCGCCAAAAAAGGTGCCGACCATCGGGACACCGAGAAAAGATGTATTTCCCAATGGTACAACAAGTAAAAGACAGCCGGTTGTTGAGCGGCCCCATCTGAAAATCTTTGAAAAACATATAACCAGGCCGGCGGAAAAGACCAGCATGGCCCACGGCATAATAGCGATGATGAGGATATCTTGTGAGAATTCCAGTTCAGGAACCTTTAAGAGAATGAGGGCAGGCAGGGAAATGTAAATAACAAAAAGGTTGAGGACATTACCGGTTTCAGCATGAAAAACGTGAATCCGTTTGAGCAGCATGCCGATGAGCAGCAGAGCAACAATTATCACAAAGTTGTCCACAGGATCAGCTCACCGGTCGTATTGTTTGAGAAAGTTGAAACTGCTAACAAAAAGAGCGGTTCCCACCGAGAGCTCGAGGGTTGCCAACCCAAGCAGAAAATACGTATTGGTTTGAGCCATTCGTCCAAGGGTTACTCCGGTAGTAATCATCAGAGCTAGAAAGAGAAAAAAGCGGGGGCGGTAAAATTGGTGAATCTTCGGCTGCTCCAAACTGTCTATCCGCTGAAGATTCCTCAGGCATATCATTGAGAACATGGTCCTTCCTTTAATCCAGCCGACGATTATTGCCGTTGAAACGGCAGCGGCGAGCAGGGCCGGATGTGCCCCGGAGACCTTTGAGGCGAAGAAGAGTTTTGTGCTTTTAATACCAAGAACCACAACACCGCAGCACCAGACCAGGGCGGCAAGCAGCTTAAGGGTAGATGTTGAAGTCGTAATCATGAACCTTTCCTGTTCACCAGTTTCAACCCATGTGGACAGACGGCTGAACAGATGCCGCAGTTGTGCCCTTTGTGAAACTGAAAATAGTTTTCCTTTTTCCACTTGTCACATGCTTTCACATCAATGATTTCATGACGTTCCAATCCCGCAGACCAGGAAGCGCCTTTCAGGGCACCGGCAGGGCAGGCCTTCACGCAAATCCGGCAGCGACCGCAATAGCTTTTGTCCATGGGCGGACCACAGGGAAGTTCCATACGGGTGAACACGGTTCCCAACCTGACCCAGGAACCGAAGGGCCGGGTGATGAGTTGACAATGACGGCCGATCCAGCCTAAACCTGCCCGGGTGGCCGCAGTCTTCTGGGGAAAGTCCCCCTTGATATTCACTGTATCGGTGCGACTGGAGGCGGCAAGTGGTTGGGATTGATATCCTCTGCTGTTCAGCTCTGCCGACAGGGCTTGTGAGATTTCATTGATACGGTTATTGACCCGCTGATACTCATCGGCATAAGGCTTATTGGGGCCATCCTGGATTGAAGCCATGATTTCAGGGTTCATCTGAAAAACCATAGAGATGGCGCGAGGGTAGGGGATTCCCTTTTCATCCTTGGGAGTATTGAACTCCTTCAGATTGGCAGCACCCCACAGGGGAACATCGTGTGTTGTCATCCATTGGCTGAGCCAGCCTGGAAAAATAGAATTCTCCATGAAAATGTATCTCCTTTTCTATCTAATGGTCAAATGGACTTTACTTTCGATGGACTCTCATATATTCAGAAACAGTCGACAATAGGATGTTTTTGCTTATCATGGTTTAACTCCCAAGTCCAGTTTCATCTCATAAAACTTCAAAAGATCGTTTTCAATCCCTGTATTTGGGAAATGTGTACAGTCCATCCTGTGTGACCGGTTCAGCAGATTGTCAACTTTGTGACTTTAAAAAATCATAAATAAAAGCTGATAATTGGGGCCTCTTAATGGGGACTCCTTTACCTTAGCCAGGAATTTGACATTGAAATTGGTGATGGTCTGGGTATTCTAGCAGGTAAAATATTGCCATTGGACTAGTGGGCCAAACAGCCCGCGTCGAAAATGTTGACAGGCTGCTCAAGAGGTTGAAACAGGTTGTGTGAGCCCGAAAACATAAGCATAATAGTTGAAATAACAGACAAATACTGTTCTATGGATATTATTACGACACATAAAAACACCGACTTCGATGCGCTTGCCTCAATCATAGCAGGAACGTTACTTTACCCTGGGGCTACGGGTGTCATACCCAAAATGGTCAATAAAAATGTCGAACGTTTTCTCTCTACCCATAAAACAGCATTTTCAATTGTCCTTCCCGGTGAAATTGACCTTGATCACGTTACCCGGCTGATTGTTGTGGATACTAATCAGTGGCGAAGGCTTGACCGGATGGAGGGGTTGAGAAAACGCCAGGACCTTGATATCCATGTGTGGGACCATCACGATGGTGATGGTGATATCCAATGCTCCTGGTCATGTATTGAACCTGCGGGAGCGACCGTTAGTCTGATGGTTCGAGAGATGATCCGCCGCAACATGTCTCTTAGCCCACTGGACTCAACTGTTCTGCTTATTGGGCTTTACGAGGACACCGGCCACCTGACATATCCGGGTACCAGGCCAGGCGATGCCTATGCTGCTGCCTTCCTTCTTGCCAATGGTGCAGATTTAAATGTTGCTTCTGTCTTTCTCAATCCACCTTATGAGGAAACCCAGAAGGATATTCTTTTCGCTCTCCTTGAAAACACAGAAAAAATAACCCACAAGCGCGCCACTATTGGTTTCAATATTACCAAACTCAGGCATAAGGTCCCAATGCTTTCCACAGTAGTCAACATGTATCGAAAGCTCATTAATACCGAAGCGGTCTTTGCTATCTTTATCAATGACGAACATTCCAGCACCGTGATTGGGAGAAGCGGTACTGACCGCATTAATGTTGGCAGCATCCTGGAGCAAATCGGAGGGGGAGGTCACTCAAGAGCAGCATCGGCCACAGTCAAAACGTCATCCCTGACACCTCAACAGATCAAAGAGAGCATTACCCTGCTTCTTGAAGACAGTAAAATCAGCGCCATACAGATTGCAGACATTATGTCCTATCCCGTAACCATGGTCAGTGGTGATACCACCATGAGAAAGGTTCATAATTTAATGGGAAAGCAGAAAATCCGTGGCGTTCTGGTGGGAACCGAACACAACCTTGAAGGTATAATCGTTCTCTGGGATTTCAAGAAACTGAAGCAGAACAGGCAATGGAAAAGCCCGGTTAAAGCGTTTATGGTCAGAAAAGTTCAAACCATACCACCCCACATTGAGCCTGCAGAAGCAGCCCAACTAATGGTATCAAAAAACATTGGCCATCTGCCGGTGGAACACGAGGGAGAAATAATCGGGATTGTTACACGTACCGATATCCTTACCTATTTTTATAATATGCTTCCTGAGTAGTACAGCCTTTGGTACACATATTTTTAAACCCAGTCTCGTCCTCTTCAATTATCAAACAGCCGAATCCTTGGGAGCAGCGCAAGCCAACAGGATGTGATGAGCCGACATCGAGGTGCCAAACCTCCCCGTCGATATAAACTCTTGGAGAGATAATACAATCCTTATCCAGTAAGGTTTTCCGTATGATTTTATAGAACCGTGTTGACAATAAATTGTCAGGATTGTAGTTTTACTCAAGATGTTAAGAGACCTTCCATGCTTGATAATGGAAGAGGGGAGTTCTCAGGGTTGGATGAGTCACGGTTCGACAGTTCTATTATCTTTTATTTACCTCGTTTTGATTCAACAGGCCCCTATTACCTGGTTAAGCATCTCGGTTTTACCCGTATGGGAAAGAGGGTAAAAGCAATTTCCCATCACCCTGTCAGCGAGACAGAAGGGCAGTTTCCAATAGAAGACACCCTGGCTGAATCGATGGCACAACTGTCACGGGACCTCCTCGTGCGGGCCATCATCATATCCCTCAAGGATCGTTCTCCGGCTGCCATGAGCTTATCAAGACCCGAAGCCACTGTCCTCGGTCTTTTAACTGGCTGCAAATCGAACCGCATTGCAAACCTCCTGTTGAGTGCCATCCCATTAACAGTGAAACCGGAAGAAAAGGGGGATTCTGTTTCGCTAGCAAAACGTTTCGTGCTGAAACTCTGCATTGCGTCAGAAGGCCATAATATTCTCCTTGTCCCGGGGGTCAGCAGCGATTCTGTTTTAAACACGCCGAGCCTTACAGTCGTTAAGGTTTAGTCCAAGGAAAGCAATCATTATGATGTTCAACAACACGTTAATTGAAGCTTTTCAAAAATTTCGAATATCGTTTATCCATCGAACGCTTCCGCCGTCAACCAGCAATAAGGACAGCCTCGCCTACTGGCGTGCGAATGTTCTCTTTGTCATGATCTCCACTGCTCTGATCTTAGGCTCCATTGTCATTGTTCCTTCTGTCCTTCTGGCGATAAGGGAAAGGGTATGGGGCCTGGCCGTATTCGATATCGCGGGTTATTTTATCTCATTTTTTCTATTTTTCTCCAAAGGAATCAGGTATGAACTCCGCGCAGGGATCTCTTTGCTCATGTTTTATCTGGTGGGTGTGATGGTTATCGTTCATGTAGGGCCTTTAAGCGGTGGTCCGATATGGTTATTCACCTTCACTATCCTTGTCGGTCTTCTGCTGGGTACAAAAATTGCGATTGCTGCAATTGTTCTTAACGGCTTCGCACTGGCAATTATTGGATGGTTGATTGCTACCGGACAATTCGGACAACACTTTCCCTTTTTCAGATCAAATCCGGCCATGGTAGCGGCAGTCGCCAATTTTCTTTTGTTGAACCTGATTGCGGTTTTTTCTGTATCCGTTCTGGTTAAGGGGCTTGTTTCCAGTCATGAAAAGGAAAAGGATTTGACCCACAGCCTGGAAGATGAGCAGGCGCATTTGATCGAGGCTAAAAACAAACTGGAAAGAGAAATTGAAGAGCGAAAGCATGCTGAAATCGCACTTAAAAATAGCGAGGAGAAATATCGCCTGCTGGCTGATAATATAACCGACAACATATGGGTCTTGGATCTGAAAACCATGTCCTTCTCCTATGTCAGCCCATCAGTCACAAGAATTCTCGGATATTCCGCCGAGGAGACCTTGGGATTGAAACTGGAAGACATTCTCCTCCCGTCTTCGCTGGAACATGCAACCCGCGTGTTGAGTGAAGAATTGATGGCAGAGAGCACCGATGCCGACCCCAACAGATCGCGTATCCTGGAACTGGAACAGTATCACAAGAATGGAAGTGTTATCTGGACGGAAGTGGCCATGCAATTTATCAGGGATGAAAACGGATCACCCACTGGAATACTGGGGGTGACCCGAAATGTCACCGAGCGCAGGCGGCTGCAGGATCAGCTCCATAAATCCCAAAAAATGGAATCTCTGGGACTCATGGCGAGCGGTATTGCCCATGACCTGAATAACATTCTATTGGGAATCGTTAGTTACCCTGATCTGCTTTTACTGGATTTACCAGAAGACAGCCCCTTGCGAGCACCCATAAAAGAAATCCGGGCATCCGGAAAACGAGCTGCCGATGTTGTGTCAGACCTCTTAACGGTTGCAAGGGGGATTGCAACGAAAAAAGAAGTCTTAAGTTTGAACGCCATCGTGCAGGAATACTTTTCCTCTGCAGAACATTTAAAAATTGAGACGATGAATCGTCACGTCACTTATGAGATGCGGCTCGACCCCGACCTGTTGAACACCAGCTGTTCCCCGACACACATTAAAAAGAGCTTGCTCAATCTGGTCTCAAACGCTTCTGAATCCATAGAGGAAAAGGGAAAGGTAACCGTATCGACCATGAACCGCTATCTGAATGAGCCGCTCTCCGGTCAAGAAACGGTCCAACAGGGAGAATACGCGGTGCTCACCATTTCGGACAGCGGAATCGGAATATCACCCGACGACCTCGAAAGAATTTTTGAACCGTTCTATACAAAAAAGGAAATGGGAAGAAGCGGCACGGGCCTGGGTCTGGCCGTGGTATGGAGCACTGTTCAGGACCACAGTGGGTATGTTCATATTAAGAGTGATGACCGGGGAAGCTCCTTTACCCTTTACTTTCCGGTAACCAGAGATAAGCAGGCCCTTGATAAAGAAAAGGTTCCTTTAGAAGACTACCTGGGAAACGGAGAAACAATACTGGTGGTAGATGACGAAAAAAACCAGAGGGATATCGCGTGCGGTATCATGTCCAAACTGGGGTACACCGTCAAAGCGGTTTCAAGCGGCGAAGAAGCAATTTGTTACCTGAAAGAGCACTCTGTGGACTTACTTATCCTGGACATGATCATGCCCAATGGGATTAATGGACGGGAAACCTACGAAGAGGTGATAAAGATACATCCAAACCAGAAAGCGATCATTGCCAGCGGATTGGCGCCAACAGACGATGTTATGACCTCGCAGGCTCTGGGTGCCGGAGCTTTCATCAACAAGCCTTATACAATGGAAAAAATCGGTTTGGCTGTAAAAAATGAATTGATGAAAACCGAATAATCTTGACCGACAACACAAGGTGGAACACAGAAATATAATCGGAATTGTTACACATACCGATATCCTCACCTATTTTGATAACATGCTTCTTGAGTAGTACTCTCTTTGGAGCACATGCTTTTAACTCTTGTTTACCTCCAAAAACACTGTGCCTGGTCCATGTATATTCTCAGAGACCATCTTGAACTATACTATCTCCGAGCAGGGAACTCAGGCAATTTCGGTATCATAATGTATGGGATTGCGATCATTACTGATTTCTGTAAAAATTGAATGTCACGAGTTGTCACTCTTTGTTAGATTTCAGTAGATTACAGTGTGGGCAGCCTTTTATTTACTTGATGAATTCTATGAATTCGGTGTCTTCAAGACAACTGTCATGTGATAATGAACATATTGACCTATTGCCTGAATCCTTAAACGTATATTGACTGTCAATAACTGGCAATGATCGCAAACACAGTATTAACGCAACAGGGCGCTTGATATTGCTTTTTCTATCGGTTAAACAGTTCTAGCCCGCATTTCTCATGAACAGTTTATGCACAACATGAACTGTTTTATCATTGAGGGATATAGTTAATGCCGTTCAACAAGGTGTTGTTTACAAACTGTTCACCAAAGGTCAATCCAGAAATCGCCATCTTCTGCGGTATTTTGGCTGTGAACATTGACGATTATAGTTTACAGCCCAAAACGTTGAACCTGACGCCGTCTGAACTGATGACAAATGCCGCTAGATTTCTTTTTATTCAGGATCATCATGACACAAATCACAATCCTGTCTGATGATTTTCCCAAATTTTGTCTCATGTTCATCGTTATGACAGCGAAAACAGCCGTAACCTTCTTCATCAAACTGATGACCAAGATGCTGACGATAGGTTCCCCAGGTCACTTTCATTTTCGGCCACACATTATTGAGATAGGCCTGCAGAAGAAATGTTCCTGATTTGACGATTTCATTTTCATGCTCTGCGACAAACTCGTTCCCATGCCTTTTGGCAACGAGCTCAAGCAAATTCTCAACGATTTGATCTGTAGCTTCATCTCTGCTCATATAGTTTTCTTCCAGCACGCTTATGCTATCTTCCCTTATTCCCTCAATTTCAGGGTTGATCTTTTTTGAGTAGAGGCCAAAGTCGACAACC
>CAZLGM010000122.1:0-10201 GCA_964558875.1 uncultured Desulfocapsaceae bacterium
ATCCTCTTCCTCAACAAAAATTAAAGCTTGCTGAGGATTGGGGGTAATCAGATAAAAGAATTATTGCGGCTGGTTTCAGAGTATACTATTCACCGAAAATAATTGTTAAACACTACATACCTGAAGAACGCCTGCAAAAACAATGGTTCTTTTCCAGGTTTCAATGCCAGGGAAAATCCGATGCAATTATGGACTGGAAAGAAGTTGACAGTAGAAAAAAGTACTTAGTTCAATTCCTTTTAAATAGTAAGGAGTTGTTTATACAAAATTCTATTAAAATCTGGTTTTCAAAAACAGAAATTTACAGAAGAGTACTTGCTTATAGAACAATCGGTTATCTACAAAGTGCACTCCCGATTATCTTGAAATCTCTTTTTTCGAAGAACACCAGGTAGCAATCAATACCAACAGAGATAGTTATCCACAGTGGGACACCTGTTATATGTTAAATTGATCAATAAAGCTGCACTGTTGTCTACTATTAAGGAGAACGGGATATAAAACTCATAGTTTTAAAACAGACCCATCATTAATAAGAGTAAAATCAAATGATACCTTTAGCGGTAGTCATTTGTACGTTTAACCGAGAGCATTTTTGGGAATCAGCATTGCAAAGTCCTGTTCTTCAGATTTTGCCTGCCCGTTGAGAAATAGTATGCCCAACCCTGCAAGTTTGTTTTTCCAAATATTTAATCGCACTCAACTTGCAAGTATGGTAGGTACGAGTCTTTTAAAAACATCACTGATTTACATTTTTTTTATTAAGACTTCCGGTTAACTATTATGTTTCATTTACCAAACAGAGATACTGATATTGACAACACTGCCACCTGGGTAAAATATTCGAAAAAGCTCTGTAATCATTGCACCGGTAATTGTTGTACAATGCCCGTGGAGGTGAAAACCAAAGACCTTGTTCGTATGGGGCTCATTGATACATTTGATTTAGAAGAAAATCCTAAATTTATTGCCAGACGTTTAAAAAAAGAACAGATAGTTGAGCATTACCACTCACGGACAGAAACATTTACTCTCTCTCGAATGGCCAACGGCGATTGTCTTTATCTTGACAGTCTCAACCGTCGCTGCACGATCTACCCCAGCCGTCCTGATACCTGTAGAAACCATCCACAAGTCGGCCCCCGACCTGGTTTCTGTGCCTTTATTAAGCTAAAAAAAGACTGACAGTTACGGTTAAAGGGGTTGAATTGACTCCTTCCTGGTCGTTCTTTATTTGTGCCTGAATCTATGAAAAACCGTGCCTGCTGGTTTCTGTTGTTCACCTTCCCGGAAGTTGCCGGTTTAAAAGGTAGAGAGTCTATATATACCAAAAGTAGTTTATGTCCCCAGACTTCACCGATTTCCATACCTCATTCATTATATCTTTCTGATTTCAATAATTGTTAGCGTAAATCGAGGATCTTCTTTTCAGCATCCCGCTTCAATTGTCCTCTTCTGATGAGTGTCTGTATATGGTTGCTCAGCAGTCCGGCTGCAAGCTTTTGCCCTGTTTCATTTAGATGCATATCACCTCTTGGCCTGTATAAATGTGTTTTTTCCTTTTCATAGTGGAGTTTGAACGGCAGAATCAAATCAAGGCAAAGCAAATCCTGTTCTTTACAGATTCTGGACATCCGTTGATTAGGATAGTTCAAGTCAAATCTTGTTTTGTCTAATGAATAGAACCTTGTCAGAAGCTCCCAATCCTCTTTTATTATCTGCATCCGGGTAGGAAATAAAACGAATAGCGTGTCACTTCCATTAGTTTTCACCCGGTTGTTTATTCCTGCTAATACGTTCTCGAAATCGATGTACATTTTCTCTATTTCAGGCATAGTTGGCCTGTAAAAAAGGCCCATAGAGACGGAGAATCCGGCGCCATAAACATGGTGCCGGTCATTTATTTTGGGACTGAGTTGAGGCGGGATACAATAACCGAACAAATAAAATTTACCTGTAAGAAGCTTTCGTATTCGAAACTCTATGTTCTCAATTTGTTCCCAGATGATTGATTGGGATGTATAGGCGTCAGACGGCAAAAGAAGATCAATGCTCCCAGTGCCGGTTTGTTGAGCATCAGACGCAAGTTTAAGGGATACAACTCCATCATTACCTGTGATGGGTAAAACTCCCGACCTATACCCATGCCAGGTTATATCATTACCCAATGTGATTCCGACAACAACAAGGTTCGGATTATATTTATAACCATGCTCCTGATAATAATACCACGCATTGGCGGGATTATTATGACCGGAGATCATGACTTCAACAGAATGATATACTGAATCGATGTTATTTTTTATTGCTGTATTAAGTAGTTTTTCTAAAACAAACCCGATTGTATTCTTCTGGTCAGTTCTCATACCGTCAACATACGAGTCTCCTAAAAAGAGTATTCTATAAACGTGGTCGGGCACCTCATAGCTAAATTCACGATCATTCCTAAAGCCCTTAGCGTTTGTGATAATTTTAACGGATTGTCCGGTTCTTTCACCTTGCATAAGCATATTTAAACCGGGCAAAAGATGACCACCCTCACGACTTGGATCAAATTGAACGATCTCACCGTAATCCGGGAGAGGAGTTGTCGGCTTTTTTCTAGATATTAGAAAGACTGCTAATAAAAGAACAATCAAACAAATTGTAAGGACAAGAACCGTCTTTTCCAGTGTTGATTTCTTCACTCAGCCTTCCATTAATTTACAAACAGTTGTGAGTATGAATATAAATATTTCTCATAACAGTGGGGCTTTGTTGCTCACGCCAACAGTGCTTTTATTGAATAGTCCCCTGATCTGTTAGTTTACAGAAAAGTCTGATCGGTAAAAACTCTTTATACCGCCTGCTCCCTACTCCCTTCTTCTGGTAAATCGATATTGATAAACACCTTTCTCCTGGATGCGTTCCAGTTAATTTAGTCGCTCAGTCGAGCAAATCAAACTGATCTTTTCAGGTGGACAGGAAATAGGTTGCTTGCATAATTATCAATAACTCTTACGTTTACTTTTACACTTATCAGCCCTTCACTTTACTCCCCTTATCACCAATAGTCGTAAATTGATAAGAGCGAATACTCATTTATTACCCAAGTAAATATTGTGAGAAATTATGTATTTATGTGTAGACTTTGATGGGACAATCGTTGACCACGCCTTTCCGGAAATCGGCAAACCTGTTCCGGGTGCCGTTAAATGGCTTCAACGATTACATCAACATGGAGGTAAAATCATTCTCTTTACTGTCCGTTCCAACGGTCAATACTATGGCGATGTCTTAAATGACGCTTTACGCTATCTCAACAAGAACCGAATAGTCCTTTTCGGAATTAATAAAAACCCTGATCAGCTCAGGTGGAGTAACAGTCCGAAGCCTTTTGGACACTTCTATATAGACGATGCCGCTTTTGGGTGCCCGCTAATCTTCCCCAAAGGATTCAATCGTCAATGCGTCGACTGGTCAAAAGTTGGGCCTGCCATTGAATCCAGATTACTCTCAGGATAGTGAAAGTTTCCCCACCCTCATCAATTTTTCCCGGAGATTCACGACGCCAAATGAATGACCATTCATTTTATAACGAGAAAAAAGGCTTAGTCAAATAAAAAAAAGAATTAATTTAATCACCTCAT
The DNA here is from genome assembly GCA_964558875.1 of uncultured Desulfocapsaceae bacterium. Taxonomy (GTDB): domain Bacteria; phylum Desulfobacterota; class Desulfobulbia; order Desulfobulbales; family Desulfocapsaceae; genus CAZLGM01. Next base: position 3,630 of record CAZLGM010000122.1, read on the forward strand.
TTTTTTTAATAAACTGTCTGGTATTCATCACAGGCTACTAATTTTTTATGGCTCTTACCAAATATGATGTGTATGATCTCCTTATTTTTCAAATGGTCAAGACGGAGTAGAAAATGGCAAAAGACAAAAAAACAAACTTGATCGGCGACGTCGACATTATTGCTCTTGCAGTCGACGGTTCCAGCTACTGTGACGGCGCCGTTCAGGAGGCTATATTTTTCGCACAAGCCTGCGACTCAAAACTTGTTGTTATCAGTGTTATCGGTATCGAATCGGAAGCAGCCACTTCAGCTCACTCCACCTCATCTTCTATTCGGATGGAGATCAATGATTATCTTGACAAAATCAAAAAAATGGCTGCCGACAACAAGATTAAATGCAAGGTTGTCGTAAAAGAATCCTATCAGCCGGATAAAACGATTGTTGATCTAGCGTATAAACATAAAGCCGATCTCATCATCATGGGGCGGCATGGACGCAAAGGACTGCTGAAACTGCTCGTTGGTTCGATGACCTCAAAAGTTATTGGTCACGGTTTTCCCCAGGTTCTTGTGGTTCCTGAAGACTTTTCTATATCCGGTGAAAAAATCCTACTGGCTCTGGATGGTTCGAAACTCAGCAAGATGGCCACCAAAGAAGCTATCAGCATGAGTTTGAGCTGTTCGACCCTCAAAGAAATCTATGTGGTATCTGTAGCGACTGGAAAATCAAAGTTCTCTGCTTCCAAAGACCTTGTCAAAACAGTCTGCAAAAAAATGGTCAAGAGAGGGATCGACATTCCATGCATCCCGGTGGCAAAGGTAGGCAGGCCCACGGATATCATCACCAAAACGGCCAAGAAAAAGAATGTTGATATGATTATTGTCGGTGGACATGGAACTGGGCTCAGCAAACTGTTGATGGGTCATGTTACTGAGAAAGTTATTGGTCAGGCTCATTGTGCCGTCCTTGTGATCCAAAAAACACGGTAACAAACTGAGGTGGATTAGCTGTTTCAACTACAGGCCATCTCTTTCAGTTAGTTTCGTAAAAGTAGGCACAGTTTGCAGAATTAGTGTCTATCCAGAAACGAGATTTTTTTCTCAATCGAGGTGTAGAAGAAAATTTACCACAACCACATAACAGATATTCCGAGGATAAATTCTCTACGCATCGAAGAGTTCTGCTGAAAGCCGTTTCTGAAGAGGCACTATGGCACGAATCCAGCCGACAACAGAAAGAATTTCAGTTGCAGACTCTGGCTTTATCTGTTCATTTTTTCTTAACGAAGCGTTCAGGAAAAGTGAAACTTGCTGATATTACGGAACAAATAGTTGACATCAACAACTCTGTATGTTTTAAATGGTGCTGTTTACGAAAACCATTTTTCCACTCTGCTTGATGTAAATTGCCAATGTTCTCCATTGCCACATTCATCATTCTCTTTGGAAGCTGGATACTGTTTTCCGGCAAGTTCGACCTTTTCCACCTTGCGTTAGGTGCTGTTTCCTGCCTCATTGTTGCAGTCATATCAAGCGACCTGCTGTTCAACGATCGCAAGAAAGGATTTGTTGAACGTATTACTGAAAGTGTCCGTTTTCTCGGATACAGTTTTTGGCTCCTCTATCAGATACTGCTTGCCAACCTTCACGTGATCGGCCTTGCCATCTCTCCCACGAAAATGGAGAAAAGCCTCGATCCCCATATTTTCACGTTTACAACTTCACTGAAAACTGATTTTGCCAAGTTTGTGCTTGCCAATTCGATTACGTTAACGCCAGGTACCGTCACCATACGTATTGACGGCTCGACCTTTTATGTCCATGCTATCAGTCATGCAGCGGCAGGAGACCTCATTGGGGATGACTCAATGAGTGAAATGGAAAGACGAATTGCCCACGTTTTTGAGGGAGGCGCGGGATAATGCATATCGTTTCAGGAAATGAGCCCATGGAACAGTTTTTTATTATCGTCGGCATCGTTCTGCTGATCCTGATGTTCATGCCTCTCTACCGTATTGTACGCGGTCCGACGGTTATATCCAGGATCCTGGGTGTGAATGTCATCGGCACTAAAACAACGATTTTGATCATCCTTATAGGGACAATTTACGGCAGAGTGGAAATGTTTGTCGATATTGCTATTGCCTACGCTCTTTTAAATTTTATTGCATCATTGGCAGCTGCCAGGTTTTTTCAGCGACATAAACAGATGGGAGTCGAAGAGGATTCATGATGCTCAACGGATTGATTATCACACTGATGCTTATTGGTCTTTTCTTCTTCTTTGGCACATCTGTGGGACTTATCCGGTTTCCCGATTTCTACAGCCGAATGCATGCGGCAGGAAAGGGAGACACTCTGTCCACTGTTCTACTGCTGACCGGTCTTGCCCTTTTTCATCTTCATCATTTCAGCCTGGATAACATCCTGGTCAGTCTGAAGATCATGTCCATTGTTCTGTTTGTGTTTCTGGCCAGCCCGACGGCAACCCATGCCATTATGGATGCCGGTTTTGAGGCAGGGGTCAAGCACTGGACAAAGAAGAAGCAAGATCAGCAAAAAGATACGGAAGGAGAAGAAACTCAATGAGTAGCCTGGATCCGGGTTTTTTATGGCAGTTTGATGTTCTTTTACTGCTCATGCTGGTTATCTGTGCCATTACCGCGTTATGCCTCAAAGACCTACTGGCGGCAGCAGTCGTTCTCGGAGCATACAGTTTTTTAATCTGTTTAATCTGGACCGAAATGCTGGCAGTAGATGTTGCCTTTACCGAAGCAGCAGTCGGCGCTGGTGTCAGCACGGTACTTATACTTGGGACCGCACTCCACATAAAACGAAAATCAAAGGATTAGATCATTTCGATAACAGATAAAACAATATGAAGCAACTGGCTCTTCTTATAACCATTGGTGTTGGTCTTCTTCTGATTCCGGCAGTCGTAGATTTACCTGATTGGGCTGATCCAAATTCGCCGGCATCAACCTATCTTTCTCCTCACTTTATAGAGAAGTCGATGGAAGAAACCTCCGTACCCAACCTGGTCACTGCTGTGCTTGCCGATTATCGTGGGTATGACACCATGTTTGAACTGGTTGTTATTTTTTGTGCCGGTATCACGGTGCTGATTGTCATACGCCGTACCCCGCGCAGGAAGGGGAAGGTCATCAAGCCCCGCCCGGACAGGCATGGCGCGGATATCATTCTGCAATCGGCAGCCCGGCTCCTGGCGCCTATCATGCAAATTTTCTCCCTGTATGTTGTTGCCCATGGCCACCACAGTCCTGGCGGCGGGTTCCAGGGCGGTGTCATCTTTGGAGCAAGCTTTATCCTTTTAGCCCTGGCCTATGATCTAGAAACCGTTCTCAAACGGTTTAAGGAAAATACTGTGCTGTTGCTCAGTGTAATCGGTGTTCTTATCTATGCCGGTATCGGAGTCGTCTGTCTTTTCCTTGGTCGCAACTTTCTTGCCTATGCAGCCTGGGCCAAACTTCTCGGTATTACTGAAGTTGAGGCACATTCCCACGGTATGCTTGGCGTCGAAATCGGAGTGGCCATTACCGTCATGGCCATCATGTTCTCGCTTTACAGCGACCTTTCTTCCAGCGGCGATCTTGACGAGGGGCTCTAATTATGAAAGATCTGCTGCCATTTATCATTGCCAACTATAACTACTGGGCCTCTTTGTTCCTCGTGCTGATTGGGCTCTACGGCATGATCGGTAAAAACAACCTGATGAAGAAAATCATCGGCATGTCAATTTTTCAGACAGCCATCATTTTATTTTTTGTCTCCATCGGCGAAAAGAAAGGTGCCACCATACCTATTATTGAACATGGTCACGGACATGGTCATGCTGAACATGTTGTTATTGAAGCCGCTCAGTATGCCAACCCGCTGCCGCATGTTCTGATGCTGACAGCTATTGTTGTCGGTGTTTCCACGCTGGGTGTTGCCCTGTCGGTTCTGCAGAAAGTGTATCGGGTACACGATACCATTGAAGACGAGATACTAGAGAGCCTGCAGGAATGATTTGGATTACAAGGACATCCGCTAGCACTGCATCTTTGTTTGATTTTACCTTACGACATAGCTCTAACTATAGTCGAAAGGTAAAATCAAACAAAGCTACAGCACTATCGAATGTCCAGGGTAGTACTTGAAAAAAACTTAAATGAACAAGTATGACTTTTAACAAGGCCTTGATCGTTAGAACAATTACTGTTGTCACGGAATCAGGATGATACAAGACCAACTGCCAATCCTTACCCTTGCTATTCCGCTGCTGGGATCGTTGTTAATCAACCTGCTGACGGCAAAAAGCAAGACGGCTTCCTATCTGATGGTGGTCGGCTGCATGGTGCTCTCAGCTCTGGCTTCAATCGGCACGCTTCTCCAGGTAGTGCAGACCGGTAATCCCATCCATTATCATCTGGGCGATTGGAAGCCGCCGTTTGGAATCGAGCTGGTTATCGATCATCTCAGCGGTATGGTTATGGTACTTGTTTCCTGCAGTGCGCTGCTGACCGCCATTTACTCTCTTCGAACGGTACAGGAAGAAATTCCTGATCGGATTCATCATTACTATACCCTCTACCTGTTGCTGGTCAGCGGCCTTCTCGGCATGGTGGCTACAGGGGATGCCTTCAACCTTTACGTCCTGCTCGAGATATCGGCGCTTTCCAGCTATGCCCTGCTCGCCAGGGGAAGAGGTCTGGCCTACTATTCAACATTTAAATATATCATCATGGGCACCATCGGCGCCTGTTTTTACCTGTTGGGCGTCGGTTATCTCTACATCAAAACCGGTTCACTGAACATGGCCGATCTTTCCGTCATGCTGAAGAGTGAATCTCTTCTTCAGTCTCCATCGATTCGCATCGGCTTTATTCTGATCATCATTGGCATGTGGATCAAAATGGGTTTCTTTCCCCTGCACGGATGGCTGCCCAACGCCTATACCTATGCCTCGACGACCACAAGTTGTCTGATCGCCCCTCTAATGACTAAGGTCTCCGTATATGTGATGATCCGGTTGATGTTTTCCGTCTTTTCAGCCGATTACATTTTCAAGATTCTCCAATATGACCAACTGGTCGTCTGGTTGGCCTGTGGTGCCATACTGGTTGGTTCGATTTCCGCACTGGCACAGAAAGACCTCAAGCGCATTCTCTGCTACATTGTTGTTGCCGAGATCGGTTATATGGTTGGAGGGGCCTGGCTGGCAGACAGCAGTGGTTTGTCCGGTGCTATCTATCATATTTTAGCCGACTCAATGATGACTCTCTGCCTGTTCATGGCGGTTGGGGCTGTCATCTATACAACAGGCAAATCCAAAATTTCCGCTATGGACAACATCTTTAAAAAGATGCCGGTCACAGCAGTAGTTTTTCTTGTTGGTGCCTTCTCCATCATCGGTATACCGCCTACCTGTGGTTTTTTCTCCAAGTGGTATCTGATTTTGGGAGCCGTCAATCAGGGACAGTATCTCTTTGTCGCCGCTCTTCTTATCTCAAGCCTGATCAGCGCACTGATCTTTTTTAAAATCATCGAGATCGGCTATTTTCCCAGAAATTTCGGTGAGGACCATTCAGACGAAGAGCAGGTCGCTGTCAAGGAAGCGCCAGTTACAATGCTGGTCCCCATGGTACTCACAGCAATCACCTTAATTGTCATCGGTCTCTATACCAAGGAAATCATTTCGAGACTGGTGCAGTTTACAATTCCACCAGGACTATAACCTGAACCCGTGACGGAGAATGTTATTTATTTGATATCACTTAAAATAGCTCCAACCTATTGGATTATACTATGTTAACCAAAAAGAATAACTCGCCCTCAGGGGCATCCGCTAGCACTGCATCTTTGCTTGATTTAACTGTCCGATATAGTTCACTATAATCGGACAGTTAAATCAAGCAAAGCTACAGCACTATCGAATGCTCACGGATTCAGGTAAAACTAACAAGAAAAACACCAGAAAATGACACCGGCACCTCCATTCATATCGGCCACTCCACTGCTTGCCATACTCGTCTCGACCGTTGCTGCAGGCTGTATCGCAATTTGCGGAAAATGGCCAAACATCCGTGAAGGTTGGACATTTCTGGCGGCATTTATCAAATTCGGCCTGATCCTGTCCATGGCCGGCTGGATACTTGACGGCAATACCCACACCTATACTCTCTGTCAGATTTTACCGGGGTTATCCATCAGTCTGAAAGTGGATGGATTCGGCATGCTGTTCGGGCTTGTGGCATCCAGCCTGTGGATTGTTACATCCGCCTACTCAATCGGTTATATGCGTGGGCTCAATGAACATGCCCAAACCAGATATTTCTGTTTTTTTGCCATTGCCTTATCCGCCACCATCGGTGTGGCCTTTGCCGGTAATCTGCTGACTCTTTATCTCTTTTATGAAATTCTTTCACTTTCCACTTATCCCCTGGTCACCCACCATCAGGACAGAGAGGGGCGCGGCGGCGGCAGAAAATATTTGACGTATCTGCTGGGAACTTCCATCGGTCTCGCCCTGCCGGCCATGATCATCACCTACCAGCTAACCGGCACCCTGGAATTTTCCAGCCTTGGCGT
>CAZLGM010000123.1:0-10121 GCA_964558875.1 uncultured Desulfocapsaceae bacterium
GATTACCCTGTTACTTTTTTTCCGTTACTGAACTTTAGGGGTAATCAGATTCTTTTATTTAAATAGATTTCTTCATTGGACATTAAACTGTTTCCTTTCCGCCCTAAGGTCGGACAGAAACCACAATATTTTTCCAGTAGTCCTCTGAGATAAGCTATATTAGTACCACAAAGCCATTGCCCTGGTTCCAGAAAAATATCCTCATCCGACCAATTAAGAAGCGACAGAGAGTCGAGTAGCTCTTTTTTAACCCATTTCTCAGGCTCTTTGCTCCAGACTGGAGAGATTTTCCCTCCAACGATGCCTGCCCCCCCGTTTCGCTCAAAAGCAGAAATTATATTTTTTAACCATGATTGATCTGCAATAGCATCATCATCCAGAAATGCCACATATTTTCCCCGGGCTTTTTTCCATCCCAGATTTCTAGCATGTGATAAACCCAGTGTGGGTTCTACGACATAACGAACGTTTGACAATTTTTCAATTTTAGGGGCTACAATATCTTTGGTAGAGTCAGTGGAACCATTATCAACTATGATAATTTCAAAAGAGTCTTTATCTAAATTCTGGCCTGCCAGGCTGTCAATCGCCTGGCCAACTAACTTTGCCCTGTTATAGGTGCAGACTACTGCTGAGATTCTAACACTCATGAGTTTTACCTGCTGTCATGTTGCTAGTATGGAAATAGAATAACAGTAGCGATCAAACAGAGGATGGGGTTTTCTTCCCTCTATTGCTCCATGATCAAGGTAATGCTTCAAGGGATTGCTTCCATCTGATTTCATACCAGGATTTTGTCCAATATAATAGGAGACATCAAGCAATGGTCTGGGATTGCAAGCCTGATCTACCCCAAACTCAATATAATGTCTTAAAGAACTGCTGTTTTTATTTAACACTTCACGATACTGCATCACACAATAGGACGTGCTAAACAAGAGATTTGGGTCTAAACTTTGACCCGCGCCAAATTCAACATAGTGTCGTGCCGGAGTTATTGCTGACTTTTCAACATCTCGATAGCAGGACAAATAGAAACTAACGTTAAACAAACCACTTGCTTGCAGAAATTTGGTTTCACGCTGCAAAAATAATTCACGAAATATTTTAAAGCTCACCAATAAGAACGCGAGTTTCACTTACTTTCCCAGCACTATTTTCTTAATCCATCCCAGTCTCAAAAATGGTGCTATCATTTTCCAGAGTATTGACCCATGAATTCTAGCTAACTGTTCTTCCCGTTCAGCCAACAGGTCTCCCATTTTGGTAAGATGATTGTCCCTGTCAGCTATCTTATTTTTCATTTGAACTCTTTGATTGTCAAGATCTTCTGTTTTGATTTTCAGGTCTGATATTTCCTCCACTAATTCCTGATTATTCTGTTCAATCTGTTGAAGCTCAGCAACATATCGATCATTTTTTTTAAGCAAATAATTTCTTATTTCATTCATTCGCTGATGGCGAGCACGAATCAAATGGACAGCGTTTATAATTACGTCAGATTCTGCACCAGAAAAGGTTCTCTTATTTTCAGGCATCTCTGTGTCGTATTTGAAAAGTGCAAAATCATCCGCGTAAAACTCTCTGATAAGCCTGATAGAGTGATCTGTAAAAAAAACAGAGCTGAATGGTATCAGGCTCTTATTGGTTGAATATTGATCAAGCGGATATGAGGTCGTTTGACCAAGGTGTGACTGTAAAACTCCTTTTAAACGAGCATGGTTTTCTATCTGAATTATTTCTGAGTATGGGATCAGGTCTGGACGTAAAAGATCTCCCTGTGGAGTCCAGTGAACATCCATATACTCAGTATCCTCATGTTTTGTGACGAACTCTAGAAAACCTTGAAAAGCTTGAGTAATATCAGAGATGCTTGTTATTGGCAGCGTAGTAAAATCATGATCAATGTACGGTTTGATCTGTAATGGCTCACGCAGCAGCAATTTTGACTGCCATGCAGAAAAAACGCGTTCGTATGGATTACGAACAACAGCAAAACAAAAGAAATCATCTGCCTTGAACAGTCCAGCAAGCACATCAGGTGGTAAGCCTGTAACATCTGGTGCGATCTTGTGAAAGATGTCGTGGATTATCAAATCCGGATCCGACTCATCACTACCCTTGTAATGCTTCAATTTTTCTGAGGACCCAACAAGGTCAGCAAACCACCATTTTAATGAGGTACAAGCAACCTTTGGTGTTGCTATATAGATGAGTTTGTGTTCTTTCGAAACAAAAAAATTGTCAGATAGATATTCCCAAACCTTCTTATTCTGAAAAGGCAAGTTCACTTGTTTCATTTCAAATCATTTAGTCTTTTTCAGACGGTTTTGATTGATAGAGTGGAAATTATCATCATGCGGGTTCATTATCGTTATAGCAAGACTGATAAGTGGCTCTGTCTTACTGGAGCTTTTGTTCTTTAACCGAGCGTGAAAGAATGCCTGAAGAACGGACAACTCCGGCATTTACTAAGTATTGACGATCTTTTGAACTCAGGGAGTCTATTACCTGTAAAAATTCTTTGTGGTATCGGCTATGTCTGGAACAGACGTCAATATCCACAAATTTTTCTTCATAGGCCATTTCAGGAAATTCCTGTATTCGTGGAAAACACGCAATAGCTGAGAACCTTCTTGCCAATTCGAAAAAACCTGGAATATCTTTAAAGTTATCTTTTTGGATAATAAAATGCAGTTTTAGAACAGCATCAGGAATTTCGCGTTTGAGTATATGGATGTTGTTCAGTACAGTATTCCAGCTCCCACCTATTCTAATAGTTTGATAAACATCTTTGCTGCTGGCATCTAAAGATATATTCCACTCGCTCATTTTCTTCTTGACAGGAGGCGCTATTGAGTCGAGCATTTTTTTGGTTAGCAGCGAACCATTTGTAATTACCTTTATTTCTGCAACCTTTAAGCTAATTGCAGATGTATTTTGAATGTCTGCACAGCAAATAAAATCCAGAACATCTTTCGCCAGAAACGGTTCTCCACAGCCTCCTAACATGATAATAAGATTCTCTGCTGAATATTCTAACCATTTCAAAAAGATATCAGAGTACTGTTCCGCCTTTTCCGGTGAACATCTTTTCCAGTTATCCCTGCATGATAGACACTTGTAATTGCATGAGCAGTCCATCTGGTTCTGGATATAAACGGGCTTGCCCGTAAAACTGTTCCCTCTGTTGGACACAAAATCAAATTCTTGCTTATTAGCACAAGCAAATGAATCAAAATATTGGTGAGATTGTCCGGATTGCATATTTTGAATATACGGACAGGATTCTGAGCAATACTTGTATGTCCTATCCCTAATTGCTTCTCTGAATTCATTGTAGTATCTGCCAAGCCATATACGTTCTGGCAGATATTCACTTGTTCGGGTCTTTATGTGAAGTGTCTTTTTGGCATAACAACATGGAGACACAGAGCCATCGTTGAGATAAATGTTACGAAAAGGCTGATTGCAAAATCCCTTCATTATTGTTGATCGTGACTCTCGTTAATTTGAGATTACCTGTTTCTACATTGCCAGTGCACCAGAAGCATACACTCTAATTGTAAAGCTAGTTTTAATCCTCTCTGCCTGATCCTTAAACTCAATACCCAATGATACTGGAGGGTATGATTAAGAGCATAATGATATTTAAATTCATACAATACGTTGAATGTCATCAATGTAAAAGATGACTCTATGACAAATCGATATATTAATTCTTAAAAGAACTTTCCTCCCTGAGGATATATGACCAACAGGATATATCCTGCATATTGACCGTGAAGAGTTTATTTCAAAATTCGATTGTATGTCTTCATCATCTGATTGGCAATATTGTCCCACGTGAAGTTCGCTAACGTATGTTCTCTGGCTTTCTCAGATTGCTTTGCAACCAGGGATGGGTCCTCATAATATTGCATTACAGTATCAACCATAGCCCCAACATCAGCAACAGGTACAAGAGTAGAAAAAGAGTCATTTACATAGGTATGAATACCTGGAACATCATTGCTGATAATTGGTAAGCCACAGGCCATTCCCTCCAGAATTGCGTTGTTTGCTGTACAGTCGAATAACGGTATGAGCAATATATCGGCCTTCTGATAATACGATCTTAGTTCCTCATCTGATACATGATTGTGTAAACAAACATTCGGATTATTGATAATCCTGTACAGGTAGTCTTTGTCCGACCTTTTCCATTGCGGAAAGAATATGTCGAAAACCATATCTTTTTTCTTGGTCAACAGGTTTTCAACAACATAGACCAGCGTTTCAATGTCTCTCAACCACTGCCCTACAAAAATGCAGCGAAAGCGGTAATCGCTCTTTTTGTTTACAGCTGGTTTGAAAAAATCCGTATCAACCCCATGGGGTACAAAATGAACTTTATCTGGAAGAATATTGTTGAAATAGACCACATCCGATCTGCTCAAAACGATTAAACCATTTAGGTGATCAAGCCAATATTGTCTGCCATGGATCTTCCACCAGGAAACCGGGTGATGAGTAGTGGCTATTATCCTGGTTGGAGACAGTTTGTTATGAACTCCTGCCCATCTAAAAAAACCATAGTGATCTTCAAGATATCCAAAATGGATCAACTTAGGTTTCAGTTTATATCCTGAGAAAAAGGCCTGGATCTCTGTTATTAAAGATGAGCTATGGTTATAAAAAGGTGTGCCAAGATTATATTTCAACTTTAAAAACTGAAAAAGTGTATGTGGGAACCAACCTCTATTTTTTTTAGTGTCAGTTATACTTATTGAATCTTTTTTTTTTGAACCTAAAAAATCAAATATTCGATCATAGCCGCTATATGTGCAGTGCCCGGTGAACCTCTTTCTGACAAACATTTTTTCTGTCATCTCTATTGCCTTTATTGACAGTCTTGTATTTTCTGTACCGTTATCAGGTAACTCAAATTTTCATGCCACCTTTAAACATGGTCACTTACAGAACCTGATTCAGCCTCATTTGCTCTTTCGAATCGTTTTATACAGTAAATCGTTATCACGATTCTGATACTGTTAACCGGGCTGAATCTGATGCCAGATCACAGTAGCCAAATGACTGTTGAGCATCGTTGGAGATCACTCGAAACATCAGTGCATCTAAAATCCTATGCATACAGTCGCTTCCATGATCAGACCATACCCCGCCACCAACAAAATAAACTCCCGGGAGAAGGTTTAGGTTAAACTCAAAAACAATTCTAAACTTCCTGTCAGAATCACCAATATTAATGCTCCGCCCATTCTCAGGGTAGCGTTGGCCGGTAATGCCGACCCCGGAAATTGTGCGTATATGGAGCCCAAAATGTACCCCTGCAGCACAGGAAAGGAGGCGTCCTGATACCATAAACTTGTATTTCCTGCCCGACTGAAGCACATTCACTTCACGACCCTGAGCATTGACGATCATGAATTTTTCTATTTGCGCCCCTTTGGGGTGATAAACGGTTGATGTTTGAGATATAAGACCCTGATCGAATCCTTCTTCCATGTCGATCTTATTTAACAAATCAACTTCATCCGGCTCTTGCTCTTCTTGTGTACCTGATTCTGTTTTTGGATATTGAGCCATACTTTTTAGCCGTTTTTGTTCTTCCTCTGGAGCATAGAGCAATCGCTGGTAGAAACCAACGGTATCTTTCGGATCACCAATCATTAAACACTCACCCTTATCAAGCAATATAACCCGATCACAGAGTTCATTAATCTGCTGTTCGGAGTGCGATACGAACAGAATAGAGGTCCCTCTGTTCTTCAATTGCTCAAGCCGTGCGAAACACTTGCGCTGGAATTTCTCGTCCCCCACAGCCAGAGCCTCATCTATGACAAGAATATCGGGATCAATCATAGCCTGAATAGCAAATGCCAGCCGGACGATCATGCCACTGGAGTAACTTTGAATCGGCTGTTCGATAAACTCTCCTATATTCGCAAAAGCGACAATATCATTGAATTTTTCATCAACCTGATCAGTTGTTAAGCCCAGAATGGAAGCGTTCATATAAACATTTTCACGACCGGTGAATTCGTGATTAAAACCGGAGCCAAGCTCAAGGAGTGCCGCAACCTGTCCATAGGTTTCGATCATACCGGTTGATGGTGGCAGAGTCCCGCAGATAATCTGCAAAAGAGTCGATTTCCCTGACCCGTTTCGACCGACAATTCCGACAGTTTCACTCCTGTTAACCTCAAAACTGATATCTTTCAATGCATTAAAATTATGATAGTAGTTTGGAGATTCTCTCCCGGTCAACTTGCTTATGTATGGATGAAGAAATTGCTTGAGACGATCTTTAGGACAATTATAAATATGGTAGTTTTTGCTGATGTTTATAACGCGAATAGCAACTTCATCTTGTCCTGGTGTGGATGTCTGTTTATCGTGATTCTCTTCGTTGATCATTTGAGTCTATTGTGAAAAGATAGTGACCAAATACGGACAACGGTTCTTTCCTGTCACCGGGACAGCCCGGCCCATCTGAGAGCATTGCCGAAAAAGCGGGATAATGACCGTGTCGCACCTTCTGATAGTGCCATCTCAGCCGGCTCACTGCGCTGCTTGATTTTTCCCTCATTCAACCTCAACATTTCCTGGTCGAGGATCGACTGCAGGCCTGTTGGAGGTTGGATGTTTTTCGAAGAATCGATTCCTGATATCGCCTTCCAGTATAGGTTATCCTGTACCCATTGTATGATCTTATGTTGGGGGTTGTACTCCCATGCTGTTGCCAGCGTATGTGGATGCCATGGGTGATACAGCCTTAATGACGGTTCCCATTGAATGGCCATTCCCATGTTTTTAAAGCGTGAATACATATACAATCCATTGGCATGGAATCCTGATTGAAAAATCTGATGCAGTTCATAGCCATTCATTTCAATCAGCCATTTTTTCCGAACCGTCAGGCAACTACCATAATTGAATGCATTTTTCAGAACACATTTGGTTTTGAGCTCTTGAAGATCAAATGACTGTAATGATCCATTGCGAATTTCATCATATCGATAGCCATAAACAACAAGTTTATCCAAATATTTATGACATTCCCACACACGCTGAAGAAAGTCAGGTGGAACAATTTGATCACCATCAACAATAACGACAACCTCTCCCCTGGCATCAGATATGCCTCTGTTGAAGCAGTATGATGAATGATATATCCCCGTTTTGTTGAGCGTTATGCTTCTGACCCTTGAATTCAATTCAACTTCTTTATTGATTGTATTGTAGTAATCCACCCAGATAACTTCATACTGTTCATGGGGAAAATCTTGTTGCGAGAAGTATTGAGCGCCAAAGACATTTTCTCTGAAGCCACCGTCGACCATGACTATACTTATCTTTATTTCTTTTTTTCGAGCCATGGAATGGAACAAACCTTATGTTTGAATTGTATTGATACAATCAGGTTGTGAAAGAAATAGATCAACGATATTACACAATATCTTAAAATCCTGTTCTTACAGAATCATTGGTCACAGGAAGATCATTTGTGAATAGTATGCATTATATCATGTTTAATATCCATAAAAGAGTATCTGTCTTGTGAATAGTAGATTTTGCCAATTGACCTTACAGTTTTTGAAATACCATTTCTAACTGAGAGTTTTCGTAATGTGACCAGCCATTTTAAAGAAATGAGTCAAATCTGGTTGTCTTCTGATGCCTAAACACCAAAACCCCTACCAGTCTGTAGCTGGTCGGGGTTTTCTATAAAAAGATGTGGCGACGTCTTACTCTCCCACACAGCTTCCCATGCAATACCATCGGCGCAGAAGAGCGTTGCTGTGCAGGTTGGGAGAGAAGACGTACAAAGATGCTTCCGTTTCAAGAGCCGGGTTATACCAGGGTATACACAGTTCTTGATACAGGAGCAGTTTTGTGCGTATCCTGTTCCAGACGGTGCAGCATAACTTTCGTGTTTGGTAATGGGAATCGGTGGGTGCCAGAAGTCAGAGGACAGAAACCAGAAAGGTGTGCTGCTTCGCAGGAGGTTAAAAAAGGGCAGGGCAGTGAAACAATAAAAGGCCCAACCGGATAATTTATCACCTTCATGAGATATAAGTGCATTTATATTGATACCGGAACATTTACTTTCCCACTCACCGGTACTACATTGTAGGCATAGCAGTTGTTTTTATTTTCAATATCAACCCTTAACCCATAAGGAGAAATAAAATGATACTGATTAACTTTGTTATTTCATTTCTAATTGGGATAGGTGTTGTTCTTTTCAGCGTCAATCAATCTGCTGCCAATGACTCACTTTTTAAGATTGAGCCCCATGGCGGAGTAGTCATGAACTCGGTTGATGATGGTGATGAACAGTTGGAGGGAAGGATCAAGCTCACCGGCGGCAAGCTGTTCTTCAAAACTGATAATGGTAATGGCTACCGCTCCTTTCTTCTGGCAGATCTGGATTTAAGTACTACCCAGACTGTAGCTGTGAACACAACCTTTGGCTATCTGACACCGCAAAACTGTTGGGAACTGCTGGTCACTGCAGGTCTTTATTCCCGTCAGTTTGAAGCGGATTTGGCAAGCGGCAACAGCTATGATGAACGCTCAACTGAAATCAGGCTAGCTCTGCAGGCGGGAAAAAAGCTGAACAGTGAGCATCAGGTTGGTGCAATTGGCCGTTACAGTGATCTTGATGAGTCTAAAGAGAGTTTGGGTGAACTCTTCACTCAGTCATCCAATGTGTACATCTGGTCAGGTGAGTACGCCGGACATGACGGAGCCCAAGTGCTGCGAGGCGGTGTTTTTTATCAATATAATCCGGCAGGATTCGTTGTCCGGCTGGAAGCGGGCATGGAAAACGTCGAAACAACAGGCTGGTTTGACGGAACAAGCGACTCTGAGGATGGATTTTATTCCATCGGTTCTTTTCAGACAAGCAGGTTGCTGCCGGGTGAAACCACTGGTGTCTCTGTTGAGTATTCCTCAAACGAAGACACAAAGGTAACTGTCTCCCAGACTCTGTTCAATAAATTGACAGCTCTGCACGGATACGCCAGTACCGAGTCGGAACATTATGCCGGGTTTTCAGTTGATCTGTACCGGTTGTATCGCTTCTTCAAGGGGCAGGATTCAGCCAGTCCGGAAAACAGAAACGTACAGCCTTCATCCGACTTTTACACAGCTGCGGACATCAGCCATATTCAGCAAAGCGATCACCGGGGTTTTTCAACACCCGTGGAGCTGGAAAACAGGTCGGACATGACCCATACGCTTATAAATCAGTCAGGCCTCGTTGTGAACGTGGATCAGGCCAACAAGGTTGCCGAGGTCAAGCTGCCGAACACTATTGTTGATGTGTCCTCCAGTTCAGACGCTGTTTCCTTTGACCGCGGCTCCAAACGACTGGTGATTGATCTGAACAAGGTAGCGGAAGGTAATTACAGAATCAACCTGGGAATCCGGTACGAAAATGGTGAAAAAAGCACCCATTATCTGCCAGTCCAGGCAGGGTCCGTCATTGTTAATATTCCAGGATTTCCAAACATGCCGGAGGTGGAAGTCGAAACACCTGCTGCACCAGATACTTCTGATCCTCCTCCAGCCGATTGTTCTCCGGGGATTGACTGTCCAGCCTGATTTAAAAAAATCAGGTATACAATCTATTTTTACTTTATTGGTGAGCCACACCTTCAGCCTTGATAAGGTGGAAATTCTCACCGAACTGGAGGAAGAGGTAGAAATATTGTCGGAGATCCTGACGAGTTGAAGCAGGTATGGTGAACTTTTTCAATAATGATCAGGGTGCCATGCCGGATGGTGGTATGATTCTGGTAAAGTAAAGGATAGATCACGAATATAATGTTATTGGATCCGGAACAGACACCGGCTCAGGGATCGGAGAAGACTTATTATTCAGACAGGTTTGTGCGGCTGGTATTCCAGGTGGTGCAGCATAACTTCCGTGTTCGATAATGGGGACGGGTGGAACCTCTTCGCTATGACCAGACAAATGAGAAGAAAGAATAGGGGAGATTAAAACAAAAAATCCCGATACGAACTAAGTCGTATCGGGCTTTTTTATAAAAAAATTCGGCGACGTCCTACTCTCCCACACAGCTTCCCATGCAGTACCATCGGCGCAG
>CAZLGM010000124.1:0-10087 GCA_964558875.1 uncultured Desulfocapsaceae bacterium
GACCATTCTCTGCCGCAGAATGCGGTAGTTCTCATTATTCCACAGTTTATCAAAATCGGTTTCAAAGATATTGCCGACCTGCGGTGAACCGTACACACAGCAGACATGGACATCTCCGTTGATTGGTATATAGGTTCGATTCCATAAGAAATCACAGTACCAGATCGACTGCTGTTTAGTAGCAAGAAGCTTCCGGCTGAACGTTTTGGGAAAAGAAGAGAGCGAACTGGCTCTTTCCCGTCTGTCCGCAATCTGTTTGTAACCAGGAGCAGAGCTACTGAGTTGAGGTATGGGTCGACGTATTTCCGGATTAATTTCATGATAGCCCAAACCGCTAACATGCCCGTCACTGGTTGACCATTCACGCTCAGAGCCTTTAACTGCGGCCGTGGATGCCGTCACCCTGTCAAGCGGTTGAACAACCAGACTCAAGCCGGTATCTCTGGCAACCTCAATTGCCTTATCAATACAGCGTCTTGCTAAATCGACATGATTGACCAGAGACATTTTTTTCATTTCTTCGGTCACCGGAAACACATGATTGGCCTGCATGTAGTCAACACCCAGCTCTTCAGCAGCAAATCTGACAAGCTCTGGCAGCTGCCTGATATTCATCTCCATCATCGTACAGTTAATCCCGAACTGTGGCTGCTGATCAGCAGGAAGCTGTTTACGACAACGACGAATCACCTTTTTTATTGTGCTGACAACCTGATCGAAATCCGCCCCTCTTCGAATGGTCTCATAGGTCTTCTTATCTCTACTGTCGAAGGAAAAGGTGAGCACTCCAAGGGTTGGAATCAAATGGTCGATCACTTCATCGGTCAGTAATGTACCGTTTGTGTACATTTCGTTTTTCACACCATAACTTTCCGCTATTTCAAGCATCTGCAGGAAACCTTTTGACATTGACGGCTCTCCGGAAACACTTGGCTGCCAGCGTTTGACAAAAGGGAATACTGCCCTGGCAATTTTTGTAAAAACCTCCATCTCCATATGGGGACCTTCCCGTGTACTGCCCTCATTGTATTGGATACACATTCGACAACGCAGATTGCAATACTTGGTGGTTTCAATTGAGACAAACTCCGGCGGCGGCAGTCGTCCGTCAAAAACAGGCCGGAGGAATTTCGGTTTGCTGCACAAACCAATTGGCGGCAATCGACCTTCAGAATATAACCGTAGAAATCCCGGTAAATTTCGAAGACGTTGAAAAAAATTTCTCATCCAATGTACACCTGTATCCTCTAAACATCATTTCCCAGTAGTTCCGCCAAACGGGACAAAGCTGCCGAGTCATCCTCATGCGCCTGTTGATACCATTCATCAAGGGCGTGCCACACGTCTTGATGATCTACCGGCCGGTTCATAGCTATATTGATGTTCTTGTTATGATTTTCCCCGGCAACAGTCACCGGCTGAAGATATTGACCCAGAAATGATCCAGCCACCATCACCGCCGAGCCAAGGCGGATAGACTGTTTAGTGCCGGCTGTTTGCGGACCACCGGCCATATGAACCTGAAGTAACTGATTGAGAAAAGACCGATGGATTCCCTGTAACTTAAGGGCCACGGCAGGACCGATCCCCGAAGAATCCTCCCGGGTGCTTCTTAGGAAAAATTTTCCCTGGCGGAAGAAATCCCGGCACAGTTTTCTCAACCATCTGGGACCGGCCAAAGAGCCATAGTAATAGTATAAAAGCGACTCTTTTAGGCCCCTGTTTGATCTGCTCTCTGTTGCGCTTTCCCTGAGAACCCGTCTCTCTTCCTGCTTCTTGATTTGCCAGACTCTGTCCGCTTCACTCAATATGTCCACGCCTTCCATATTGATTGTCTGTCCTTTCGATACCGCCTCCAGATAACTTTTGGCCTCCTTTATCAGCCAGTTGATGACCGACCGGCTCATCTCATGGGTCATTGAAGTTGTATTGCTGCTAAAAAGAACTGCCAAACTCTTTGTATCCACATATGAGCGTTGCAGCTCGTAGCCAAGCGGTCGCTCATGGGAATGATACACACAGGCCTCCGGTTGCCAGTAGAGTGAGAAACCGGACGTGAGAACTTTGATTGCCCAGGAGACATCTTCACCGTAGGCAGCATCCGGGAAAGGGATCTGGTCCCAGACGGACCGGCGGATGCAACTGTTGACGTTATCGAACCTGGATAAGGATCTTTTCTCTTCAGGTGTTGCTTTTTCCCACTTTTCCGGGTCAATCGGTATCTGTTCAAACGGTTGCGGCCAGTCTCTTCTCCACTCCCGATACCAGAGATCTTTGCAGCATCTGCTGAAACCGGAACCATCCTTCTTTGAGACCTGCCGGCCATAAACGCCGCCGATTCTATCATTTTTAGCAAAAGGAGCAACCAGTGACGCCAACCACTGACGATCTACCGGTATGGCATCTTGAACTGTCAGCACACACAGTTCACCTGTGGATTTTGAAATTGCCTTATTCCTGGTCGAGCTGTGACTAAAGGAGGCTGGAGGGACCTGAATCAATCTTACCGGAAAGTCATTGCAGATCCGAAGGGTTTGATCGGTTGACCCTGAATCGATGACTACCACTTCAAAGGGAACATCTATCTCCTGTGAGAATATGGCGCCCAGGGTTTCCCGGAACTGCTCTCCACCGTTCTTCGTCGGAATAATGACTGAGATGTTCTTGTTCATTAAGATATTTATGTGAAATAGATTCTTTAATATTCGCAGTAATCTGTCTCAGGTGCTGCAGGTTTGTACAATCACGTTTGTTCGTAATAGTTCTCCTATACGGACAAACGTGATTGTGCAAAGATGCGGTGCCTGAGACAGATTACTTTTCTCTTGCTGTTTCAATACATTACCTATAGAGTAACATACTGTTTGTTCATTATATTTTCACCAAAAAGAGACAACCGGATATTAAAATGCGACTGTCTATTCTCAATAAGATGTCAGCGGGCAGCCCGAAGCTTTCCTCCGGTCTTTTTTCATGAAAACAACTGATCTCCTCCGCATAAGCAGCAGACAGGTTTGGCGGCAGTATCGTAAGAATATCGGTGTAGCCGTAGCAATTATTCTGGGAACAGCCGGCTTGATGGTCATTATTACCATGGGGAGATCCATTGAAAACAATATCGGCGGCAATCTTGAGATCATTGGTAATGCCACCCAGTTGAAAGTCTTTTTCAAACCAACCCCCTCCGGTGATCCCATTTTTGATAACCGGGAATTCAGACCTGAAACAATCAAAGCAATAAAGAACATTCCTGGGGTAGAGGCTGTCAGCAGTATTGTCATCAGGATGCAGTTTATCAAATTAATGCATCAGGAACACTCCCAGTTTTTAAGATTGATCGGAGTCGATGACTCAATGTGGAAAGTTCACGATTCATCAGCCCAGACCGGTGTGCTGTTCAACAGTGATGATATTCGAAAACGTCGACCGGTCTGTGTTCTTGGCCAGAGGGTGGCACAGACGCTTTTTGGTGATCAAAATGGCATCGGTCAGTTTATCTCCGTCAACGACAATCTCCTTGAGGTTGTTGGGGTGCTTGATGCTCTGAGTATGCCCGACAAATACAAGGATATTTTTGCTCCCATTACAACAGTCCAAGATCGCTTTGATCTGATCTCACCCGTTAATCGCCTCTATGTCCGCTGTCGCACCTGGGAAGATGTCGAAAACGTTTCTGAAGCCATTTCTGAATTGGTCAACAAACATCAACCCTATGATGAAATTGAGATTGTTCATTTCAAAGAGCTGCTGTCCAAAATCCAGGCGATCTCCATGGGTGTGAAAATCTTTGTCCAACTTGCTCTTGTTGCCACCCTGCTACTCGGCGGTTTTGGAATTTGGAACATTATGATGATGGCCGTTACTTCAAGGACAAAAGAGATCGGTTTGAAAAAGGCAATAGGAGCCGAGGATCATGACATTCTGCTTCAATTCCTTACTGAGTCTCTGCTTTTATGCTTCAGTGCGACCATGATCGGTTTCTTAGCCGGCTGGTTTGGAATTCGGTTTACAGCCTCGCTTCTTGAGACCACACCTCCCGAGCATCTCTTTTGGCTCAGCACCATTATTGGCTTTGGTTTCTCGTTTTTCCTCGGTATTGTTGCCGGTCTAGCTCCTGCAATCAGGGCGAGTAAGATGGAAGTTGTAACTGCTTTGAGGTTTGAATAAAACCGTGGAAGAAAAGAATCTTATACATATTCGGGAAATGACAAAGAAGTATGTTGTTAACGACAGACAAATTGTCATTCTCGACAGGGTTGACCTGAACATTCAAAATGAGGAGATGATTGCCATCATGGGGCCATCCGGCTCAGGAAAATCGACGCTGCTTTTTATGCTCGGGCTCTTCCTCACCCCAACGTCCGGCAGTTACTTCTTTGGCGGACAGGACATCTTAAAGCTGAACCGTAAAGAGCAGGCTCAATTTCGGCGGGAACGCATCGGTTTTGTCTTCCAGGAAGCTGATATGTTCGAGCACTCAACCGTTTACGAGAATATAGAATATCCACTTATTTACGCTAAGACACCCGTTTCCGAAAGGGCCGAAAAAATCCACCGGGCTCTCGATCAGGTTAACCTCAGCCACCGCATCCATCATTCCTCAAACAAACTGTCCGGTGGGGAAAGACAGCGTGTTGCTATTGCAAGAGCTATGGTGAACAGCCCGGAAGTTATTCTGGCCGATGAACCGACCGGTCAGTTGGACGCCGACAATTCATACCAGGTTATGGATTATTTCAACTCTATTGCAAAAAAAACGGATACAGCCATGATCATTGTGACCCACGACAGTAATGTTGCCAGGATGTGCCACCGGACCTTTCAAATTGAAAATGGACGGCTTCAACTTCAGGATACTATTAAAAGTTCGTGACAAAGGAAGTTGTTTATGCTGATAATATTTTGATATATTCCAATATGTTTGATTTTACTGTATTAACCTTATAATCCGAATAAAAGGCTTAACCGATGTTTATCCTGAAATTTGGATTTACTCTAGATCACGCTCATGGTTACTCGCTTCCTTAAAAAATACTTACAATTCAAGCAGCCCTCTTTTTTTACAACCGTATTGTTGTGCTGTCTTGTTATCCCGGCACATGCAGGGTCGGTACCTGAGACAGCAGAACCGGCAACCTCCGATACCCGCCCTCTTCATGACTTTAAAGCTATAGCCCTGATCAGCCTGAAAAACATACCGCAATTACAGCGAAGCCGTATGGAAATCGAACTCCAGCACATCAATGAGGATGACAGCCGCTGGTCAATCGCACCAACTATTACCCTTTCCAGCACATATTACTTCTCGGAAAGTGACAGCAATATTTCTCTTAATGTCGGCAATAACTATAAGCCATGGGAATCTTATTTTTCCATAAAAGCGCAAAAATTGATCACCAGTATTGTTCAGCTGCACCATATCCAGGCCATCTCGAATTCATTGTATGGATTAGCTGAAAAACTCCTTGAAATTATCGCGTATGATCAAATTGATAAAGAATATGGACGGATGATCCGTCTATATGCGAAACGGTTTGAGTATGTCGATCATCGATCCGACAGTCCTGAGACTATACCGCTTGAATTGGAATATGAGAGAAGAGCAAACGAACTGGCTCTTACTGAAAAAAAGGGGAACACTGTCAGACGCGACACATTGGTTCATCATTTGCGTACCCACTTGAACATACCTGATTCACAGCTAATAGATCTCAACGCCTCTGAAACCTTCGTCCAGATTCTTGGTTCAAAAGAATGGGATAATATCCTTGACAGATCCAGACCTGAACAATCATTCCGCCGTAAAATATTTGCTGTTAAGATGGAGCTGCAGGAGAAAAAGATTCTCCTTGCCTACGCAAAATATCTGCCCAGCTTTACTGTCGGTTTACGCAGTTCGGATATTCTCAATGTCAGTGTTGATGAGGAACAGGATTATTTCTTTTACGCTGGTATGAGCCTGACCCTTTGGGATGCAAATAAACGGTCTCGTAACATTACCCGCCAGAAAAAAGAACTGAGTAAGATGGAATTTGAAAAGAAAGAGATAAAAAGCGATGATGAACTGGAATGGCTAAAAGCCCTGCGCCAGTTGGCCCTTAAAAAAAGTGAGTATGCAATTGTTCAATCTGCTGAAAAGCTTAAATTATTGGAAATAAAAAGAAAACAGTTTGAATATGATAATGGAACAGCGATGCTGCCGGCTCTCCTTAACGAAAAAATAGCTCTTCATCGGCATCGAATACGTATACTTGAGAAAAAACTTGAACTCAACAAAGCTGCACTGTATCTCCGTCATCTCTCAGGTCGCCTTCTGGGCGATACCGTGAAAATATCTTTTGATCCTAAAACCCATGAACAAATCACGACCACTGATCAGTAGCTTGTTAGTCGCTGCCATTTTCTTGGCCTTATCTTCATTGGCAATGGCTGAGGAACACCCTGAAACTACCCTACAGTCGGCTGGCCAGCGAATCACCTTCCAGGGCAAAGTCTTCTGTTCGCTGAAGCGGGCCGTATTGATGCCGTTTGGCGGTATCTTCACCGATGTACTGGTCACACCCGGACAGCGGATTACTGCAGGAGAAACCGTTGCCCGATACAATCTGGAAGAAAACAAATCAATTGAACTTGGTAAACGTATCCTTTTTGGGCACATAGACAAATTGAAACATCAGCTTGACATAGAAAAGAATAAAATCAACGAATTACTCAGAAAGGAGCAGGAACTGGCCAAGTTAACAGCTGAGAAGCTCTCCCCCCTGCATCTACTTGACACCTTGCAGAATCAATTGAGGTTTGCCCGCGCTCATCTGTCTCTGTTGAAGAAGCGACTGAATATCGCTAAAAAATACACCGCAAGGGAATTGAAAATTCTACGAAAACTTCTGGGTAATCCCAGTCTGCAGTCCGGTCAAATCCCGGAGACTGTTGAACTTAAGGCTCCCATCTCCGGCATTGTTCTCTCCCTGCATCCCGGCATGAGAAAGTTATCCCTGCTTCCTGAATGGACAGCTGTAGTTCATATCGGTCAGATTGACCCTCTATTGATACGCTCTCTTGTGTATGAAAAAGATGCCGCTCAATTGAAAGTGGGTGATTCTGTTACTTTCACCCCCGACTCCCATCAGGAGAAAAAGGTTTCAGCAACCATCAGATCAATCGACTGGACCCCGGCCGCACTCGACCCGAACCAGCCTTCATATTACACTGTCGAAATGGAGGCAGAAAATAATGATCTAACTCTGCGGGAAGGGTATCGAGGCCGAGTTGAGTATCGTCTTCCGGGTAATGAGTAACACTATCTTCTTTCACTGAATAATTTCATCTTTTCACCCAGCCTAGCATTGATATTTTTATGAATGTCACTCTCTCTCAACCTATCGTTACAGGAGCGGAATGGAATCAGGGCTCCTTTCCTCCGCTCGGCCTCTTATATCTCGCCGCGAGCCTCAAAAACATAGATGACGTCCATGTTCAAATCGTTGATGGTTTCTGTGAAGGCTTAACTATTGAGGAGAATGCCAGACGCATTCTCGAAACCGCTCCGGATCTTGTCGGTATGTCCATCACTTCCAGTAATTTCCTTGAGGGTCTGGAGGTGCTTCGTCTTGTTAAAACAGAACGACCACAAATATCTACTGTCTGTGGTGGTGTTCATGCCAGTCTGTTTGACGAGCTCATTTTACAGGAACACGACGAAGCCGATTTCATTTTACGGGGTGAGGGTGAGGAAAGTCTGCCGGCGCTGGTTAATCACCTGATAGCGGGAACAGATCCAGGTGATGTGAAGGGATTGTCAAGGCGTATGGATGGAACAATTATCCGTGGTGTCCCCCAGATTGTAGATAACCTGGATACCCTTGAGCACCCCGACCGCTCCCTGTTAACATACGATGGTTATGGAAGTCAGTGGTATGGCTTTCAGTTGCCGTCCCTCCCCAAAATGACCACAGCCTTCACTTCCAGAGGCTGCCCTCACAGATGTCTGTTCTGCTCAAATTCGGTTATGAACCGTACCTACAGGGTTCGCAGTCCTGAAAATATTCTGGAGGAATTAATCCAACTGGATGAGCAGGGGTATAGATTTGTGATCTTTTTTGACGACAACCTTACCGCCCACGTCGATCATATGAATGAGCTGTGTCGTCTGATTATCTCGCATGGACTTCAAATGAAATACGGTTCAACCTGTATGCCGTACCTGCTGCCGGATGAAACGCTTGCTCTGATGAATCAGGCAGGGTTTATCTTTATGTTCGTTGGTGTTGAAAGTGGCAGTAATGCAATCCTTAAACGATATCGCAAACCGGGAACCCGTGACCAACTCATTGATGGGATCAGACGTGCTCAAAAAGCCAATATACTGGTCATTGCCAGTTTTATTACCGGTTATCGGCACGAAACGTCCGAGGACCACGAAGCAAGTAAAGACCTGCTCTTGCAGGCAAGACCTGTTTTCAGCGAAATCAACCCGCTCATGGTTCATCCCGGCAGTGAGCTCTGGGATGAAATTCATAAGGACGGTCAACCGACAGAGTTGAAATACACCCGAAGCCGGCTCATTTCCCGATTTGATGGTCAGCTAGACAAACCCACCATCCAGTTTCGTCTCGGTGATTTCAGAAAGACTTTTCAGGGACTCTGGAAACAGAAGCGGATGTTATGGAAAGCTTTCACACTCCTACGTAAAAACAAGTTATTTTTCCCTCTGGTCAAACCCTTATTTACTCATCCGGCAGTGGTCTTTCAGCTTGCCAGAGGGGGAAAGGAGCGCTGAGAAATCAGTCAACGTCATTGAATCTGCCCCCAAGTCATTTCGCAGCCAGGAGAGAAATTCACCGATCTTTAATACAAATCGATCGACCTCTTTCTTTGTAGGATGTTCAGGGCATCCACCCGGCATCAATTCCGAAGAATGAAAATAGATGGTAACCACTTTGCCGCCGCGTTGACGATGAAGACGTACCGCTGACTTGAGTACACTAAGCGGCGCCATCTTGGGTTGTGCAGGTATGGAGCCGAGGTATTTGGAAATCCACGATGCTGCGGTAACTAAACGAGGAAATTTCTTACTCAATTGATCGAGTCTCAGATGAAGATTCGAAAAAACCGGAACAATGGTCACCGGAACCTCAAGGAGTGGAGAGCTGCCCGGAGCGGCCGGATGTTCGCTGTCAGGAAAATAAGGATCAGCAGGGGCAAAAAGATATTCCGGGCCGCCATATTGTTTTCGGGTCGGTACAATACTGGAATCAACACCTATCCCTGATTGCTCAAGAATAGAGAACATCTTTTGTCCCAAGCTGAAACGTCCCATTCTAAAAGAGTTTGCCTTCACCCCCATAACTGACAGAGCGCTCAACAATGTCTCAAGTTTAGCTTCCAGCAATTGCCTCGGATAGAGCTGCGAGGGAATCGGAGGAGAATGCGGTAACTTCTTAATCGGTGGTGTGCTCCATGGATGCAAGTGAGCGCCGATTTCCCCTTTCCAGTTTTCACATAATCTCAGAATATGGTCATGATACGGTTTATATCTGGCGACCTGATAGGTGAGAAGAAGGGTCGGACGGATGTCGAACCTTTTAAATACCGGGTCCAGCAGGGACAGGTCCAATACATTTTCTACAGACCAGTTAGCACTCTCATATTGCCCTGAGAAAAGTCCTTCCTCTTCGACATCTATGGTGACAAGTACTTTCATTTTGGACATAGGTGTACGCTCAGTTCTGTTACTCACTCCTGAATGTATGAGCTATAAATGTTCATCAACTCAAGAAGCCTTTTCTCGGTTTTCCGAACACATTCTGTGAGAACATGATTCCTTTTCACACTTTGCCGTGCCTTGAGCCCCATTTCGATTCGCTGTTCCTCATCCTGCAGCAGTTCGATGATCGATTCTGCCAGCAGTTCATGATTTCCTGGTGGAACCAGACGACCGTTGACACAATCCTCGATGAGTTCAGGAATGCCGCCAACTTGTGTTGCCACAACAGGGAGACCACAGGACATCGCCTCGATACAACTATTAGGCGACCCCTCCATTCGTGAAGAGATAACAAACAACCAGCTTTTTTGCAGATAGTCT
>CAZLGM010000125.1:0-9875 GCA_964558875.1 uncultured Desulfocapsaceae bacterium
GATTACCCTGTTACTTTTTTTCCGTTACTGAACTTTAGGGGTAATCAGATTCTTTAATGTTACCAATGATTCTCAGCCTTGACTGAAAAAAAGGTGCTGCCGGTTTGACAGACGTATTTCAAGGATCATGTATCGTTACTACTTTTTGCTATAAACGGAGAAATATCAATAGAGTACAGTGTGTTGCCATCCACAGAGCCATGATTCTTGACCGGAGGCTGGATTGTCAAAATGACAACACCTCGTGTTAGGCTGAGCTTTATGGATAATCAGATTGGTCTTTATCAGTATTTCAAAACACTCAATCATGGAGAGGGACATGAAACATTATCATAAAGAACTCTGGTTTGAAGTGCCCACCAGGCGTGCCTTTATCAATATCACAGTGGAAGTTGAACAGTGTCTGGCTGAGTCGGGAATTCAAAACGGATTACTGCTGTGCAATGCAATGCATATTACTGCTTCGGTTTTTATTAACGATGACGAGTCCGGTTTGCATTATGATTATGAGCAATGGTTGGAGAGGCTTGCTCCGCATGCACCGGTTGATCAGTATCGTCACAATGGGTATGAGGATAATGCCGACGCTCACATGAAAAGACAGGTCATGGGAAGAGAGGTCGTGGTAGCAGTGACTGACGGCCAGCTCCATTTTGGAACATGGGAACGAATTTTTTATGGGGAATTTGACGGGAGAAGAAAAAAACGAGTACTGGTGAAAATAATAGGAGAATAACTGGAAAACAAGTAACGAGTACAGCTGTACGTATACTCAAGAAAAAAAGAGCTGTTGCCGGAATTCCGGCAACAGCTCTTTTGATTAAGCGATTGTATCTGATCAGGCCAATACGACTGATTCTTTGTTGGTGTCAAAGAACGGCATAATAACCTGACCGGCAGATTTGGTCGAAGAGACGATATCTTTCAAAACAGCAGGTGCGCCGTTTTCTTTAAGCTCGACAAATTCCCAGCAACTACGGGCCTGACAAATGGTCTTCATAAAGGCCAGATGTTCCCCATGCCCGGTTTTGTGAGCAGTGACATGACCCTGAATTGGACAGCCTAGCAGGGTAAGGTCACCGATTATATCAAGAACCTTGTGCCGGATAAATTCATCATCAAAACGAAGTCCGTCTTCGTTAAGGACTGATTTTCTGTTCCAATGAATGGCAATAACACTATCAAGGGTGCCGCCAAGGGCCAGTCCGTTGGCCCATAATTCTTCAACCTGTTCGACATAGCCGAATGTTCTGGCATTGGCTATTTCTTTGATGAATTTCTCCGGAGTCAGATCGACTTCAAAACTCTGCTTTCGAATTAAAGCATCATCGAAATCTATATTTCCTGTAACTTTAAAACCATCATAGGGGGTTATGGAGATTCGTTTATCTTCTTTCTCGTAGGTGATTTCTTTAGTGATTCTCAAGACCTTTCTCAATCCTTTCTGCTTCTTTCGGCCAGCTTTTTTTAACAGATGAATAAAGGGCCCGGCACTGCCGTCCATGATAGGGACTTCAGGAGAATCCAATTCGATATCGACATTGTCAATAGCAAAGCCGCGTAGCGCTGCTAATAAATGCTCTGTGGTAGATACTCGTAGAGGACCTTGACCGATGGTGGTTGCCAATCTGGTATCGATAACTTTATCCATATGAGCATGAATAGAGCCACCATTCATATCCGTACGGATAAATCGAATACCGTTGTCAACGCCGGCAGGTTTGAGTGTCAGATTAACTGTGCGACCGGAATGAAGACCAACACCGCAACAGCTGATATTTTTTTTGAGCGTATACTGATTCGGCTCGGCTGAAGTAGACATGTTTCCCCTGGAAGATAACTGGTTTGTATTTCTTTAAACAACCTTACCAAAACTTTGCAATATCCAGACCAGTTTAGCTACGGTTTCTTGACAGAGGTACTATGTGTAAAAATAACGTTTTTACAGCGAGAAAGACGAAACATTTTTTTAAGAGAAAAAACGGTATGTGAGAGGGTGGTATTGGTGTGGTGAAAAGCACCAATTTTTCTACGAACAGTGGTTGTATATGACACAGATTAAATGGACCCGGATACCGCAATCGGCAATGCTCAAAAGTTGTGAAGCCTGGTTTCCAGAAAATCCCAAAAACCATCCTCAATGGTAGTTTTGATTACTGTAGCGTACAATGGAAGTTCAAATTTATCGGGATCGAGTTTGATCATGTCTTTTTCCGTGGTAATGAGTCCGACAGCACCTGATTGATATGCCTGATCGACCAGTTGTTGAATATCGGAATCCGAATATCGCTTGTGATCTTTAAATATCGAGAATCCACATGTTTCGATGGACAGGCCCTCCAAGCTTTCACGAAACCGTTCAGGACCGGCAATTCCACAGAAACCAAAGAGAGGAGAGGGTATTTCATTCAAACTGATAATATTATGCTGACCTGCTTTTTTTGCCCCGGAAATCTCGGTTGAGCTGAAAAAAACGGGTTTATCGCCAAATCGTTTTTGTAACAGTTCGCTAAAACGCCCGGCTCGTTCTTTATTGACCTCATTTGTGCCCGTCAGAATAAAAGCATCAGACCGGTTAAGTGCGGAAACGGGCTCACGCAGATCTCCACCGGGAAATACCCGGCTATTTCCGGCAAGGGTCGAACTGCTGAATAAAACCAGATCGATATCACGATCTACGCCAAGATGCTGGAAACCGTCATCAAGTACAATCGTTTGGCAACCGAACGTGTTTTCAACATAACTGCAGACCGGTTTGCGGTCCTTGCCGGTGGCTACAATAACACCAGGCAATAGTTCACCATGCAGCCGGGGTTCATCTCCACTCTCTTCAGCACTGAGGAACACCCGATTACCGTCAGAAACAACATTGACCGCTCCTTTTGCCTGTCCACCATACCCCCTGCTGACAATGGCGGTTTTGATGTTTTTCCCCTGAAGGTATTGACAAATTGCCTGAACAACAGGTGTTTTACCGGTTCCACCCATGGTAAGATTGCCCACCGATACAACAGGAACAGAAGGCCGATATGTTTTAAGCAGTCCTTTCTGATAGGCAAGTTCCCTTGCTTTCATTAGAAGACCGTATAGAGGACTGAAAGGACGACCCAGGAAGAAGAGAAGTTCAGACATAATCTGTTTATTTGTTGTTCAGGTTGAAATTAATTTGGTAATTTCCAATAATTTCAAACTATATCAAAACATTATTATTTTAAATAGCAATTGCGCCGCAGATTCAGGTATACTACAACATTTTAAATCATTCAGACTGACTCACTGTACACTATTTCTGCTGCTTTAAATTCGTCTTTTTTCATGAAGTAACACGAAAAAATACAGGCAGCACCGGTTACATATTCTCAAAGGAGAGGAACATGACATCAATCAAAAGCAAATTGATCGTTTTTGGAAGTTTTTTTCTTATTATTGGATTTTTATCATCTTCTATTTGTCTGGCAGGTGAAACCATAAAATTTGGGGTTGTCGGACCACATAGCGGTGACCTGGCATCATATGGTCTGCCATCGGTGAATGCCGCCAAACTGGTTGTGGAAAAGGTAAATAGTGCCGGCGGTATCAATGGTAAAAAGATAGAACTGCTCATCGAAGATGATGTCTGCAAACCGGAGTTTGCCTCCAATGCGGCCACAAAGCTGGTCACCAGTGGAGTTGAAGTCGTCCTCGGTCCAATCTGTTCCGGTGCCACAAAAGCAGCTCTGCCAATATATGCTGATGCCGGAGTCCTTGTCATGTCGCCTTCAGCCACTGCCGATGATCTGACATTTTCAGGCAAATACCCTAACTTTTTTCGAACAATCGCTCCCAATGCAGCCCAGTCTCCGGCTATGGTCGATTTTGCAATCAATAATCTGGAAGTTACCAAAATAGCTGTTATCCATGATAAGGGAGACTACGGCAAACCGTTGGCTGAAGGAGCAAAAAACAAAATTGAGAAGGACGGCATGGCAGAGGTTGTCCTGTTTGAAGGCATCACACCCGGCTCCATGGACTATTCAGCTATCGTGCAGAAGATAAAACGATCAGGCGCCCAAGCTGTTATCTTTGGAGGTTATCATCCGGAGGCCTCAAAGATCGTTACTATTATGAAGAAAAAGCGTCTAAAAACCCAATTTATTTCTGATGATGGAGTGAAAGACGACACTTTTATCAAAATTGCAGGCAAAGCTGCCGAAGGTGTTTACGCAGCCGGCCCCCAGGACAATTCAGCCAATCCCCTGGCGAGCTCGGCAAAGGCTGAACATAAAAAAACGTACAAAAGCGATCCCGGCGCTTTTTTCGAGGGTGCTTATGCAGCGGCTCTCGCTATGTTGAATGCTATTGAAAAAGCAGAAACTACCGATCTGGCAGCCTTGAAAACGGTACTGCAGAATGAAAAAGTCAATACGCCTGTTGGCAATATCAATTTTGACAACAAAGGTGATGCTATTGGCGTCGGCTTTTCCATGTATGTCGTAACCGATGGAAAATATGTGGTTGCCAAATAGTATTCGTTTATCCATTATCGAAAAGCCCTGATATCCTGTGCGAGCCACTGAGCATTAAAGGTAACACCGGATTAATTCGGATATGGAATATTTTATAGAACTGTTATTCAGTGGATTGACAAAGGGGTCAATCTACGCGCTCATTGCCCTTGGCTACACCATGGTGTACGGCATCATCGGTCTGATCAATTTTGCCCATGGCGAAATCTATATGATCGGTGCTTTTACGGCTTTTATTATCGCCACAGTATTGTCAATATACGGTTTTCCGCTTTTGGCAATTGTTGTTCTGGCTGCACTTGGCGCGGCTATCTGGTCGTCGGCCTACGGCTATACTGTTGAAAAGATAGCCTATAAACCACTTCGGCTTGCCCCCCGGCTGTCTCCACTGATCAGCGCTATCGGCATGTCCATTTTTTTACAGAACTATGTACTTTTGGCTCAAACCTCTGACTTTCTCCCGTTTCCCACACTGATCCCGGATTTCGCCTTTATGGAGCCATATGCCCATATTGTCGGATCATCCGATATCGTCATCATTCTCACTTCAGCATTTTTTATGGTTTGTCTCACTCTGCTCATTAAATTTACCAGAATAGGCAAGGCAATGCGTGCCACTTCGCAGGATCGGACAATGGCGATGCTCGTGGGGGTCAATGTTGATAGAGTCATTTCGGCAACCTTTATCATCGGTTCGTCTCTTGCGGCAATTGGTGGTCTGTTGATTGCCTCCCATATCGGTCAGATCAATTTTTCCATCGGTTTTTTGGCAGGCATCAAAGCCTTTACCGCAGCGGTTCTTGGCGGTATAGGCTCAATTCCGGGAGCCGTTTTGGGCAGCTTGGTTCTGGGGCTGACAGAAAGTTTTGCTACCGGGTATGTGTCCTCCGATTATGAAGATGTTTTTGCTTTTTCACTGCTGGTATTGATTCTGATTTTTAAACCCTCAGGCTTGCTTGGCCAGGCTGAAATGGAAAAAGTGTAACAGATCATGGTCAATAACAGGCAAATCAGGAAATCGATTTTTATTTCACTGTGGTTTGGTTTCCTGACCTTTCCATTGATGGTTATCAAAGCCGATGGAATTGAAAAGACGGTTCATTACCGTTGGGAAAATCTTTTATATGTTGTGATAGGCACCTTCATTCTTTCCATTCTTTCTTCAGCGTATTTCTCTTATAAAAAAGAGCAGAAAAATCGAAAGAAACTGTTACCGTTCCAGCTTTCAGCCACTTACATCCAGAAAATCGCCAACGAACCCAAGTATCTGTATCCGTTAGCCGGGGCAGTGTTGGTTTTTACCCTGCTGTTTCCGTTGCTCTTTTCAAGTTATCAAACCAACATCATGACAACCGCTCTCATGTATGTGGTGTTGGGCCTCGGTCTTAATATCGTCGTCGGTCTGGCAGGACTGCTGGATTTGGGCTATGTAGCCTTCTATGCAGTTGGGGCCTACAGCTATTCTCTTTTAAATCATCATTATCATCTGGATTTCTGGCTTGCTCTGCCTTTTGGCGGGCTGATGGCGGCACTGTTCGGTATCTTGCTCGGTTTTCCTGTTTTGCGTTTACGTGGCGATTATCTTGCTATTGTCACTCTTGCCTTTGGAGAGATGATTCGTCTTGTACTGGAAAACTGGGATCAGTTTTCCAATGGGCCGGCCGGCATTTCAAACATCGAGCGACCGTCTTTATTCGGTTATCCACTGACTTTAGAACAATCAATTATCTATATATTCTATCTGATGGTGGCTTTTGTTCTGTTTACTATCTTTGTTGTCAATCGTTTGCAGAATTCCCGACTTGGAAGGGCATGGCTGGCATTACGAGAAGACGAGATTGCCTGTCAGGCCATGGGCATTGATAAGACCAAAACAAAACTGGTAGCATTTTCACTGGGCGCTTTCTGGGCTGGAATAATCGGTGTATTTTTTGCGGCCAAAACCACATTTATCAACCCTGCAAGCTTTACATTTCTCGAATCGGCAATCATTTTATCCATTGTTGTCCTTGGTGGCATGGGCTCAATTGTTGGAGTGATTATCGGTGCACTGGTACTCATTCTGCTGCCGGAGTATTTGCGTCCGCTATCCGAATTCCGCATGCTCGCTTTTGGTGGAATCATGGTGGTCATGATGGTGTTCAGACCACAGGGGTTGATATCGAACGTTCAGAGGAAATACAGGATTTCACCAAAAACATCATTAAACAGTTCTGAGAAATATGACCAGGCCGGTATTGACAGTTAATCAGTTGACAATGGATTTTGGTGGTGTCCGGGCTGTCAACCATTTTGACATCCAGGTATCAACAGGTGAAATTGTTGCTATTATCGGTCCCAACGGTGCCGGTAAAACCACATTGTTTAACTGTTTGACCGGTATCTATCAACCAACCGAGGGAGACATATTTCTTGCAACTCCACAACTAAAAAACGATCCGGTTTGTCTTAACGGACTGAAGATAAATAAAATTACCGAGTTGGGTATGGCACGAACCTTTCAATCCATTCGGCTTTTTCCAAAGATGAGTTGCCTGGAAAATGTGATGATTGGCCGTCATTGCCGCACCCGATCTTTTATTCTTGGCGCAATTTTTCGTAATCGAACAGCCAGAGAAGAAGAACAGGAAAGTATTGATTTCAGCTATCGTATTATTCAGCAAGTCGGTATTGAAGAGTATGTCGATGAGTTGGCCGAAAACCTTCCTTACGGCATCCAGCGCCGTCTTGAGATTGCCCGGGCGCTGGCCACTGAACCCTTTATGCTGCTGCTCGATGAGCCGGCTGCCGGGTTGAATCCACAAGAAACCAGGGAACTTGATAATCTGATTGTCTCAATTAAAGAAGATGGACTTGGTGTGGTGCTCATCGAACACGACATGAAGTTGGTTATGTCGATTTCAGATAGAATCTACGTCATGGATTACGGGAAGAAAATATCAGAGGGAACACCGGATGAGGTGAGTGTCGATCCTGCGGTGGTCAAAGCGTATCTTGGTGTTGAATAAGATGCTTGAGATAACCAACATTGAAGCAGGATACGGAAATATTGCGGTGTTGAAAAACATCTCCATATCCATCAAAAGGGGGGAGATCATTACCCTGATTGGCGCCAATGGCGCTGGAAAATCAACTATTCTCATGACTATAAGCGGAATTCTGGCTTGCCGTTCGGGTGAAATAGTGTATCAGGGTGAACGGATAAATGGATATAAACCGGATAAGATTGTTCAGCTTGGTATTAGCCAGGTGCCGGAGGGCAGACATATATTTTCCCAGTTGACTGTTCAGGAAAACCTTGATATGGGTGCTTTTCTGCGGAAAAATAGAAAAGAGACCGCCCGAGATCTTGACTATGTTTATTCTCTCTTTCCCATTCTCGCAGAACGACGCAGTCAACTCGGCGGAACGTTGAGCGGAGGTGAACAGCAGATGCTGGCCATGTCAAGAGCACTGCTTGCAAGGCCGAAACTCCTGCTGTTAGACGAGCCGTCCATGGGGCTGGCACCGATTATTATTCAAAAGATCTTTAGAATTATAAAGGCAATCAACAAAGAACAGAATACCACCGTCTTTCTGGTGGAACAGAACGCCCACCAGGCTCTCCAGATTGCTGATCGGGGTTATGTTCTGGAAAACGGTCATATCACTTTAAGTGACAGCGGCAATGAATTAATGAATAATGAGGAAGTACGAAGGGCCTATCTTGGCATCTGATTCAGTATTGGTCCAGAACCCTACTACTCCTTTTTCTGTAAATAAACAAACTGGAAACATATGAAAACTATTAAGGCAGGTGTTATCGGCGTTGGTTATCTTGGTAAATTCCACGCTCAGAAGTATTCCGAAATGGATGGGGTAGAACTGATCGGAGTTGCCGATAACAATGAGCAAACAGCTAAAACAATCAGCGAAAAACTTGGCTGTCAGTCGTTTGTCGACTATCGAGAACTCCTTCCCTTAGTGGATGCCGTTTCAATAGCGGTACCAACCAGCTTTCATCATGAGGTTGCTTCCGACTGCATTGAAGCAGGGATTGATATTCTGCTGGAAAAACCAATGACCGTCACCCTGGATGAGGCCGATGATTTGATTATCAAGGCTTCGAGAAAAAACGCCATCCTCCAGGTTGGCCACCTTGAGCGGTTTAATCCTGCAGTCGAAGCCATGGAGCCTTTTCTCCATATGCCGATGTTTATTGAGTCTGATAGAATCCACATTTTTAAGGGCAGGGGAGTTGATGTAGACGTTGTTCTTGATCTGATGATTCACGATATCGATATTATCCTTTCCATTATCGATTCACCTATTAAAACCATTCATACTGTCGGTGCTCCGGTTGTTACCGATACAACCGATCTTGCCAATGCCAGAATTATTTTTGAGAACGGTGCCACGGCCAATGTTACAGTCTCTCGAATCGCTAAAACCAATGTCCGAAAAATGAGGGTTTTTCAGCCCGGTTCTTACATCACTGTCGATTTTGCCAATCGGAAAATTATGACCATTCATCTAAAAGATGAACTTGAGGATTCCGGTATGCCCAAACAGGACATTGAGATCAGGGAGTTTAGCGAAGGGGATGCCTTAAAAAGTGAAATTATTCATTTTGTCGACAACGTCAGAAACAGAACTCAACCCTCGGTATCCGGTATAGAGGGAAGAAGGGCGCTTGATGTTGCTCTGCAGGTAATCGCTCAGATACAGGAATATCAGAAGATCATTGCCTATGAATCATACCGCGTCAGCCTGAAAAGAAAGTAGTCGGCCAGAACAACCCTAAGGGATTAGAAAATCGGATCATGGACAACAAGATAATGATCATAGCCGGTGAAGCCTCCGGTGATCTGCATGGCTCCCGGCTTGTCAGCTCCATTAGATCGCGTTCTCCCGGTTGTCATTTTTTCGGTATGGGTGGAACCGAGATGAAAAAGCAGGGTGTGGACATCCTGTTTGATTCATCCCGGATCGCCGTGGTCGGTGTTGTTGAAATTTTCACCCACCTAAAAGATATCATTTCAGCCCAGAAAATACTGAGGCAGAAAATGACGGCAGAGAAGCCGGATCTGCTTATTATTATTGACTTTCCGGATTTTAATCTGCTGCTCGCCAGAAAAGCCAAAAAACTGGGTATTCCTGTCTTTTATTATATCACTCCACAGGTATGGGCCTGGAGGAAGGGCAGGGTGAAGACCATGAAGAAGCTGGTCAACAGGCTTGGTGTCATTCTACCCTTTGAAAAAGATTTTTTTCAAAAACATGGCCTTGAGGTTGACTATGTCGGTCATCCGCTTCTCGATTCCGTCAAGGTCCATCTCTCCCGTGAGCAGTTCTGTCAAAAATATGGGCTACATTCAGACAGGTTAATTG
>CAZLGM010000126.1:0-1846 GCA_964558875.1 uncultured Desulfocapsaceae bacterium
AAAGAGCGAAAAGAGAAAAAATTGACCGAGCCCATGTTTCGGACGTTGCTTCGCTTAAAAAGAAACTTAATGTTATAATAATCATCCGAATTTAAATTCAGTCCGAAGAGGAATACTATGGAAATGAAAAAACTGAAGCTTTCTGAGACAAGAGAATTTAATCCAATGGGAATGAAATCGATTGTTCTGCACGATTCGGAGTTTTTCAAGATCATCAATTTCAACCTGGTGGCGGGTACCCTTTTCCCGGTTCACTCTCACGACATTGAAGGCCAGCTCTCAATCCTGGTTGTGGAAGGGGAAGGGGAGTTTTTGACGGATGACGCTTCAATGGAGGCGAAGACGGGAGACATGCTGCTTTGCGATATTTCCGATCCGCATGGGGTAAAGGCGACGACTGATATGAGGATAGTGGTAACAATAGCCCCCCCAATCTAAAAAAGCTACCAGAAGCACTCATCTTTGATCCCCTGGGCTCAACCGCATAGGTTATGCTATAGCGGTTGAACCCAGAAAATCAAACCTGAGCACTTCTGGTAACTTTTTTTTCAAATTAAGATGTGTTGAATAAGGCTGGGCACACTTAATGTTTGGCAATAGTGTGGTGGGCAGCTTACGCAAACCTGACCGCTCCATACAATTTTTAAAGTTGCCAGAAGTACTTATCTTTGTTCCATTGACTCCGTCCGCATAGGAGTTACTATAGCGGACGGAATCAAAGAAATAAACCTGAGCACTTCTGACGAATTTTTTCTAGATTGGTCTGTGCAATAGTGTGGATAAAAAGGTTTAAAACAAAAAAATCTAAAATTTGGAATTCTGAACAATGAATACATTTATGCAAAAACTGGTTCCATTCTTTCTTGTTCTCTTTGCCATCAGCTTCATTGAGGCGGGAATTATTGCAGAATATGCTGATGCGCGGTCACGGATGGGTGGGCGGATGTTTAAGCGGACCATGCCGAGGAAGCAGGCGGTGCCGAAAGCACAGCAGCGCACGAATCAGGGCGTGAATAAAGGTACTCAGGCCAACCGGCAGGGTTTTAGCCGGGGGCTGATGGGC
Source organism: uncultured Desulfocapsaceae bacterium (assembly GCA_964558875.1). Taxonomy (GTDB): domain Bacteria; phylum Desulfobacterota; class Desulfobulbia; order Desulfobulbales; family Desulfocapsaceae; genus CAZLGM01. The sequence continues at coordinate 1,064 of CAZLGM010000126.1, forward strand.
GGTCTGTTGGGTGGCGCCATTGGTGCTTTTCTATTCGGCTCTTTGTTCGGAGCTGGTGGGACCGGGTTTGGTATCCTGCCTCTTCTTATACTCGGTCTGGTGGCTTTTTTCCTATTTCGTAAGAGTCGGAGGCAACCCGTTTCAGGCTCGTCACCGGGCTTTCGACCGCCGCCGACGGGTGAGGGCCAGTCTCCGTTCGGCGCTGGATTTCCAGGCGGGATGGACAGTGTTGATATTCCGCCTAAGCCGCAATCGCCCGTCCATTCCTTGGAGGCTGGTTTTGCGGAAATCAGAGCAACCGATCCGGGATTCGATGAAAACTATTTTATCGAGGTAGCTTCCGATGTGTTTTTCCAGGTACAGGCCGGCTGGATGCGACGCGATCTGTCGTCTTACGAACATCTGCTGGGCAAACAACTGGCTGCTGAATATGAACTTCATTTTGAGGAGATGCGGCGCAAAGGGCATATCAACAAACTCGAGTCCATTGCTATCAGAGATGTGCAAATTGTCGACGCTGGCAGTGACGGCTCAGAGGATTATATCACTATTCATTATACCGCCAGTCTGCTCGATTATACGGTCGATGACAGCTCAGGTGAGTTGGTTGACGGTTCCATGACTGAGCCGGTCAAATTCTCCGAGAGTTGGACTTGGGCCCGTCCTGTAAACACTGAGGACTGGAAACTTGAGGGTATTGAAGCGGGAGAAGAATAACCGCTCAAATTGTCTTCATGACTAAACAACCATCAGGCCCTATCTCCTTTTAAAAGGAGATAGGGC
>CAZLGM010000126.1:1946-9796 GCA_964558875.1 uncultured Desulfocapsaceae bacterium
CCTGTGGCTGTTTATGGTTAGATCATGTCTTCTCCCTTCCTTAACAACCACAAATCGCTCACCTTCCGGTAAAATGTGTCAAGAGGTAATCTGGTCTGCATCACCGCATTAAACATGTTGTATTTGGCAAGGTCAAAGTCGACGATCTCCTCTTTTACCTCCTGGTAAAAAGAAGTCCCGGGAAAGGGTGTAAGAATGGTGTAACCGGCAAAGGCGACCCGGTGGCTGCCGGCGTATTCGGCCAGATAATCAAAGTCCTCCTGGTCATATGAGCAGGGAACGATATAGTTGCCCCGCAACATGATGCCATTGTCGTGAAAAACATCGATGGCCCTGTCGATCAGGTCTGCGTTGAGCTGCTTGTTGTAATTCTTCAACTCTTCCTGGCGCATCGATTCAAAACCGGTGATTACCACCTTCAGGCCGCCGCGGGCCAGCTTTTCAATAAGCTCCGGATGTTTTGCCGCCGTGTCTACCCGGATGTCCATGATAAAGGTCTTTTTGATGGATTCTTCCTCTATGCGATCAAAAAGTCGATTGGCAAAGTCGAGATTGACCAGGGTGTTGGCATCGGAAAAACGGACCACATCGTACTCATCCAGGCTTTGCAGTTCACTGATCACCGATTCGACATCCCTTTGCAGGTATCGCTTGTTAAACTGGGGCCAGATGGAGCAGAAAGAGCAGGTGTAAGGGCAGCCGAGCGAGGTGAACACATAGGTTGAAGGCCCTGGCGCTTTGCCGACCACATAGGTTGAAACCCATCGTTTCAGCAGACTTCTATCCGGCATAACAAAGTCGTTGTCGGCAGGGTTGAAAACTGATACAGGTGCTTGAGTTGCTTGCAAATGATTGTCGCGGTTAACAAGAATTCCACCGATATGATCAAAACCTGTCTGTTGCTCCACAGCTCGAACGATATCCCTGAAAGCGTAAGCCCCCGGCCCCGGACAGACAATATCGATACTTGGATCGATGAAATCATTAGGGCAGAGGGCTGCATGCAACCCTCCGGCTACCGTGACGATTTCAGGATTGAATTGTTTGGCTGTTTTAAGGATTTCCAAGCCGTACGGAAATTCCGAAGCGATGAAAGTGACCCCGACGATATCAGGAGTCTCTTTTTGGAGAAATTGTTGTACCATTTCAATCGGTTCCGGGCTATCCGGGACCAAATCATATTCCCCTTTCATCTCAAGCAAACTGACATCATACTCATTCAACAGGCCAGCCAGGGTGAGAAGCCCAAGAGGCGGACCGATCAGTTTTCTGTGAATGAACCGCCCGGCTTCAGGCGATGCATGGCTCAGGATATTGTTGTGGGGTGAGCGGGGCGGGTTGATCAGAGCGATTTTCATACGTTATAACCAGAAGTCTGCAGGATATTCACCAGCTGTTCTGCCTTGGTCAGCAGTTCTTTCTTTGGGACGATTGAGTCGATCAGTCCGGTTTTAAAGGCCTCTTCTGCCAAAACCGGTTCTGCCGAGAGGATCATCTCGATTGCGCTGGCCACACCGATCAGTTTGGGCAACCGCACAGTGCCTCCGCAGCCGGGCATCAGAGAGAAAGTTGTCTCCGGCAGAGAGAACAGCGCGTTTTTTGCAGCAATTCGGCAGTGGCAGGCGAGTGCCAGCTCAAGTCCAGAGCCCATGCAGCATCCGTTAATAGCAGCCACAACCGGGAAGGGTAGATTGGCCAACCTGCTAAAAAGTGAGGCGGATTGTTCAAGGCTCTCAATCACCGTATGGTTATCCGGCTTCTTGATATGGAGCTTGAGTTCATCAATATCAGCGCCGGAAGAAAAATGACGACCCTGACCGAAAATAATGCATCCATGAACGGCTGCGCACTTTTCAAGTTCAGGGATGATTTCAGCCAGTTCTTGGAAAAAAAGACGATCCGTTACGTTGCCTGGAGGAGCACACAACTCGAGATAAAAGATGTCTCTTGTTTTTCTAAGTGTTAAACGTTGGTTACCCATCGACAGGCTCCTGATAAACGGCGAGTCCGTAGGCGGTTGTCCGTGAATGGGAGATGGAGAGAAAGAGATGTTCGGCTTGCAGGTTTGATGCTGACAGGCTGGTTGGCCATGAACCAAGAGATGGTTTTCCGGATGTCAACCTGGTAATGGTCAGCTCCTTCTGATCCACTGTGTGACCTGTTGCTTTCAGGATCAGAATACAGAGTGCTTTTTTAAGGGCAAGGATACCGGCAGTGGTGCGGATATGTCGTTTGGCAAGTTCGAGTTGTTCTTCAGGAGAAAAAGATGAATCAAGAACATACCGGTGATTATTCTGTATTTCCTGGATATTCACCATTTCCATGACTGAGAAGATCGAATAATCAGCAGTCATTGGATTCTTTGTCCGGATGTGGCTGAAGAGGGCTCTTCTTGACCAGCTCGCAGAACAGTCTGGACTCTTCGGCCAGGGCCTCTTCTGTCGGCAATTCGCTGCCATTATGGATTGACCGCATGACCGAGCGGATCAGTTTCGGAGTATGTCGTCCAGTGAGCCGTTGCAAGAAAGCCAGCAGCTTTTTTTCTACTTCTTTTGATGGGCAAACAGTATCAACCAGTCCTATTTCCAGAGCCTCATCACCCCTGATCATCCGACCGCTGAGCAGCAGATCAATCAAATTATGTCTGGTGAATAAATCACCTGAAAGGATGGTGCCGCCCAGTCCCGGCATCAATCCGTGCCCGCTCTCGGGAAAGCCAAGCATCGCGTTTTTAGAAGCAAAGCGAAAATGACAGCTCAGTGCCAGTTCGAGGCCACCGCCCAGACAGCTTCCTCTAATGAGAGCGGCCACCGGAACAGGAGCATTTGATAGGATCTGCAGCAGCTCTTTTCCTTGATCCAAGGCTTTTGCAAGTGTTTTTGGTTCCGCAGCTAATTCCTTCAGGTGTTCCAGGTCAGCCCCACCGCAGAAATGTTTGCCTTCACCTGTGAGGATCACATGGGTCAGTGCGGGATTGTTTAAAAATTCGAGCAGCTCCTCTTTCTCACAGAAAACCGGATGGCTCAGATTATTATGGGGAGGGTTGGACAGGGTAATGGTGCCGAGCCGTCCATCTGTGTCGAAGAAGATCTGCATAGTTTTAATGATTACTCACCTGTGAGAAAGTCAGGTATCGAGGAAGCATGGAAAATTCTGTCCATACATATAACCAGTTCCTTTTTAGTGATCGCTTCCTGTTGTAAAGCGGACTGGATAGAGTCTTTCAACAGTTGTTTAAATCGTTTATGGAGTTGGTGCAATGATTTCCTGTCCTTATTGGTTTCAGGCCATGGAAGCTTTCGGCCACGGAGCAGGCCATCTCTATTTTTCAGCCCAAGCTTCCCCATATCAATCAGCCGGTCAAGGGATGAGATAAGGAGCTCATAATCAGTTTCAAGGATGGCCGGCTTGATATCTTTATAGCCGACTACCGCACCTCTGACAACATCCAGGCCAATGGAGTCCATCAATGACAACTGACCGAATCCAATCAGCTCCGTCTTGGATGCCTGTTCAATTTCGTCCGGAGTAAAACCATCGCCAAGAGCTTTAAAGCAAAGTGCCTGGAGAGGGAGCAGCAACCTGTTGATGATAAAGGCTGATCGTTCATTTTGCCTGATCACATCAAAGCCGTTTTCTTCAAGGAAATTCTTGGCTTGTTGAATTTTTTGATTATCAATTCCGTTGCTGGAGATCAGTTCAACCAGGGACGTCAGTTCAACTGGATAGAAGAAGTGGGCGCCTAAACAGCAGGGATGGATCCTGCCCGGAAGAATAGAGGATGAGTTGCTGAACAACAGGGTCCGGTCGGTGATAATGGGTTCGATTGAGGCGAAAATGTCCTGTTTAATCTTCAGGTCTTCCCGGCTTGATTCAATGACGATCTGCGGTTGTTTGACCCGGGTCTCATAATTGGAGAAGCTTGCTTGAAATGAGACATCCTTCTCAGGGAAGAGCCGCTGCAGTCGTTTGGCGGCTTTGGCTGTTTTTTTCTCAAGGATCTGTAATTGCTCCGCAGAGCGGGAGAACCAGTGAACCGGATATCCTTTCTGGAGAAATAAATGGCCAATATTGGCAGCCATTTTGCCGGAACCGGCGATGACAAGCTGGGGTTTCAATAGTCCAATCGGCGTCTGAGATTTTTCAAATTGTAATGTCTGGGGGCCGGCTCGATAAATCGGGCGTGCTGGCTCAGGGAAACACCGACTCCACATTCAATGACAGATTCGATACCGAGAGTGTGGAGCTTACCCAGCACTCCTGGCCAATGAATGGGCTGAGCAATGTTGGCCGTGGTCATATCGATCAACGACTCAACAGTGTCGCAGATGGTGTGATCAAGGGCAGAGAGGACAGGGCAGGATGGCCGGCGCCAGCCCATTTCGCCAAGAAAGGAACGAAACTCCCTGGCGGTCCCTTCCATAAATCCGGGATGATGGTAGGGGCTGTCGATTCGCAGCCGAATAGTCTTAATTGCGCCCAATTGCTCAGCAATGGTGAGCAGTGCGTCGGTCTCATGCTGGAGCCCCACATAGACTCCTGAGCAATTGTTGTTGAGGTTGGCAAGATTAATGCTTGAATAGTTACGTTCAGCTATGATGTCCAAAACGTTTTTGTGATCAAGGCCGATAATAACCACAACACCGAATTTCTTTTCAGGGCAGCATGTTTTGCCAAGCTTAAGCGCTTTTACGGTAATCCGTAATCCGGTGGGGAAGTCAATAGCTTCAGCAGCCACCAGAGCGGCATAAACACCGAGGCTGTGTCCGGCCAGGTAGCTTGGAGTGAGACCAAGTCTGCGCAAGACATCAAATGTGCCGCAGGAAAAGGAGTAGGCAAAGACTTCCCGGGCCGGCTGATCCTCTTCAAAGGTCGTCTGGTTCTCTAATGATTGAACGAGATCGATTTTAACAGATTCCGATGCTGCTTCCAGGTAAGGTTGTATGGTTGTTCGGTACCTGAGAAAAAAATCCCGTTCTTTGCCAAACGGTTTGACACCGATGCCGGGAAAAAGAATTGCCTGGATTTGCTGATGCTCAAACAGGGTCATATCGCAGTATATATCCGGCTTGCATGAATTTTGATACTTCGGTGACAAAGCTTGCGATCCGGTCGCCCCGTTGAAACGATTCTTCCCGGATGATCTTATCCAGGCAGATGAACACCATCGGCGGTCCGCAATAACCAAGCTGGTCCAGCTTGGAATAGAAGATGGATGGATCGATTCCGATTGTGATCATCTCCTCCTTGATAGAATCAACAATATGTTTGGTAGGCAGGTTGATCTGAAAACAGCAGATTGTGTCAGGATCAATCCCGGCCCGTTTGATCATCCGCCCAAACCCATTAAAAAAAACGGAGCCGTCCTTTTCCTGGAAATGGGAGGTCGACAGAGCGTTTCGAAAGTTCTGTCGCAGGTGGTGACGACCTTCTTCATATTCCTTCCGCGGATTGAGCCACAGTCCCGGACGATGGTTGTACATCAGCGACGGCCTGTTGCCGCCCACAGACTCGATATAGGTGGACTCTACCTGGTATCCCTTTGATCGTGATCCATTCGCTGACAGAATAACCGCGCCGCCGCCGTCCGAGAGGAACCAGCGGAGAAAAAGCGATTCTTTGTCGACCAGTTCCTGGTTGTAGTAATCAGCCCGCAGTTCGGAAGACGACATGGAGGCGGAGAGAATAAGAGCGTTACGGTTCTGGCCGCTTCTGATTAACTGGTGACCAAGATAGAGCGCCTTGTAGGCGGAAGTACAGTTGGCATGAATGGAGAGTTCGTCACAACTGTCAATACCGAGCGCTTCCTGGATTCTGACCGACGCAGTTGGCATCTGGTCCTGGTGGGCCGATCCGTAGCAGATCAGGTCAATATCACCAGGTTTCATGGAGGCCGTCGTTAGAGCTTTTTGAGCGGCTTTTACCGCAAGAGAAATATTATCTTCATTAAATTCACCGGTGTCGGGGTCAATACCGTAATGAACATAGTCGATATCGAGTAATTCTCCCATGACCGGATGGCTCCTCGATATCCATTTTCGGATCTTTCTAGGAGCATTGGTCAACTCGCCCAGAAAACGATTGATCTCCTGAAAGGGCACAGGTTCGCCGGGAAGATATGAGCCTGACCCGCATATGTAGACTGGATTATCGCTCATTACACCTGTATTATGGTTGCGGCCGATCCGGCCGGGAAAAGATATGGACTCCGTTGTGACCGCCGAAGGCAAAGGAGTTGGACATCACATGGCTCAACTGCTGTTTTCGTGCATGGCCTGCAACATAATCAAGATCCAGTTCAGGATCCGGATCGGTAAGATTTATAGTTGGCGGAATGATGTTGTCCCGAAGAGCCAGGCAGCAGATTACAGCTTCCACACCCGCCCCTCCAGCCAGACAGTGCCCGGTCATCGATTTTGTTGAAGAGACGGTGAGTTTAGCGGTATGGTCGCCGAACAGCTTTTTGATGGCCATGGTCTCATACAGGTCGTTGAGAGGGGTAGATGTTCCATGGGCGTTGATATAATCAATATCCTCCGGGAGCAGACCGCTTTCATGAAGAGCAAGTTCCATGCAGCGGGCCATCCCTCTACCATCCGGTTCAGGAGAGAGAATATTGTATGACTCGGTAAACAATCCGGGATAATAGGTGTGTGCGTAGATGTTTGCCCCTCTTTTTGCCGCATGTTCTTCCGACTCCAAAATCAGAAGACCCGCACCTTCCCCAATGACAAAACCTGACCGTTTACGGTCAAAAGGCCTGGAGGCCGATTCCGGCTTCTGTTCAGAGCCGGCAAGGGCCATCAGATTACAGAAGCCCTCAACATCGACATAGTTGATGGAGGAGTCGATAGAGCCGCAAATTACCACATCGCACATACCGCCGCGGATCAAACCGTAAGCGGCAGCCATGGCATAGACACCGGATGAACAGGCCGTGCCCATGACAAATGAAGGTCCGGAGAGTTTATGAGCAAGCGATATCCAGGAGGCGGGTGAGTTGGACATGTTTTTCAGGATGCGCATATTCTCTGGCTGTCCCTCGACAGGAATGTGGGCTGTACCGGTGGTGCCGATGATCACCCCTATCCGGCCTCTGTCCAGACCATCAAAATCGAGTCCGCCATCCTCAATAGCCATTTCAGCGGTCACTACACCCATTCTGGTTGAACGGGTCATCTGGGAGCGCTTGCGCTTTTTTATTCGGCTGGCAAAGAATTCCTCTGCGTTCTCAGGCAGTTCAATACCATAACCACATGAAAGCCCGGCCGTATTAAAGGACTTAAATGGAGCCGTAACCGATCGTCCTGTTGTCAGACCATGCCAGCACTCATCAACGTTCAGACCGAGTCCGGTCATCAGTCCAAGCCCGGTGACTGCGATGGAAGTTGAGTTACTCATTTAATCAATGACTCCGCTGCTAAAATCCCCGACTTCATGGACTGCATAAATCCTCCCAGCCGGTTTGTCCATGCCCCGCCCATGATAATATTTTTTATCGGCAGATTGGCAGCCTTCATAATTTGTCGATGGGAGCCGCAGGTGCACTTAAGTCCCATAATCGCCCCCAGTGGATTGGCAGTGTATCGTAACATGGTCTTCGGTGTAGCCAGATCGGCGATCTGAACACACTCTTTCAACCCGGGATACAGCCTGTTTGCCTGCTCAATGGTTTTTTCGATAACACGTTTTTTCTCGGATGTGTATTGCTTTTTATCCAGGGCCAACCATTTTTTTGGATCGGTGCCCCCGACCAGGCTGAGACTGAATTTTCCGTCTTCACAGAATCCAGGGTCGGAATTGCAGTGGGCGGTGATTGAAAAACCATCCATGGTGGTCCGATTTTCCTG
>CAZLGM010000127.1:0-9743 GCA_964558875.1 uncultured Desulfocapsaceae bacterium
AGTCGCAACGTATCGGGCAAGGGTGTGTCTATCATTTAAATACAAAAAATAATTTATTAATTTTTCATCCATTTTCCTGCCCAAATTTCACCGCATAGACCGGCGAACCTCGGTCTATGCGGTTTTCTTATTTTCTCATCAAGCCAGCCAGAATCTATAGCATTTCTTCCCACTCTCCTCATACACCGACGAAGAGAACAAGTCACACCGCTTACCAACGACTCACACCACCTGCTATAATGAAAACAATTTATTGGTGGTACAAGGGTAATCTATATGATACAGTCCGCTACTATAAGCGAACAACGACATGTGTGTCCCTGACAGTCCGAAGGACGAAATAACCCGGGAAGAGAGGCAGGTTATTTCGGTTCGTTCTTTCAGGTGTCTACTTCATTCCAGCACCTGACTGAGAAACAGTTTTCCAAACTACAGGTATTGATCCAAACGCCGAGCACCAGTGCGACCGGTGAAGGGTTGTGCCTATTTCATGGGTCTGATTATGACTACATCGCCATCATCCACCCAAAAGCAGATAAATGTTCTTTTCAAAGGAATCCAAAGTAGTGTTCTCAATTACAATTCCTTCAGAAATGAAATCAAAAAGAAGAAGCTGTCCGGGGAGCTGATCATTCGCAACGGCAGCCTTTCCATTTCTCTACTTTTTCTCCAGGGCAAAGCCGTCATTGACTCACGGCGAATTGGAGTTTCCAGGACCTTGAAGCTTGCCCATTCCCCTAGTGCTGTACTCGACTTTTTTATCCTGGATGACGGACTGGCACTTGCCTATTCATCAACCATGAACGGTAAAAGGATATGGGAAAGCGACAGTGTCACTAAAGACCAGATCAAAAAAATTGCCGTTCTTTCCAAACAGAAAAAAATAACCGGGCATATAGGTATCCACAATGGAGAAGGAGCCGTTCACCGCCTCTTTATACAAAACGGCAACATGCTGGGGCTGTTTGACGTGGAAAACGACTGGAAGAGCATCGGGCCGGAAAAGGCTCTCATCCACGGGAAAAAACTGGAATTGTTCCTGGCCGTTCATCCAGACTATTTGTTGGAACAGGAAGAAAACCCATTTCCACCAAACGAAGCAGTTGATCTGGCATCGGTTGCAGACGAGGATGCGGAAAACCTATTGGTCCACTTAAACGACTTCATCTCTCGCCTTGCTGACAAAGTTGGTGAAAAACCGGTAAAACACTCATTGGCAAAGTTGTTTGATAATAACCCTTTTCTGACGATTCGCGGAATCAAACTGTCTAAGGCTGCCGATTCTGAGGCCTGGAATTGGGACAACCTGAAAACCATCGGGCAATCCATCCAACAATTTGCAAAAGCGATGGTTGAAATCGCTGGAAAACAATGGGTCGACAATCAACTCTCCAGCCTTCGGGAAGAGCATTCAACCCTTTTGAAAAAACTCCGTTTCACCCTTTTCTTATCTGTATAAGGAGAACTCATGCAATTTTTGCGGGCAACTTTAGGGACCCTGACAGGTCTTGGCGTTTTCTGGGGTTTTGCGCTTTTCTTTCTAGGAGACCCTCTCTGGCAATGGTGTATTGTTGTCCTGGGTACCAGTATGACACTGACTATTTTTTTAAAAGGATTTTACATTGGCATGGACTCCCTGCGGGGTCGATTCCACGCGATTTTAGGAACAGGTGCGGCCCTTCTCACATTGGCGATTATCGGAACTTTGGTCGAAATACCCCATCACTTCATGGTCACTCTCCACTGTCTGGCCCGGATTGTTCTGCTTCTTTCCGTTGCCCTCATGCATCTGGGTCTGAAAAAACAGGGATACTCTCTTTCCATTACCGAATGGGCTGAGGTACTGGTTGTTTTTCTGGCCCTTGCCGGAACGGGTCTATGGTTTTTCTATGTCACTTTCACGATAACCGACTTATTGTTGACCCTGCTTGTCTATCTTTCCCTGTCAATTCTGCTGGTTACAATATCCGTTGTCCGAATCTACCTGGGCTCAAACCTTGGCTGGCGGTGGACACTCGGTGCAGTCGCTGTTCTGTTTATCACACTGGGCGACATGGCTATGGCCTACTGCTCCTCTGCCGGTCTGAGTGCGGTAAACCTGGCTTCACTCGAGATTCTTCAGTATGGCGCCTGGGGAATGTTATGTCTGATCATGACTCTCGTTTCCCTCCAGTTCGAGTAGTGCACGCATCTCATCAAACCGGGCCTTTTCTTTGGGATTCACTTTGGGGTACTCAAGGGCCAACGACTCCAATGTCCACCGGATAATGCGGGCAACATTTAGCCGCATGGCCGGTTTATTGTCAGCCGGAATAGCGTACCAGGGAGCCCAAGGACGGGAGGTCGCACCAAGCGCCTGCTCATAGGCGTTCATATATTCCGGCCAGTGCCCTCTTTCGGCAACATCTCCAGCTGAAAATTTCCAGTGTTTCTCCGGTTCATTAAGGCGCGACAGGAACCTGTTGCGTTGCTCCTCCCTTGAAACGTTTAGCCAGAACTTCAGGATGACTGTACCGTTTCTGGCCAGGTGCTTTTCCTGGTCCCGGATCGACTCAAAACGCTCTTCCCAGATATTGGACAAATCCAGGGTCGATGGAAGCTGCTGATAATCAAGATATTCCGGGTGGACCCGCACTACAAGGACCTCCTCGTAATAGCTGCGATTAAAAATTCCAATGCGGCCCCGTTCCGGTAACCGCATGGTAGTCCGCCAGAGAAAATCATGGTCAAGCTCCCGGGGGGTCGGTTTTTTAAACGAGAATACCTGACAGCCGGCAGGATTGACGCCGCTCATGACCGCCCGGATTGTTCCATCCTTGCCTGCCGCATCCATCGCCTGGAAAATCAACAGCAGGGCGTGCCGATCATGCGCGTAAAACACCCGCTGTAGATCATGCAACCGGTCGACTTCCTTTTGCAGCTCTTTTTTCAGTTCCTTCTTTGATCGATTGGTTTTCTCCCTTGTCGGATAATCTTTAAGACAAAACCTGCCGTCAAATGGAACACTATATTGACTGGTTTCAGCAGTAAACATGTTTTCCCCCTGTTGCTCTCTTTTTCAAACTTGACCAAGGTCAGAGATGGTGAAAAATACTAACCATCGTATAACCACTGTATATTTATTTCAAATCATTGATAACGTATAATATTTTTCGCACATTTGAATGAGGCATGGTGGCCTCAGTTATGGTTTATTGGCAGTCGCCAAACAAAACCAAAACCCATAACTAAGGAGACCACCATGAAAGATAAAGTAACATCAAGCCTGGACAAAATCATCCAAATTGACGATTCACCGATTAAAGATCATTTGGGAGAGCTGGTCCGAGAAACAGTTGAAGAAACCCTCAACAATTTACTGGATGCAGAAGCAGATCAGCTATGCAACGCTGCCCGATATGAACGAACCGCGGCTAGGCAAGATACTCGGGCCGGATATTACGAACGAGGCTTACAGACAAAAGCCGGCGCCGTCAAATTGAAAGTACCTAAGCTGAGACAACAGAAGTTTGAGACTGCGATTATCGAGCGATATAAGCGCCGAGAAAGCTCTGTTGAAGAAGCTTTGATTGAGATGTACCTGGCTGGTGTTTCTGTTCGCCGAGTTGAAGATATCACCCAAGCTCTGTGGGGGACCAAGGTTAGTCCAGGAACCGTCAGTAACCTGAACAAGAAGATATACAAACGTATCGAAGAGTGGAGAAATCGACCAATTAATGGTCATTTTCCATATGTATATCTCGACGGTATTGTGTTAAAGCGGACTTGGGGTGGAGAAGTAAGAAATGTATCTGTTCTCGTTGCCATCGGCGTTTCTTCAACAGGTTATCGCAAGATATTAGGAGTTGCCGAAGGAGCTAAGGAAGACAAGGCCGGCTGGAGTGGTTTTCTTCGCCACCTCAAAGAGCGTGGCTTGAGCGGAGTTCAGCTGATCATCAGTGACGCCTGTCTTGGTCTTGTAGAATCTGCAGCTGAATTTTACCCAGAGGCAAATTGGCAACGATGCACTGTCCACTTCTATAGAAATATCTTCAGTTTTGTTCCCAAAAGCAAGATGAAAGAAGTGTCCATCATGCTTAAAGCTATTCATGCTTCTGAAGATCGTGCTGCAGCATTAGAAAAAGCTGACTCTGTAATCAAGAAACTCCGGAAAATGAAACTTCATCAAGCCGCAGACAAACTACAAGAAAATGTTTCTGAGACCTTGAACTACTATGACTTTCCTTGTGCCCACTGGCAACGCATCAGAACCAACAATCCTTTGGAAAGAATCATGCGTGAGATCCGCAGGAGAACCAATGTTGTTGGTGCTTTCCCGGATGGGAATTCTGCCCTTATGCTCGTTGCGGCCAGGCTTCGCCATATAGCCGGAACGCGCTGGGGAACGAGACGATACCTTAATATGGCTTTACTCAAGGAAATGGAGTTAGAAAAGACCTTGGCAATAGCAAGTTAGTAGTCAGAACCGATTTCTTTTTCAAGGTCAAGCCCTACGGGCGGCTATCGCCGACCTTGAAAAACAAACCGGATCTGACTGGAACTGAAATTGAAAAGTCGAAAAAAATCTTATTAAACAGAGGAAAAGCTAGGCCACCGGACGAAAGCAAAAGTGCGAAAGATTATTGACACTACCAAATCATTGCCTTGTTTGTCAAATTATAGCATAATCAACTTGAGTATATGTTAACTCATCGACAAGAAAAGCCATCTCCGTATGAAATCAAAAAACCAAAAGCTCTCAATCCTCATTGTTGACGACAATCCGGACAACCTGCTTCTTCTGGAAAGCATGTTGGAGGAATTTGGTGTGAACATTGTTTCTGCCTTAAGTGGAAAAGAGGCTATTGAACATGCTGAAAAGCAGGATTTTGCCCTCATTCTGCTTGATGTCATGATGCCGGAGATGGACGGCTACGAAACAGCCATCCAGCTCAAACGTTCTGAAAAAACAAAACATATTCCGATTATCTTTTTAACCGCCCTGGCCCAAAGCAACCGGGAATTGGAAAGGGGATATGAGGTCGGCGCTGTCGACTTCCTGCTCAAACCGATTGAGCCGATCGTCCTGGAGTCTAAAGTCAGGATATTCATTGAAATGGCCAGGCGACAGGAAAAGCTGACAGAGGCAACTCAGCTGATTAAAAAACAAAATGTTAAACTAGAGCAGAAGGCCATCCGGGACAGTCTCACCGGTCTGTACAATCACGAATATCTGAAAGAGCAGCTGGCCGATGAAGTTGAACGGGCCAGCCGCTATCATTCCCACCTCTCTTTTCTGCTGATGGACCTCGATCACTTCAAGAGTGTCAATGATACCTGCGGCCATCCGTTCGGCGATTACGTCCTCCATGAATTTGCCCGGCGGGTTACCAATATGACCCGTCATTCCGATGTGTTCGGACGCTACGGTGGTGAAGAGTTTGCACTCATCATGCCGCATACCGACAGCCAATCCGCCCAACTGGTCGCTGAAAAAATTCGTGAGAAAATCAGCATAAAAGAATTTTCCAGTGGTGGCCATAACCGATCCATCACCGTCTCAATAGGTATCTGTTCCTTCTTCGGCGATAAGATCGTCAGCCCGGGAGAATTTGTCGAATTTGCTGATAAGGCTCTCTACCAGGCAAAAGGTTCCGGTCGAAACCGTGTTATTCTTTATAGGTCCGAAATCAACTAGCCTAAACCCTCACGAACGTCCGGGAGTCTGTGGTATATTGCCAAACGTCCTCGCAAGCTGTGGATTGTTATGGCAACATACCACAGACTCCCTTTCAGGCCAGGCATGCCTAGGTGGGACTTTCATATAAACCCTCACCTTTTACTAACTCGATTCTTTCAACAACAAAGGTATTCTCCACGACTCGAAAACGAACATTCACATCCCAAAGAGCCATTCCATACGACTGCTTCCCATGCCGCTGTGAAGCGGGTCTGGGATCCAGTGCCAACGTTTCTGCAATAAGGTTCTTGAGAACACGATTGTTCCGCTTTTCATATTGAACACAGAATTCCTCTGCTTCACGGGTAAACTTGATATCCCTGGCGGTGGCCGTCGAAGTAGCAAAACCGTCTGTACTGTTTTCTATCAGATCACTGTAGGAGATATAGGGTTTGATATCAATAACCGGAGTCTGATCCAAAAGATCCACACCTGAAAGTTGAAGTATCGTCTTTTTTCCGGTCGACACAACCCTGCGTAAACGAACAACTGACATTCCCAGGTGATTCGGTCTATGGGGCGAACGGCTGGCAAAAATACCAACACGCTTTTTGCCACCGAGAAACGGTGGTCTGACCGTCGGCTTCCACCCTTGAGCCACCGTGTCGTGAAAAAGAAATTGAATCCAGATGTGGGAAAAACCATCCAACTCCTTGATCATTTCAGGACGACTGAACTCTTCGAACAGCTCTAGCCTGGCCGTCGCCGAAGGAGCCAGCCCAGGCTGTCTTGGAATACCGAATTTCTCGGGATAGCAGGAATAAATGATGCCGATCGGCTTTATAGTGAATGTCATATCGGTTTATCCAACAAGATGGTTTTGCAGATGGCTGATACCTCACATTCCTCTACCACGATTCGATCCAAGTCGACAGAAAAATGTTCTTCAAAAAATGCATCTCACTTGGTGGCTGTCGGAAAACTGCCGTAATATCCTTTTTTAACCTTTAAGCTCAGCGATACAATGAATGTTTATACTCCCGGTAGCTGACAATTTAGGTTTTCAGTGGGTGTGTTTTTTGTTAAATATATACAATATATTCATTCCA
Organism: uncultured Desulfocapsaceae bacterium; assembly: GCA_964558875.1. Lineage (GTDB taxonomy): Bacteria > Desulfobacterota > Desulfobulbia > Desulfobulbales > Desulfocapsaceae > CAZLGM01. Next base: position 6,769 of record CAZLGM010000127.1, read on the forward strand.
ACAAATCTTGGCTAAAACTGTCCCCTCTAACTGTACTTGAATGCAATGATTATGGATGAAGAGAAAAGAAGGTCCAAGACAAGGCTGAGTTACTCGGCACATGTGCTGATACGATCAGAAAAAGGAGAGCTTGTTAAAGGAATTGCAAGAGATATCAGCCTTGATGCCTTGTATGTAAGTTGTATTCCAGCTTTCGAAGTAGATGAGAGGGTTAACCTTGAGATTATTCTCATTGGCAACCAGACCGAACTGAATATCAAAGTTCCTGCTAAAGTCAGCCGGATTGACGAAGATGGTACGGCCATGAACTTTTATTCCCCCTTGGAGTGGTGGCCGATATTTTCACATTTCCCACTGCACAAACTCGATAGTGACAGGTAAGCAGATTATAAGATGCTGCAATTCTTTTGTCTGTCTTCTTACATCTTCTCCCTTGAGTAGACGGTACTGTTGTAAGTCTTTTCATTTTTGCAACCTGATTGGAAGCAGATCATCTAATCACCACTTACATTCAGCAAAAACAGACAGCTCTCTGATTTTACTTTTGGATTCAGAGTTTGTTGACTAACGTCCCCTCTCATTCTAAACAGCCATATCAACCGCTTCGACTGAAAGAAAAACCCGGCAACTGTAGAATTATTCCGGATTCCTCAGGGATGCTTTAAGGGAGATATTCAGCGGCCTTGACAGCCACTGCCGGCTCTCTGACCAGATCGAAATGATCATAATCGGGAAAATCGTAAATGTGTTTTGCCCCGACGCTCACCGCAGATTTTTCAGGAACAAGTCCATCATTGTCTGTCTCATAAAGAATTGACAAAATCCGGTAGCCGAGCATTAGTTCACCTGCCCAGCCAAAGCAATCCAGACCGTCACAATCTCCACGGATAAGATGTACCGGGCCTCCGGTCGTCAAAGGTGTGTCCTCAATGGGAAAGCTGCGGTTGAATTGTTCAACCTTTATAGGTTTCAGATCTTCGATAGCCTCTTCAGCGCCGATAAACAAACCGACCCATTTAAACGAATCAGCCAATGGTGAGCCGTGGTGCGGGGTTCCCAATGTGACCAGAGCAGCAATGTGGGATGGGTGATTATAGCTGTAATGCCTCGAAACAAGCCCACCCATGCTGTGAGCAATGACAGAAAAGGGCAGACGCAGCCGGCCCGCTTTGTGTAACGCATTAATGGCCAGAAAGAGGTTTTGGCTCTGGTTAGTTATCGATTCCGTTCCTCCCCCGTCACCATCTCCACCACAATAGGTCACCGTACGACCATTGATTATCTGTTCACGGATCTCCACCGATTTATTAGTATGGATAACAAAAACCCGGCCCGATCCCCAGATAGTCAGACAAGCATCAAGAAAGGACTGTCCCCACCTGTGCTTGTTCCCCAGACCATGAACCAGAACAAGGTCATATTTATGGCCATTCGCCGATGATGACACACCCACTGGTTGCTGGAGATCTGAGGCCTTGGAAAAACCGGCTGACTGAATGCAGAAAAACACAACCCAAACAAGCCCACACCAGATTTGATGTTTCTTCATTTTATCTTCTCTTTTGTTTTCTCAAGGGTGCCTTGAAAACAGCCACTACCCATCTCTATTCAATATCTTCTTACAAATCAACCATAACGTGTTCGGATTGGAATCCGGTTCATGTGAGGCTTTCTTCTACTCAGAACCGCCCCACTTGCCGGATGTGATCCCTTGTTATCACATGGTTACTCTGGTAACTTTCTCTATAATTTGTTTACTTGAATTCGCAATATCTATTCCGCATCAAAAATAGGTTTATCCATGGGCATCGATATCGAGTTGTTTTTGCAGACAGCAGCCGGGGAAATAGAAAACAAAAAAGTCCCAGTCGTCGACCTGATTGCCGTTCAGACGAAAGATCCATACAAAGTCCTGATTGCCACCATTTTGTCAGCAAGGACAAAAGATGAAACAACGGCCGTGGCCGCTGCCAGGCTGTTTAAAAAGGCCCCGGATCTCCAATCCCTTGCCGAGATCCCGCAGGCCAAACTGGAAAAACTGATCTATCCGGTCGGCTTTTACCGCAACAAGGCCTCATTTCTGGCCAAGCTGCCGGATGCCATGAATCAGTTCGACAACATCATTCCCGAAACGATTGAAGAGCTGATCAAACTGCCCGGTGTCGGTCGAAAAACAGCCAACCTTGTAGTCAGTGTGGCCTTTAAAAAGGATGCTATCTGTGTCGACACCCATGTCCATCGGATCATGAATTTATGGGGTTATGTGAACACAAAAGATCCACTGGAAACGGAAATGGCCCTGCGTGGCAAACTACCCAGACAGTTTTGGATCACTGTAAACTCCATTCTGGTGGCCTTTGGCCAGTCGATCTGCCGCCCTGTCGGCCCCCATTGCGATATCTGCCGATTGCAACCGGATTGCCCTCAGCTCGGTGTCAAGCCCAGGCGGACCCCCACTTCAAAGAATAACACTCACCCGTCAAAAACCCTTATATCATGGAATGTCAACGGTATTCGGGCCATTGAGAAAAAAGGGTTTAGCCAGACCATCAAGGAACTGGGCGCCGACATAATCGCCATCCAGGAAACACGGGCACAACTGGAGCAGCTCTCGGATAATCTTATCAATATGGACGGCTATTATTCCTTCTGGAACAGTGGTGAAAAAAAAGGCTATTCAGGGGTGGCCGTCTATTCCAGAAATAAACCTCTGAACGTCACATACGGTTTTGGAGTTGAGGAGTTCGACCGTGAAGGCAGAGTCATCACTTTGGAATTCAACAACTTTTTCCTGATCAATGTCTACTTTCCCAACAGCGGTGAAGAACTGAAACGGCTCGATTTCAAACTTCGATTCAACCGGTTGCTGCACGCTTACGGAAAACAACTGGCTGATAAAAAATCGGTGATCATTTGTGGCGACTATAACGTGGCCCATAAACCCATTGATCTGAAAAACCCGAAAGCCAACGAAA
>CAZLGM010000128.1:0-9672 GCA_964558875.1 uncultured Desulfocapsaceae bacterium
TCCATGCAACTGAACAGCATCAAAACCGTATTCTTTGGCACGTTTGGCTGCCTGGCCGAAACAGGAAACAATATCGCCTATTTCATCAATATTCATTTCCTGAACTTCTTCGGAATACTGGTCAACCTGTACTGCAGAAGGGGCAATCGGGACTGAACCGCAGTTTTGTGAAGTTGCCTGGCCGCCGGCATGGACAAGCTGGGCACATATCTTCCCACCAGCCGAATGGACCTGGTTGGTCATTGCCGTCATTTCCGGCTCGAAATCATCCCGATGCAGGCCAAGAGTTGCCGGCAACTGTTTTCCATCTTCCCTGACAATGGCATAACCGGTAATAATGAGCCCAACACCGCCCTTTGCCAGTTGGACATACCAAGCGGTCAGTTTTGGAGTGGGCCTTCCATTTTTCTCGCACATGCCTTCCCAGGTGGCCGAGCGGATAAAACGGTTTTTAAGTTGTAAACTTTTAATATCAGTTGATTGGAAAAGAGTGCTCATAGTTATCTTCCCTGGTAGTTTCTTATTTGGCAGCTTTTTTATTTTTTTCGAAGCTCAGGCGGTTTACGAAAACCGTCCAGCAGATGAAACAGGGCCATAATCGGATGACGCCATGTCATCCTGGGACCGGCAAATCGCATAACCTGTCGGGTTTTTTCACGCATATCCGGCTTGTAACAATGAATGGAACAGTTACCACAGGTCGGTTTTTCTTCCTGGAACGGGCACAGACCGAGGCGAATTTTCGAGTAGCCGTAGAGTTGCTCGCAATCATCACAGAGTGTTTTGTTTGTATTGTGATGGGCGCGGCAATAAATTGTGATCATTGCCCTCATCGTCTTTCTCTCGCGACGCATTCGAGGGTGAATGTCCTGTTGGTCTTCTGAAGACGATTCGGGGCAGTGAGGATTCTTCATCTGGCAACAATCTCTATTACAGGTTCAGGTTCAGGTTTACAACGAAGGATGCATGGTTTATTGTTTTCGGTTCAAATTTACGGTATCATATGTAATCTGTTTTTGTTGGAAAATAAACTTCGATATTTCACATGATGTTGTCCGCAACCATCTGAATCACCCCCTGAAAAGGGAAGTTGTTTCTAAACGTTCAGATCACCTGAAACCTGAAAACATATAAAAGAAGATTATCGCAACTCTCAGGAACCCACTGTTATCATGAGAGTTGCGCCCATTACTATGATCAAGGAGTAATTGAATGTCCATACGAGAAGATGCACTTCAAGGCAAAATAACCCCGATTTTTCAACAATGCGCTGACAATGAAAATATACCGGTTGAAGAAGTCATGGAGAGTGTTCGTCAAGGAACCCTTGCCATAACAAAAAATGTTCATCATGATTTTTCTAAAATTATCGGTATAGGCAAGAATACCAAAACAAAGATAAACGCTAATATCGGCTCATCGACAGATCTGGCAGACCTTGACGATGAACTGGATAAGCTTGGGGTTGCCGTGCGCGCCGGGGCTGATACGGTCATGGACCTCTCAATGGGAGGTGATCTGGATGAAGTACGACGGGGCATCCTGAAAGACTGTCCTGTTCCCCTGGGAACCGTTCCGATCTATCAGTCCGTTGCCGAAGCGGTGGAAAAACATAAGAAGGAAATTGTCGATACGACCGTCGATGAGATGTTTCATGTCATCGAAAAACAGGCCATGGATGGTGTTGACTTTATGACCATTCACTGCGGCATCAATCGCCATCTTCAAGAGCGGCTGTCCCGTCAAAAACGGATCATGGGCGTAGTCAGCAGAGGCGGATCGTTCACCCTGGAATGGATGAGTCATAACAGGAAAGAAAACCCCATGTTCGAACATTTTGATGACCTGCTTGCCATTCTCAAAGAACATGAGGTGACTTTGAGTCTTGGCGACGGTATCCGGCCTGGCTGCCTGGCTGATGCCACTGACAGAAATCAGGTACAGGAGTTGATTACCCTGGGTGAATTGACTGAGCGTGCCTGGGACGCTGGTGTCCAGGTTATCATCGAAGGGCCGGGTCATATGCCCCTGAATCAGATAGAGGCCAATGTGCTGCTTCAGAAAAAGCTGTGTAAAGGCGCGCCTTTCTATGTTCTTGGTCCACTGGTCACCGATATCGCACCGGGATACGACCATATTACCAGCGCCATTGGCGGTGCGATTGCCGCTTCTGCCGGGGCCGATTATCTCTGCTATGTCACCCCCGCCGAACACCTGAAGTTGCCGGACAGTCAGGATGTACATGAGGGAGTTATTGCTTCGAAGATCGCTGCTCATGCTGCCGATATCGTTAAAGGTATTCCTGGTGCCATTGATAGGGACAACGATATGGCAGTGAAACGAAACAATCTGGATTGGAAAGGGCAGATCGAACAATCGATCGATCCTGTAAAAGCGGCGCTTTACCGGCACAAGGGCGGCGGTGATAAAACCGATGCCTGTTCAATGTGCGGTTCATTCTGCGCCATAAAGGTGTTTAATAGATCCCAGGAAAATATGGCCGGAGACGGAAATCAGACCGAATGCGAACAGCATGGTTGAGTATTTTAAAAAAGGCGTAGAGCTCATTCGCTCCACACAGGTTCCGGAGCAACTAAAAAATGTTGATTATAGCGGCCTGTTCCACAATCCCTGGTTTATTGTGCCGGCCGCTTTGATTGTTGTCTATCTGATCTATAAAAAAGAATTTAATTTTCTGGTCATTGGGGCTGTTGTAACCGGCATCTGGTTGTTTACCGGAACAGACTATATGTCTTCTCTTGTAGTAGGAGGAGAGATTCAGATCGGTAAAATCCTACCGGTTGTATTCGGTGGTGCAATGGCTCTGATTATCATTGTTTATCTGCTTCTTAACAGGGATTGAACAGCGATTGTCTTATTTGGATCGGTTTATCTGCTAACACTTTTTAAATCAGGAGCTTCTTCCAGTAACCATCATGCTATCCAGGGACGTTGTTTTTATCATAACAGAAGAAACACGCTGTCCTCTGTATAACGTGGGTGAAGAACTGCAGATCGAAGACGGTATTCTATCCCTGCAGAAGGGAAAATCGACCTGCCTTGTTCTGGCCAGTTACCTGCTTGAGATTGTTTCGCAACGAGTGGCCTTTGAGCAATTTAAAGATGGAAATGCAAAAGGGAGCAAATTCGAGTGCGGTGGCTGTGCCGGGATAATCCGATTCGAGTTTAAAGTTGAGAAAGAATTTGCCACCCAGCAGATGAAACTGCTGGTGGCCGCCAGGAAACGGGAAAAGTTCAAACCTGTTGCCGGCATCATTAATACCCTTAAGTCAAACGAGACGTTTAAGAGCCTTTCTGATGATGACCTGTTGGATCTTGCCAAATTGTTGGATATCAGGAGTTATGACAAAGGGGCCACTATTCTGCAAAAAGGAAATCGGGGTGAAAATCTGTGCATAATCCTTGCCGGTCGTGTGGCGGTAGTCGATGATGATGGTGTGACCTTAAGTGAAATCGGAAAGAGTGAGTTATTCGGGGAGGTCAGCCTACTCTCTGGGGACCGAGTCACATCCACAGTGATTGCCAAAGATCAAAGCCGGCTGGGTTTGCTCAGCAGGAAGAACTTTCAGCATATTTTGAAATTGTTTCCTGTCCTCCAGGTCTTTTTTTACAAACTCCAGGCCAAACGGATTACCGAGATGAATCTCAAGCGGGCTGAAGAGCTGGCTTCCGGAATGGTTGGCCATATATCGGACATTCCTACGGTGGAGCTTTGCCAGATGTTGAATGCCAACATGAGAAGCGGCCACCTACAGCTCGATTTTTATGATCAAAAGGCTGTAGTCCTGTTTCATGAAGGAGAAGTGGTCGATGCCAGATTGGCCAACAAAGCCGGTGAAGAAGCCTTTTACGATATTTTGACCCATAATTCAGGCCGGTTCAAGTTCGTCCAGGGGTTGACCAAGGAAGAGCAGGAGAAAGAAATCATCGGTGGATTTATGGGGCTGTTGTTGGAGGGTATGAAACGGCTCGATGATTTAAATGAGGTAGGGTAGTCTTTTTCATTTGCAAACAGTTTAAAAGCGTCTCTTTCAGTTGTTTTTCAATATTCGATTTTATCTTCGAATTCTTCCCACAGTTTAAACGAGTCAATCGATTCTTCTTTGAGAATCTGTTCCATTTCAATAAGACGCTGGTGGTTCTGGCGTGTCAGTTCAAGGTAGATGAAATTATCTCTAAATCCCGCTTTTTCCGCGTCAAACCGGTCGGCGCCATAGACCACTCTTCTGATACCAGCCCAGTAAGCGGCCCCGAGACACATGGGGCAGGGTTCGCAGCTTGAGTAGAGGACACATCCATTCAATTCAAAGGTGTCAAGGGTCTTGCAGCTGTTTCTGATAGCAACAATTTCAGCATGGGCTGTGGGATCATTGGTGGATGAAACCCGGTTCCAGCCTCTGCCTACTATTTGACCATCAAGCACGACTACTGCACCAAACGGTCCTCCTTCACCGGCAAGCATTTTCTCCCTTGACAATTCAATAGCCTGCTGCATGAAACTGATATCGTTCTTCCTGTTTTCCATTTGATTCTTTAGAGTAATTGATTCCTATGATGCTCCGCCTAACACATCTTTTACTGTCATGGCAGAGAGTGATTATTGGTCAAATACTATAGTGCCAAGCTCCAGCTGAAGAAGTTGATTCTTGTTTTCAGTTTGCATAATCAAAAATAGTAATTATTATCAAAAGTGCTATTCAAATAATTATTCTGATTCTTTTTTATTCACTCATGGAGTGAAAGATCAAACCTACTATAACAGTCTATGAACAGTCGAAAAATAAAAAAAGAGGTGATTTCCCTGCTTGAACACAGTGACTGGGGAAAAATCTCGGAAGAACTCAGAAAGTTTCAACCAAGAGATCTGATCAATCCTCTTTTCTCAGCGATCTGCCGGCCAGAAAACCGGATACGCTGGCATGGCATTTCTGCATTTGGCCAGGTTGTCCCACAAATGGCGGAAGAAGAATTGGAAGATGGCAGAGTGATCATGCGTCGTTTTTTATGGAGCTTGAATGATGAGTCGGGAGGCATCGGCTGGGGAGCACCGGAATCCATGGGGGAGATCATATGTAAACATGCAAAACTTGCCAAAGAATACCTGCACATGTTGATTTCCTATACCCGGGACGATGGTCCGGAACTGTTTCAGGACGGGAACTTTCTGGAGCTCCCAGAGCTTCAGAGAGGACTACTCTGGGGACTGGGGCGGGCAGCCGCAACAAGAGCGAAAATGTTAAACGACCTTGGTGCTGGCTCAGATATTGAACAATATCTGCTCTCGAAAGATCCGGTTATCCTCAGTATGGCAATCTGGTGTCTTGGGCAGCTTGGAAGAACAGAGGAAGAAGGAATAATCAAATCCTACACTGAAGATTCGCGTGAAGTGCCATTCTATTACGACGGACGATATATTGAGTCAACGGTGGGAGAGTTTGCTCGCAGAGCACTGATAAAGTTTGCTGACACTAACTGATGATTTTTAGTCTACCTGTTTTCTAGTTTTGTCCCAGGAATGGGTGGTACCCCATCACTGCCGATGGTGTAACCACCATCAAGTCTGATTGTCGCTCCGGTCATGTAGTCGGCCTGGCTGACCATGAACAGTACCGTTTCAGCCACATCTTTCGGACTTCCCAGTCTGCCAAGGGGAAGACGCTCTACTATCCCTTTCTTCTCATTGTCTGTCAACAGAGACCAGCCCCGGGTATGTTTACCGTGACGGGAGTCGATAAGACCAAGCATCAGTTCATTAACCCTGACCTCGGGTGCTCCTTCCTTTGCCCATGTCTGAGTAAAGGTTGAGATTGCTCTATTGGCGGCTGAATAGCCGTCGCTAAAAAAAACAGCCGCCGGCCCGCTTCTACCGACAAGACCGGCTATTGAAGAAATATTAACCACCGTTCCGTCACCCGATTTTTTCATAAGCGGCAAACAGGCTGTAAAAAGCAACCATTTAGCCTTTAGGGTGGTGGATAATTCAAGCTGCCACTGGTCCTGATTCAACTCGTGTTCATAGGAACCGTGGAGCACAGGCATGCCGCCACGCTCGATATTATTTATAAGAATATGGAGTCTACCGAACTTGTCTTCAATTTCCCGGACAAGTTTCTTGATCTGAGCAGGGTCTCGAAGGTCGGTTTGGGTGCAGTGATAGCTGAACCCTTTTCGGTCAAACTCCTTCTGCATCTCAAGATTGGAATCGGGCCAGTCGAAACAGGGCAGGACCAGGTTCACCCCCTTTTCTGCCAGTCTGGTTGCAATGGCCCGACCTATCGGTCTGGCTGCTCCGGGGACAAGTGCTGTTTTTTCTTGTAATTGCATGACACTGTTTATTTTTGAATGAGACAGACGTTGACACAGTTGTTGAAATGAGACGAGACTATCTGGGGAGAGAAGCCGTGACGATCACAGAAGCCTTCAAGCGCCCCAGTACGCATCCAGTTTCTGTAATTATTGAAATGGGTCCGGCCAGCGGCTCGCTCGATTGACGGTAAAATGAGTTGACCGAATATTCTGGATGAAAAATTGCTGCCAACTGTGCAGAAATCGCAGAGCAGGATGTGTCCTCCCGGTCTCACAACCTTGAAAGTATTTAAGAAAATTCGGTCATGATTTACAGGTGTTTTTTCATGGAGTCCGAATGAAATGATGGCGCAATCGATATTGTTTAACCCATGGTCTATCTGGGGTTGCGACCAGTCCATACAGAGGTAATTTATCTCATTTGATTTTTTTTTAGCCTCTCTCAACATACTGGCTGAAAGGTCAACACCGGTTAAGTGGAGATTGTTGCCTTCCAGCAGCCGCAGCTGTTCACCTGTTCCGCAACAGATATCCAGGATCCGCTTATGATTGTTCTCGAGGGTAAAAGAACGGATGGAAAAACGTATGGGACGCAACGGCCTGGAGAGAAGAAAATCGTACAACGCTCCGGTATAGCGGTATTCATCTTTCATTTACCCATTATCCTATACAGAACCAGAACCATGCAGTGGAAGAATGATGGTAAACCGGGTCATGCCGGTCGAGGTTACGCTGACCTGAATGTCTCCTTCGTGATCCTTAATAATTCCATAGCTGATCGACAACCCTAGACCGGTGCCTTCGCCCGTTTCCTTAGTCGTGAAAAACGGATCGAATATTTTATCGATATTCTCCGATCTGATCCCATAACCGTCATCTTCGACAGTAATGACACAATTGTTGTCGGCTTTTGAATAGGAACTGCGAATCGAGATATGACCGTTCTGGGAAACGGCATGACAGCTGTTGAGCAGCAGGTTCAGCATGACCTGCCTCATTCTGTTGATATCAAGTTCGAAGTGAGGTATGGCCTCATCCTGTTCAAAACTGATATGAATGTTCTGCTTTTCCAGCTGTTTGGTGGCAATAGCAATGACATCGTTGATAATCATATTGATCGAAACGATTTCCTTAAAGGTTTTTGATTGTCTGGCAAAATTGAGCAGGTCCGAGATGATGATCTTACAGTTTCCAGTGTGTCGTTCTATGATTTTCAGATCGGAGTGCATGTCATCGGTCAGGCGTGGGTTGTCTTTGAGCAGGTCAAGATGACAGAGGATGACACCCAGAGGATTATTAAGCTCATGAGCAACTCCGGCGGCAAGCTGTCCCATGGAGACCATCTTCTCAGTCTGCTGCATTTTCAGTTCGAGCTGCTTCTGCTCGGTAATGTCTTTGACATAACAGACCAAGCTGTCAAGTTGGGAGTTCTCATCCATGATGGGGTAAAAATAAATGAAAAAAATCTCGCCACTGTCGAGCTGCACCTGTTTGGAAACAGGAACTTTGGGTGCTTGTTCAATAATCGATTTGCATCGTGATACCGGACATTGAGTAGGATCCGGCAGGTCATCAAAGCGATGATGGACAATCTGGTCGATCTTCATATCGTACCGTTTAAGAAAGGCATTGTTGACCATTCTGATGCGGCCGTCGCAGGTCATCAGGATAACCGGGTCAGCGATACCATCGAAAACCGACTGAAGCAACTCTTTACTCTGCAGGATCTGAGCCGCATAATTTTCCAGCTGAATCCTGTTAGCCCTGAGCTGTTCGGCAATCGATTCAGTAGCGCTGGTCAGCTCATCAATCTCGTCCATGGACTGAGACACTTCAAGAAGAGGGACGTTTTTCTCGTCTTTCAGTGTCGTTCTAAAGATCTCAACCAGGTTTTTAAGGTTTTGCACGATGATCCGGTTAAAGAAAACGGAAATAATGGCGTACAGGAGAAGGATTGATGGAAAGATGGAAATAAAAACACTGATGGCCGTCTCTTTGACCTTTATCAGGCTCTTCTCTACAGACAGACCGACACTGATCACCCCGATCACTTTATCGGCTTTTCTGAAAAAGCCCCGCTTTTCTCCATAGGTGTCGATGATGGTCGCCGGGGCTTTTTCCGGATCTCCATGACAGTGGAAACAGGAAGTTCTGAATTTGACGGGGCGAAAATGCATGAAATAACGATTTTCATCTTTTACTGTAATTCCATGCCACTCGCTTATTTCAGGATTTTCATTGAAATACCGGATCATTTCCAATTCCTGACCTTTGGCCTCAAAGTCGGGATTACGGGCATTGATGGCAACACGGCGATAGTTAAAATCAGATACTTTTTCCTGAAAGCGGTCCATGACCGCCCGGCTTATATAGGATGACGACATGGCTTCGATAATGAAGTTGTCTTCATCGATGGTCCTGTACATCTTGGGACGCAGAACTTCACGCACATAACTCCGATTGGCCTCCATGGCTGTCATAACCAGTTCCGCCTGGCGAAAGGCATCTTCTTCAATGCGGTTTTTCGACTGAAAATAGATGGCGGTAGAGGCAATGGCAGAAAAAACGATCAGAATGGCAGCCAGGCCGATCAGAAATCGTGTCTGGAGACCGGAACTTTTAGATTGTCCGGAGTGAGCTGTGTTTTTAGTACCGCTCATGTTCATCACCTTTTGCAAACAATAAGGAAGAATGGCGCAAGTTGAATAACACCTGAATCCGTTAGTATTGATCTTCGTCACGGATTCAGGTAACAGACTGTATATCGATTGGAGGTATCAGAATAGCGGGAAAAGATGGTGAATGCAATTCGTATTCTTGCAGTCCCATGCGGGTTGTTTGCTCTTGAAATCCGGCCAATCCGATTTATGGTGTATTTGCTCGCAAGAGTTTATGGAGCCGGCAAGCAAAGCCGTGCATTTTACACATGGTTGTTTACTCAAACCTATATAAAAACTATGAAAATTCGAATAGCAATAGCACTGGTTATCATTTTCTTCACAACCCTGCCTTTTTCCGCATGGGGGGAAGCAGGGAAGAATAAACAATGGGACTGTCTGTCAACCACATGGCCCCATGAACAAAGCGACCTCAAACCTGATCCGGCACTTCATTTCGGAAAATTGAAAAACGGTCTCAGGTATGTGTTGATGAAAAATCAAGAACCGAAGAACAGGGTAGCCATCTATCTCAATGTTCAAGCCGGCTCACTCCATGAGACCGATGAACAGCAGGGGCTTGCCCATTTTCTCGAACACATGCTGTTCAATGGGACAACCCATTTTCCGGCCGGCAAGTTGGTTGAATATTTCCAATCGATCGGGATGAGTTTTGGCGGCGATACCA
>CAZLGM010000129.1:0-9576 GCA_964558875.1 uncultured Desulfocapsaceae bacterium
TCAGCATTACTTTTTTTACTTCTTCATTTGAGGTCTGGTCAGCCATCATGGTATACAAGTTCACGGCCTTTTCTTCTCTTTTCATGGCAAGGCGGAGAATTTCCGACATGGGCATGCCTGATTTGTAGTCAATCTCCTGCATGAAGTTGCTGATTTTCAGATCCGGAATTTTTTCAAATTGATATGAGTCTATTTTTTCCTTGTTGCCTGAAATATCGGCGATAAGGGCAATATGTTTCCCCTCTTCTTTAGCAAACAACTCAAAGGTCTGTTTTAGGGAGTCATTGGTGGCTTCCTTTGCCAGGTCAGAGTAAAATCTGACGGCATCTTTTTCCCTTTCAAGGGCGAATTTCAGTATTTCATCGACCGATCCAAATTCCATATTTTATCTCCTTCTGGGTAAGCGGTTAAATCAATAAGTGGGTTTTTTGTGTTTCAAATAGCACCATCAGCACTATTTATTACTATTTTTTCTTTGCCTCTACAATAATGTTTTCTTTTTTTAAAGAAGGTTAGGTGTTGTCAGCCCTAAAAGATTGACACAGTACCGGAAAAACAGTAATACTTTTCTAGTGTTTTTCAAGGACTACAGGCTGTTGGACAATTTGTTAATTGATAGGGCAGTCAGGTCAAACGACACGTATTCGCACCTTTGTTGCCAACTGACAGTGTTGGTGTTTTGGTGCGTTTTTTGGGTGGTATAAAGGAGAGAAAGACGAGTTTTTATTTTGGTTAAAACGCTTTTATCCGTAAATCTCGTATCATATCGATATATTACCAAGAAAAGCTAAAATGTTCGTCACGGATTCAGGCAAAGATATGATTAAAGAATAGGAGGACGCATGGGGAAAATTGTATATCGAGAAGAAATGGCCCAAGGCACCATTATCCTTAATGAGATTGAAGCACCGCGTATTTCGCGGAAGGCCCAGCCCGGTCAATTTGTCATATTGCAGGCGGATGAAACCGGCGAGCGGATTCCCTTGACAATGGCTGATACCGATCCGGAAAAAGGGACCATTACCATTATTTATATGGTTATCGGCAAATCCACTGCCCGCTTTAAAGACCTTAAGGTGGGAGATGAGTACTATGCCCTTATCGGTCCTCTGGGCAAACCAACCCATATTGAAAAGGTGGGCAAAGTTGTGTGTGTCGGCGGTGGAACCGGTATTGCCGTTCTCCATCCCATCACCCGGGCTCTGAAACAGGTGGGGAACGAAGTCACCACCATCCTTGGATCCAGGTCATATGACCTGCTGATTATGGAGAAGGAAATGAAGGCCGCATCGACGAATCTTCATATCTGTACGGATGACGGTTCAAAGGGGCACCATGGATTTGTCACCGATGTCCTTAAGGATGTACTCGAAAAGGATAAGATAGACCTGGTGGTAGCCATTGGTCCCATTCCCATGATGAAGTTTTGCAGCCTGATCACCAAAGAAAAAGAGGTGCCTACCCTGGTCAGCCTCAACCCGATCATGGTGGATGGTACCGGCATGTGCGGCTGTTGTCGTGTCACAGTTGGGACGGACACTAAGTTTGCCTGTGTGGATGGGCCTGAGTTTGATGCCCATAAGGTGGACTTTGATGAACTTGGCCAGCGGCTGGCATCATATCTGGATGAAGAGAAGCAAAGCTTTGATGCGTATAAAAAGTGTAACTGTAATGCATAATTAACCCCCTTGATGGGGTCTATTTATGGAGGAATAGATGGCAGATAAAAAGAAAAAGGTTCCACGCGTAAAAATGCCTGAGCAGGATCCGGATGTGAGAAGACGGAACTTTGAAGAGGTTCCTTTGGGTTTAACTCCTGAAATGGCAGTCGCCGAGGCAGAGAGGTGTCTACAATGCAAAGTTCCTAAGTGTGTAGCAGGGTGTCCTGTCTCAATTGATATCCCCGGTTTTATCAGCCGGATCGCCAAGAATGACTTTCAGGGTTCTATTAGAAAGCTTTGGGAAAGAAACGCTTTGCCTGCGGTTTGCGGTAGGGTCTGTCCACAGGAAGACCAGTGTGAGGGCAACTGTATTGTCGGCAAAAAAGGTGAGCCGGTTGCCATTGGCTATCTTGAAAAATTTGCAGCCGACTATGAACGAAACTACGGTAAAGGCGAAGTCCCTCCTGTAGAAGAGCCGACAGGGAAAAAAGTGGCCGTGGTCGGGTCCGGCCCTTCCGGTTTAACCGTGGCAGGCGATCTTTCAGCGAAAGGGCATGAGGTCATCATTTTTGAGGCCTTTCATAAGGCAGGAGGCGTTCTGGTCTACGGTATTCCTGAGTTCCGGCTACCCAAGGATATTGTGGCCAATGAAATAGCCTTCCTGGAAAAATTGGGTGCCAAGATAGAAACCAACACCGTTGTGGGAGCATCGGTTACCGTTGATGAACTGTTTGAGGAAGGATTTGACGCGGTTTACATCGGGGTGGGTGCCGGCCTGCCCAGATTTATGAATCTGCCGGGTGAAAACCTGATCGGTATTTTCTCAGCCAATGAGTATCTGACCCGGACAAACCTGATGAAAGGCTATCTTTTCCCTGAGTATGATACTCCCGTTGCCCGAGGGAAAAACGTTGTCGTCCTTGGCGCTGGAAACGTGGCAATGGATTCGGCCAGGACCGCTATGAGGATGGGGGCTGATTCGGTCAAGGTTGTCTATCGGCGGTCACGAGAAGAGATGCCGGCTAGAGCTGAAGAGCTCCATCATGCAGAAGAAGAAGGTATTGAATTTGTCCTGCTGACCAATCCTACCCAGTTCTTTGGTGATGAGGATGGCCGGGTGACGGGTATGGAGTGCTTGAAAATGGAGCTGGGAGAACCGGATGCATCCGGCAGACGGCGTCCGATACCGGTTGAAGGCTCTGAAGTTAACATTGAATGCGACCTGGTCATTGTTTCGGTTGGCTCCAATGCCAATCCACTGCTGACCAACTCAACACCGGATGTCGATCTGAACAGGTGGGGCAATATCGATGCTGATCTGGTCACAGGCAAAACATCCAAAAAGGGTGTTTGGGCCGGAGGTGATATTGTTACCGGTGCAGCTACCGTTATCCTGGCAATGGGTGCCGGCCGGGCTGCAGCCGACTCCATGCATGACTACCTGGAGCGGGGCTGGTAAGCAATATACAATAAAATTTGTCGCTGAAGTTCCAAAGGGAACAACAAAAGAGCCGGTAAGATCCTGATATGATCTTACCGGCTCTTTTTATTACTATTGAGCTGCTTTTAGGAGAAACTAACCTCCAGCAGACAGCTGGCTCCGGTATTTTTGTTTTCCGGAGCCAGCTTATAAATAGAAGAGTTATACCTTTTCAACCTGCACCGCAGAGACCTTTAACCCGGGAATTACCGAGATATTACAGATGGCTTTATCTGTGAGTACATTGACTGCTGCCTCAGCAAAGTGGAAGCTCATACAGACAAGACCGGGGGATACCTGATCACTAACCTCGATCCTGGTTTTGAGTGAGCCACGCCTTGAGCTTACCTGGGCCATATCACCATCGGACAACTCGAGGTCTTGGGCATCCTGGGGACTGATTTGCATCAGTTCCTCGCCACATAAGGCATTCAATCCGTCATCCTTTCCCGTCATTGTCCGGGTATGGTAGTGATAGAGCTTGCGTCCGGTTGTTAAAATGAACGGGTACTCCTCATCTGCATGTTCTGCAGCGCGCGGGCGGTACTCCACAGTGGAAAACTGGCCGATACCGCGGGCAAACTGGCCTTGGTGTATGAAGGTGGTGCCGGGATGGTCTTCAGTGGGGCATGGCCACTGCAAACCCTGCTCTTCGATTCGCTGGTAACTCACCCCACCAAAGAAATGCGGTGTTAACTCTCTCACCTCATTCCAGACATCCTCAGCTGATTCGTAGTTCCAGTCAAGGCCCAGCCTCTGGGCCACCAGTTGGATAATCTCCCAGTCGGCTTTACTCTCACCGCGGGGAGGTATGGCTCGTCGGACACGCTGTACCCGTCTTTCGGTATTGTTGAAGGTTCCATCTTTTTCGGCAAAGGTGGCTGCCGGCAGGACCACATCGGCATACTCTGCGGTTTCCGTTAAAAAGATGTCCTGAACAACCAAAAAGTCCAACTCTTCCAGACATTCTTTCAGGTGAGCGGCGTTGGGGTCGGAAAGAACCGGATTTTCACCCATGATATAAACCGCACGACATCTCCTGCTCGGATTATCATGAAACATCTCGGCTATAGTTCGACCCGGCATATTGGAGAGTTCAACCCCCCAGGCCTTGGAAAACTTTTTGCGAATTTCGTCGCTTACACTCATCCCTTTATACACAGGACGTTCAAATTCTGGTGTGTTGGCAATCACCTCATCCTTGTCTATGGGCACATCGGTTTTGTCTTGTTCCGCTGTAATGCTTTGCCAGTATGTATCTTGAGCCGTGTCGCCGTATATGGGCTGATACCCGGTCAAAATGTTGGGCAGGCAACCCACGTCGCAGGCCCCCTGGACGTTATTCTGACCGCGAAGGGGGTTCATTCCGCCATGGGCTATACCAAGATTACCGGTAAGCAGGGAGATGTTGGTCAGGGCAACCACATTTTCCGTGCCGCTGGTATGCTGAGTAATACCCATACAATACACGATGGAGCCGGATTCGGCCTCAGCAAAAAGCCGTGCAGCTGTTTCGATATCTTCAGCTGCTACTCCTGTAATCTCTGAAACATACTCCGGAGTATATTTCTCTACCATCTCTTTGAGGTATTCAAAGCCGTTGGTTCGCTCCTGGATATATTCTTTATCTTCCAGTCCCTCTCGGATGATCACGTGTACTATGGCGTTGTGGAGGGCCACATCAGTACCCGGTTTGAGACGCAGATGAACATCAGCAATGTCAACAAGCGGTATGCGGCGCGGTTCCGCCACAATAAGTTTTGCGCCTTTTCTTACAGCCTCGCGGATTTGATATCCGATAACCGGATGATTTGAAGTGGTATTGGAACCGGTTACAAGAATTGCTTTAGCGCCGTTTAATTCTTGAACGGTGTTTGTCATCGCTCCACTTCCCAGAACGGTGGCCAGACCGACCACAGTTGGAGCGTGTCAGAGCCGGGCACAGTGATCAACACTGTTACTTCCCCGGGAGCGTATGAGTTTTTGGAAAAGGTAGTTGTCTTCATTGGTAACTCTGGCTGAACAGAGGCCTCCAAGTGTCTGGAGTCCATATTTGTCCTGGGCTTCTTGAATTTTAGCTGCAACAAGGTCCAGCGCTTCATCCCAGGATGCTTCCTCCAGAGTACCGTTGCGCCTGATCAGTGGAGTGGTCAGACGGTCCTTGTGATTGACAAAGTTATAGGCAAAACGGCCCTTAACGCAAAGACGTCCTTTATTCACAGGGCTCTTACGATTACCGCGGGCATAAAGAACCTGGTCCCCTCTTACTCCAAGGTGAATACCGCAGCCTGTACCGCAATACGGGCAGATGGTCCCCACTTCATGGGTGGGACGCTGGCTGTTTTTACGCGCCAGGGCCCCTGTGGGACAACGTTCCAGACATTCACCACAGGATTCACAGGTTGACTGGGCAAGCGGCTTGTCAATAAAACCTTCAACTTTGATCGCATCACCCTTGGCGGCAACTTCAGCAGCGCTGAGTTCTTTTTTCTGGAATTTCATAGCCTGGCCCCAGTAACCACGATAACCAAGATCTAAGCATCCAACGCCGTTAATTTCGTTACAGGTACGGACACATATACCGCAGAGAACACATTTATTCGGGTCTCGCAGAAAGTAGGGGTTCGAATCATCAATGGCCAGGGTTTTACTTTCTCGCTGGAGCTCTTTCAGCGTCTCGGGTTCCAGACCGACCTGGGCCGCAATGTCCAGTAGCTTGCAATCAGCACTTTTGGTACATCCCGGGCAATCAACATAATGGTTAAGAAAAATAAGCTGGGTGGCAAGACGTCTGGCCTCAGCTACGGCCGGGGTCTGAGTTTTTACTACCATCCCATCTTTGACTTTTATGCCGCAGGAGATCATCGGCTTTTTTTTGCCTTCTATCTCAACAACACACAACTTGCATCCACCATAGGGCTTGAGGTCGGGGTGAAAGCAGAGATGGGGGATGCTGATGCCATTCTCCAATGCTGCCTTGAGTATGGTCTGATCCTTGCCAGCTTTTATGGTCTGTCCGTCTATGGTAACAGTTATTTCAGCCATGGTATTTTAGTCTCCTTCGCAGCTCTACTTAGCTTGGTTGATCACTTCAATGAGGCGCTCAAGTGTGTCAGGGTCGGCCTGGCACAGGGTTATGTGGGCGTCCACGTGGCCAAGGTTTGCGCAAAGAGCAATGGTGGGAATGTCCGTGCCGTCCTTGATCATTTTTAATGCTACATCGGCGTAGGGACAGTCTATTCCGGCAAAAAGGGCCACATCGTATTTGTTGTTTTCAATAAGAAGGTCACCATGATAGGGGTTTATTTCCACGGCGGTTTTTGTTTGGGGGTATTCAGGGCGAAGGTCCATTATGGGAAGAATCTCGGCCCCGATTGCCGAAGCCAGTTTTCTGATCAGCTTGGCTTTAGCTGGTGCTCCTTCTTCCCATGTCCAGAGAATAATCCGGCCGGGGGCAAAGATTACAGGCTTTTCCGCTTTTACACAGTACTCGGCAATTTTCTCAAGAGCCTGTTCTAATGGAACCTGTTGGTCGTCCAGCAGGGCCATGTCCTTTTCCGGATGTTTCATTTTTGAAATCGGCTCCGGGGAAAGCAGTTCCTCATACCTGTTTGTTCCTTGGGCACTCATAGGTTCACTCCTGACTACAGTTTTTCCGGAAAGTGATAACAAAGTAAGTGCAAAGAAATCACATTTCCAGCGATTAGCCCGGAAGGGCATAAAGAGGCAAGTAAAAATAACTTGTACATCTTGCATCTCATCTTCAGGCCATTTTGAGACCGTATGATCAACTCAATCTGATCTAAATCTGAACGCGATATTGCACAACTTATTTTTGCTTGCCCCCTAATTACGATTAAGACTTCCTCCTGCAACCATCAAATGGACAGTAAACCGTTCAAATAATTGGTGTCAAGAGAAAGCCTGGGTTAGTGACTTTATCCCGGTATTATACCAATAAAAATGCACTTTTAAAATCAACTTTTGTCGCTTTCGTATAAAGTACGTGAGATGGTGTGGAGTTTCGCCTAAGCTATTGATTTGTCGTTAAATAAATCTGAGATTGCCAGGAAGGATTTCGGCAGTTGTGGTTCTGCTGTCTCTTCATGGAGTCGTTGATAGTATCGCTATCCGGTCTTGTGTATAGACCGACCGAAAAGGAAACCTCTGAAAAGCAACAGATATCAGTTCAATCCGGCAACCGTTCCTCTGATATAGGACTGGATACCGTTGGCGATTTCATGGGAAACACTGTTGAGAAATTGTTCAGTCTTTAATCTCTTGGCGTCTCCGGGATTTGATAAAAACGCGACCTCGATCAGGATAGCCGGCATTTGAGCACCGATCAGAACATAAAACGGAGCCTGCTTGACGCCAAGGCTCTTCATGGCCAGGGATTTATTGGAAGACAGTCCGCCAATGATGGAGTGATGGACGAGTTTGGCAAGCCGGGAGGACTCATTGACTTTTGAGTTCTGCAGGATATCGGAGAGTATATCCTGTAAATCGCTCATCTGATGGGTCGAGGTGGCGTTTTCCCGGGCGGCCACTCGCATGGCTTCCGCGTTGGTTGTCAGGTTCAGGAAATAGGTTTCAAGACCATTGATTTTCGAAGCCGGATGAGCGTTAATATGTAAGGAAATAAAGAGATCGGCACCGCTGGTGTTGGCAATAGCCGTACGTTCCTCCAGGGGAATAAATGTGTCCTTGGTACGAGTCAGGAGCACCTCGCAATTGAGTTGTTGGCGCAGCATGGGTGCCAGCTTGTGGGCAAGCCTGAGTACGATATCCTTTTCTCTCAGACCAAAGGCCATGGCGCCTGTATCCTTGCCTCCATGACCCGGATCCAGAACGATTTTTCTTACGCCAAGACCAAGTTGCTGGGCCAGTGATATGGATTGTGTCCTGTGGGGTTGGGCTGTTGTGATTGTTGGCTTTGGTTCTTTTTTACCAACCCGGTATTTTTTTGTATCTTTTAAAATAATGACAGGACCATCGGCTTTTCCCGAGGGAACAGCAGGACGTTCAGGTATTGCAGCTATTTCTGTTTTCTGTCCGGGTTGCTTACCCCAGACATCGATAACAACCCTGAACGGGTCGGGCAGGCTGAACACCTTATAACTTGAGATTGATTCAATATCCAAAACCACCCTCACAGTATCCGCAGAAAATTGTCCTGTTCTGATCCGTTTAAGCAGTCCGTCTTCTATCGGAACCGGTGACCGATAACGCGGTTCAATATAGCTGTTAAAGAAATCGATATACAATCTTCTCGGATGGTTACCGCTGGGTTCGATTAGCTCTTCTCTGTAGGTGACAGGGTCCGAAGCCTTGACAACGATACGGGTATAATTGTCCGATGACCAGTATTTAACCGGTAATACATTGGTCAGTTTGTTGAGATTGGCGGCTCCTACCATCACCTGGGGAAGAGGGATATTGTGATCTCTTGACAGGATTCTGAGCTGTTTGGCGGCCTGGGGATGCATGTCACCGCCGGGATAATCGGAGACAATTTTATTAAAGGCCTGGGAGGCGCCCTGAATGTCCTTTTTATTTTTCAGCAGTATGATGCCGATTGTAAAGAGGGCGTCGTCTGCCAGTTTGTGACGGGGAAAGAGGGCGGCGGTATCGCGGTAATAAGAGAGAGATTCGTTGAGGTCGATCAAGGTATTGAACCGCTCGAACATTCGGTGATACATGCGCCCGAGCATGAACAGACAGGAGGGGGCGATTTCCGACTTAGAACTGGTCAGATAGATTTTTCTGAAGTTCCGTACGCCTTTAAGCCAGTTTTTTCGTGATTTCCCGATTGAATTGTTGGTCTGGAGTTGATTGTAATAAAATTTAGCTCGCTGGTACCGTTTCCTGACATCATTTGATTCACTGTAAAGTGCTTGAGGTGAAGAATTTTCTTGAGCAAAGACATGGGTATGACTCAAGAATGTCAACAGGGAGAGGAGGGTTATGAAAATGATCTTAGGCATGGAAAGATGTCATTTTATTACTCTTAGGGAATCGAAATTAATATACATAATAGAGTATTTTTAGCAAAGAAAAGCTTGGTTCCGGGCTAGAGTTGTCCCTTAAGATTATAGATAAATTCCAAGGCCTGTCTGGGGGTCAGATCATCGACATTGAGTTTGTCGATGGCCTCACGAAGAGGATCGGGATCCCTGGGTGGAGGAAATAGAGTAGGCTGACGGGGAGAATCGGTCTTATTGCTTTTTGCTACTGTCCGGTTCTTGGCGATATTTGGTTGGCCGTGTTGATCGAATTCACCCTTTTCAATGTTGGACAGGATTTCCTGGGCCCGCCTGATGACCCTGTCAGGAACGCCGGCCAGTCCGGCAACCTGAATGCCGTAACTCCTGTTTGTGCCGCCCTTGATCAGTTTATGGAGAAAGATAATGGTGTCATTCCATTCCCGGACAC
>CAZLGM010000130.1:0-9471 GCA_964558875.1 uncultured Desulfocapsaceae bacterium
AGCTGCCAGTTACCATCGTCCAACTGCGTCTTTTCTAAAATGGTATGGCCTTCTTTTTCCACAGATCGCGGTACATTGTTTATCGGGGGGCCATCATCAATGATCAGTTTGAAAATCTGGCCCGATTTGAGATGGGAGAGTCCTACCTTGGCATGAACCATATTCATTGGGCAGCCTATACCTCGACAATCTTTTGAAGAATCTTCTTTAATCATGGTCTACTCCTCAACTGTTATGTTTGTGTAGTTGGGTTTACTGCCCCGCTGCTTGCAATGGGTTTTTTATAAAAAATCTGTATTTGTATTGATGTGACAGTACTCTTCAAGGTGTGAGATCCCTCTTTCGCATCCACACATTTTGCGGATATTCCACAGTGCTGTTCATTCGTCTTATATTCCGCAAACCGCCTGTTCTTCATCGGAAAGCTCAGTTATTGAAGGGTTCTCACCACAGATTCGGCAATCTGCCTGTTTATGCAATTTGACCTTTCTGAAATCCATGGTTTTGGCATTAAAAGAGAGCAGGGTGTCGGTCAACAGGTCTCCGACGCCGGTTATATATTTAAGCGCTTCTGCCGCCTGAATAGTACCCAGCATCCCCGCAATAGCACCGAGCACCCCTGCCTGGGAACAGGTGGGCACCGCCTCCGGAGGTGGTGGCGCTTTAAAGGAGCAACGGTAGCATGTCGTTTCCCCTGGAATAATGGTCATGGTCTGGCCATCAAAGCGGAGAATACCGCCATGGGATAAGGGTATATTTTCCATTACACAGGCATCGTTAATCAGGAATTTAGTCGGGAAATTATCGGTGCCATCGACGACGAAGTCATAATCGCGTATGATTTCACGAACATTGTTTGCCAGCAATTTGTCCTGGTAGGTGTTGATTGTAAGGTCCGGGTTTATGGCATGCATCTTTTCCTTTGCGGAAACAACCTTTGACACACCAATATCTTTGGTAAAGTGAGCAATCTGCCGCTGAAGGTTTGAGATTTCGACAGTGTCGCTGTCAATGATACCTATCGTTCCAACTCCTGCCGCAGCCAGGTACAGTGCGGTCGGACAACCCAGACCACCGGCACCGACAATGAGCACCTTTGCCTGTAGAAGTTTTAACTGCCCTTCCACCCCAACATCCTGGAGCAGGATGTGCCTGCTGAAACGCTCGAGTTGTTCCTGTGAAAAATCCATCATATTGAGTCAAGCCCCCTTTCTAGATCGTCTATCAGATCATCATAATCTTCAATGCCGACGGATAAGCGCAGCATTGTCGGCCGTATTGCCATTACTATCCGTTCCTCTTCACTGTATTCCGCAAAAATTGTAGATGCAGGGTGAAGAATAAGTGTTTTATTGTCATTGATATTGGTAGCCCTTCTGATTACCTGCAAACGATTGACCAACGAAAAGCAGTGTTCAATACTGTCCAGATCAAAGGTGAGAAGCCCACCATATTTATCGTTAAACTGAGAGGTTGCTGTCGAATAAAATGCTGAATTTTTCAGGCCGGGATAGTGTACAGCCACTACTTTCGGGTGGTGTTGGAGGAAATCGGCAATGAGCAGCGCATTCTGACAACTCTTATCAATCCTCAGCCCCATCGTTTCCAGACCTAGACTTTGCAGGAAGGCATTATGAGGAGAAAGACAGGCACCGACATTCCTGTAGACTTCCTGTCTCAGGCTACTGATCAATGCCATCTTCCCATATTTCTTCGCCCTTGCCTCCAGCTTTTCCGATTGACGCCAGTCAAAAGTGCCATTATCTATAATCACTCCACCAACAGACGTTGCCCCGCCTGAGATGTATTTTGTGCTTGAGAGTATCTCGATATCGACAGCCGCCTGTTTGCTGTTAAATAGGTAGGGCGTTGTTACCGTATTATCAAGCACCAGAGGAACGCTCCGGCTTTTTGTGATGTCACTGATAGAAGCGCAATCGGCAACTTCGAGTTGTGGGTTTGTTATGCTCTCCAGAAAGACGGCACATGTGTTATCGTCTATAGCCTCCTCAATTTCAGCAGGATTTGTCATGGAGATGTATCTGGTTTCCAGGCCCCAGGATGAGAATGTATCCTCAAACAGTGACAGGGTGTTGCCAAACAGGTATTTGGAGGTGACTACATTCTTACCTGTACCACCCAGAGCCAGGAGTGTGTTGCTGATGGCCGCCATACCCGAAGACACGGCTACTACTCCAACGCCGCCTGATAACAGACGTATTCTTTGTTCGAACGCATCAACTGTAGGATTTGTGATTCTGGAGTACACATGGGCCGGTTTCCTGCCTGTAAAGGATAGGTGAAGCGACTCGGCACTCTCATGTTCAAAGGCGACGTTATCGTAAACTGGAGCGCGCAACGCTCCATGGGGGTCCCTGTTTGACCCCTGTCCATGGATTGCCTTTGTGGTAAACCCTTTCATCAATTGGCGCCTCCACCCATAAAGTAGAGAAATTCCACTTCGTCGCGGTCGGAAATCAGCGTCCCTTCATAGCCCTCGGATTCGACAATTTCACCATTGAGCTGAACTGAGACCATCTCAGGAGACTCGACATCTTTCATTTTCAGCAAGGTGCTAATTGGCAGTTTCTCTTGGCTAATCGTTTCGATTTCACCATTAATTTTTATTTTCATCATATCGCTCCATGTGTCTATGTCTGGTTGTTACTCTGGTGTTATATGTAATCACCATAAAATTCATCAGTTGTTTTCTTTAACAGCCCTGATTCATATAGCGGCAATTCGGAAGACATCTTTTCACTGCTTAAAATAAATGAACTTTCAATTTTGCCGACGCCGGGCAACTCGATCAGCGTGTCAATGACAAAATTTCGATAAGCACTTATCGAGGGGGCAACAATCTTCAGCAGGTAGTCATGGACCCCGGATATATTATGACACTCTATTATCTGAGGAGTTTCCTGGATGCTGCTGAGAAACAACTCTGTAGTCCTGCGATCGTGAGGCTCTAATGATACGAAGACAAAGGTGACAACCTCCAGGCCTACTTTCTTATTATCGATAATGGCGGTGAACTGCCTGATAATCCCCGAATCCTTCAGGCGCTTTGTGCGGCCAAGGCAGGCAGACGGCGAAAGGCCCACCTGTTTGGCAAGCTCAGCATTGGTAATTGTTGAATCTTTCTGCAAATACGTCAGTATCGCTATGTCGACATCGTCGTAGATCTGATCTGATTGTTGGTTGTTCGCCATTCCGGCTCCTTTATGCTGTCCTGAGCAGTGTTTGTTTGAAAGCATATTATGCTGTTAATTTGCATATTGCAAGTCTTTTATTTTGTTTAACAGCAAGATAATAAAATTTATTACTAATATATGGTGCTGATATAGAATATTATTCATTTGCCTGGTGATCAGGATGATACAATAAGATGTGTGTCCATATGCTGGTTGCTTGTGTGAAGAAACGATAGGGTGACAAAAGACAACCACCCGCTTACGTGTAAGCGATCACCAGACGCGCCTGCTGGGGACAATCAGCAAGCCATTTGTGGCGCCAGCACATTGCGTCTAGCCGCTTATCCACACAGGTACACCCTGTGACCGCTTACAATTTTTCCTTAGGATAAAGTATGTTGCTTACCCCGTGATTGGTTACATTTACTCGAAGGCGGTGGTTTGAAAAGCGTTGACTGAACGTCAAATCCTTATAAGGGAAATTTCATATAGCCTGATAGCTGGAGGAGCAAGATATTCCATGCTAAAAACAATCAAACTGGACGTTGTCTCCAAATACCGTCTTTCTTCCGCCCAAACAGCCAATACTGAAGACAAAATAAGATCATCATGGGCTCATTATCAACAAGCACCATATGAGTGGTGACCTGAGGTGTTAATCTTCACCTGAAATGTAGGGAGTTTGTCAATTAGTACTTAGGTAAGGGACTTGGGGACTTAGTGGGGATTTCCTATGGGAACTTAGGCTTAGGGGACAGATTTGTTCTTTTTGCCTTAGCTATAAAAATTGTGCCCTTTTTTGCCGTCACATAAAAACTTCGGCCAAAAATGCAAAAGTGTTGAAGGGAGTGGAAGCTATCCAACCGGTCTAGGGAGTAGACTATAAATATGTAGAGATCTGATTACCAAACCGGGTACACAACGATGCTGGAATAAATGCTTGCTGGATGGTGATGATCACCTGATAAATCGTGCATTTCAAGACCAGCATCGTGTCCTTCAGAGGTCTTCAGATAGAGGTGTTTCCTATTTGTTTTTGCTGGTAACAGAAAGCCAGCCGATTTGGCAGTTACATTTACAGAATCATAGGACCGACATTGGTTCAGGAGTCAAGTAGATCTGTACTCAAGTATCTCTCACCCGTGTCCGGGAGAACTGTTACGATGGTTTTCCCCTTATTTTCTGACTTGGCTGCAACCTGCAGTGCCGCATGAACTGCGGCTCCTGAGGAGATGCCGCACAGGATGCCTTCAATGGAGGCCAACTCTCTGGCTGCGGCAATGGCATCTTCGTTACTTACTGTAATGACCTCATCAATGATATCGGTATTAAGAATTTCTGGGACAAAGCCAGCACCGATACCTTGTATCTTATGCGGTCCTGGAGTACCGCCCGAGAGAACAGGCGATGCCTCGGGTTCAACGGCGATTGACACAAGTGACGGTTTTCTTTCTTTTAACACTTCAGAGACACCGGTAATGGTGCCGCCGGTTCCAACACCGGAGACAAAGATATCAATATTGCCATCGGTCTGCTGCCATACCTCTTCCGCTGTGGTCTGACGATGGATTTCCGGATTGGCCGGATTGGCAAACTGGTTGGGCATGAATGTATTGTCCCGTTCCTGGGTGAGGTTCTCCGCTTTTTCGATAGCCCCTTTCATTCCTGATTTGGCTGGTGTCAGAATCAATTCAGCCCCAAGGTGTTTGAGCAGCATACGTCGTTCAAGGCTCATTGACTCGGGCATGGTCAGAGCAAGTTTCAGTCCTTTGGCTGCGCAGATAAAGGCAAGACCAAGGCCTGTGTTACCGCTGGTCGGCTCGATGATTGTAGTATCACCATCAATGCTTCCGTCTTGTTCTCCGGCTTCGATCATGGCAAGAGCAATACGATCTTTGACACTGCCCATCGGGTTTCTCGACTCCTGCTTGGCAAGCAGGGTGGCCGGATAATTCTTGGAAATTCTGGAGAGGTTAAGAAGCGGGGATGAACCGATTGT
The DNA here is from genome assembly GCA_964558875.1 of uncultured Desulfocapsaceae bacterium. Taxonomy (GTDB): domain Bacteria; phylum Desulfobacterota; class Desulfobulbia; order Desulfobulbales; family Desulfocapsaceae; genus CAZLGM01. The sequence goes on from CAZLGM010000130.1 coordinate 5,194, forward strand.
TGATGTGATCGAATGTGTCATGGAAGACCTCTTTTGCATAATAGGATTATGGTTTTTTATTGGAATAGATAAGCTGTGGCCGTTTCAGCAGGACTTTGGTATCCGGATCAACACTTTCCGTCAGCCAGATGTTACCGCCGATTACCGATCGGGCTCCGATTATTGTATCGCCGCCTAGAATCGTGGTGTTGGAGTAAACTATCACTTCATCTTCTATAGTGGGGTGGCGTTTGGTGTTCTTCATTTTTTCACCGGCATCCTTGGGCAGGGAGAGTGCGCCCAAGGTAACACCCTGATAGATCCTTACATTCTCACCGATAATAGTCGTCTCACCGATGACAACACCGGTTCCATGGTCGATGAAAAAAGCCGGTCCAATGGTGGCGCCCGGATGGATATCAATACCGGTAAGGCTGTGGGCATGCTCTGTCATGATTCGAGGAATGATCGGCACATCGAGTCTATACAATTCATGGGCCAGACGATAAATAGAGGTCGCCAGCAGTCCCGGATAACAGTAAATCACCTCATCCGGGCTCTGGGTGGCCGGGTCGCCCGCCAGGGTCGCCCTGATATCGGTGGCCATCAGTGATGTGACCTTGGGCAGCGCTTCTATAAAGGCGAGTCCGACCTGCTGGCTCTGTTCTTCGCAATTGGTGCAGGCCAGATTGTTTCGCCGGCAGTCATGGCGGATGGCCATATTGATCTGCTGGGTCACCCGTTCATGCAATTCGGTCGTTTCCTGACCGATGTAATACTCCAGGTTGGAGGCATGTAGTTTGATGTCGGTAAAATAACCTGGGAACAGAATGCGCCGAGCCTGATGAATGATTGAGATGATCTCTTCATGGGACGGCATGGTCACCGGGCTGACATGATCAAAGCTGTCTTTGGTGTTCCAACCTTTCATGAGCTGTTTTACAACAGTCGGGATCTGTTCGTGCAGGCTGTAGCCGGAGACCCGCTGGTGGTCACATATTTCCGGAATTTCGGTTGGAATGAGGGGAGCGTTTTTTGCGGCCATGTCCTTACCTCCGCTTATTATGTTCGATGATGTAGATGCCGTAGGTCGCCCGCCAATTGGTCAACCAGCGAACAAAACGTCCGCTTCTGTCCTGGCTGTGACTGTTGACAGCCGCTTCCCTGACAATGGTATAGCCAACTGTGCGCGCAAACCTGCGAAAATCGGCAAGGGTGATGATTCGGATATTCGGTGTATCGTACCATGAATAGGGCAATTCTTCACTTTTCGGCGCCATTCCTTTAAACAGCAACTGCAGCCGGATGGAGTAATGGCTGAAGTTGGGGAAACTGACAATCACCCGTTTACCGATTCTGGCCAGCGACCATAAGAGCCTGGCCGGTTCATAGACCTGCTGAAGCGTTTGGCTGAGAATCACATAGTCGAAACTGTGATCAGGATAATCATCCACCTCTTCATTGAGATCACCCTGAAGGACAGACAATCCCCTGGCAATACATCCAAGCGCTTTTTCCTTGTCCTGCTCGATTCCGGTGCCGATGACCTGTTTATTGGTCTGCAGCCAGGCCAGCAGGTCGCCATTGCCGCAGCCGAGATCGAGCACCCGACTGCCGGGCTCGATCCAGGAGCCGATGACCTGCAGGTCAAAACGCAAATCTTTTGTTTCAGGAGACACCATCGATAAAACCCCGGATAAGTTGAGTCAAACGTTCATCTGGTATCAGAAAGGCATCATGACCACAATCCGCTTCAATTTCACAAAAACTGACATCCTGACCGTATCGTTTGAGGGCCTGGACCAGTTCCTTGGCCTGATAGGTCGGGTAGAGCCAGTCCGATGTAAAAGAGACCACAAGGAATTTTGATCTGGATACCGATAGATCCTGGATAGATTCAGCGGTGGCTGAACGATCAACCAGGTCGAAGTAATCGGAAGCCTTGGTAATGTAAAGCAGCGAGTTGGCATCAAAACGCTGGACGAATTTGGACCCCTGATGACGAAGGTAGCTCTCCACCTGGAACTCGACGTCAAAGTCGAAGGTAAAGTCCTGCTTGTCCTGCAGCCGACGACCGAATTTGCGTCGCATGGCCTCGTCGGAAAGATAGGTAACATGGCCCACCATCCTGGCAACGGCAAGACCCATATCCGGCCCTGTTGTCCCGTAGTAATCACCTTTATTCCAGTTGGGGTCGGCCATAATGGCCTGGCGGGCCACCTCGTTAAAGGCGATCGCAAGAGCCGAGTGACGCATGGTCGTGGCAATGGGGATTGCGGAACGGATCATCGAAGGATAACGGACACACCACTCAAGGACCTGCATACCACCGACAGAGCCACCGATAACCGCCATCAGACTGGGGATGCCCAGATGATCGATCAGCTTCTTCTGGCAGTCCACCATATCGCCGACTGTAACCATGGGAAAATCAAGGCCGTAGGGCTTGCCGGTTTTCGGATTGGTTGAGCTTGGTCCGGTAGTGCCCATGCAGCCACCCAGGATGTTGGAACAGATGACAAAGTAACGGTCGGTATCAATGCCTTTACCGGGCCCTATCATGAAATCCCACCAGCCTGGTTTGGCCTCGGCAGGATCATCGGGGTAAAAACCGGCTACATGGGAGTCCCCTGAAAAGGCGTGAGTGATGAGGATAGCGTTGCTCTTTTCTTTATTGAGCTTGCCGTAGGTTTCAAAAGCAATTGTCACCGGTCCGATCGTCGACCCGCTCTCCAGAATCAGTTCCTTGGGGGGGGTGCCGAAGGTGTAGTATTGTTTTTCAACAATCCCTACTGACTGTTCATGCTGTTCAGACTCACCATTCATGGTGTGCTGCGGCCTCCGCAATGATTCATAGGTTACATTCTTCCATCCTCACCGGATTGTTTGACTTTATGAGTCAACTTTTATCCGGTCGATGCGGATAATGTAATCACTTGATCAGCTCTTTGCCAGAGCCTGTTCAATATCTTCACGGATATCGTCGATATGCTCGATACCGATGGAAAGTCGGATCATTGACTCAGATATTCCACATTCGTTCAGCTGGTCGGCAGAAAGCTGTGAATGAGTGGTTGAAGCCGGGTGGATAGCCAAAGATTTGGCATCACCTACATTGGCCAGGTGGGAGAACAGCTGCAATCCTTCGATGAAGTTTCGACCAGCCTCAAGACCGCCTTTTATACCAAAGGTGACCATACCGCCAAATCCGTTTTTCAGGTATTTTGCCGCAATCGAATAGTTATCATTGTCCGCAAGACCAGAGTAGTTAACCCATTCAACTTTGTCATGACTGCTCAGATATTGGGCGATGGCCAGTGCGTTTTCACAATGGCGTTCCATACGGAGCGCCAGGGTTTCCAGACCCTGCAGGAAAATCCAGCAGTTATCCGGAGAGATGCAGGCGCCCAAGTTTCTCAGTTGAACAAGGCGCATACGAAGAGCAAAGGCAACCGGGTTCAGGTCACCGAGATCATGGGCGTAACGGAGCCCGTGGTAAGACATATCCGGCTCGTTAAACAGGGTGAACTTGGGATCGGTCCAGTCAAAGGTGCCGCCGTCAATAATAATACCGCCGATTCCGGTTCCATGACCGCCGATCCATTTGGTTAACGAATGGATGACCACATCGGCCCCGTATTCCAGTGGCCTGAGCAGGCAGGGGGGGGTGAAGGTCGAGTCGACCATCAACGGCAAATTGTGTTTTTTGGCCACCTCGGCCACACTTTCAAGATCGATCATTGTGAGCCCGGGATTGCCGATGGTCTCACAGAAAATGGCCCGGGTTTTCTCATTGATGGCACTTTCAAAGTTTGCCGGGTCGGAAGGGTCAACGAAACGTACAGTAATACCCAACTGAGGCAGGATGGAATCGAACTGCGAAAAGGTGCCGCCGTAGAGATTATTGGCTGTGACGATTTCGTCACCCGATTCGCATACATTGATGATAGAGTAAAAGATAGCCGAAGTCCCTGAGGCCAATGCCAGGGCAGCCGCCCCACCTTCAAGCATCGCCATCCGCTCTTCAAGTACGGCCTGGGTCGGATTTCCCAACCGGGTATAGATATTTCCGAGTTCTTTTAAGGAAAACAGATTTGCCGCATGTTCCGTTGACTTGAACAGGTATGAGCTGGTTCGTTCGATCGGTACGGCTCTGGAGAGAGTTTCCTGACTGACCTGTTGTCCGCCATGCAGGGCGATGGTGTTGAGCTTCATAAGTTCCTCTTTTTGTGTTTGTTGACACTAATTACTTTTGTTCTGGGCTTTCAGATCTTTCTTCACATGCTCGATAAATTCGGC
>CAZLGM010000131.1:0-9431 GCA_964558875.1 uncultured Desulfocapsaceae bacterium
TTGTTTACTCTCAAACAAAACTCTGAGGCCTTGTTGTTGAGACCGGGTGAAAGTAGTTCATCGGACATTAGCTGTCAATGATAAAAATGAAAAAAATGAAAACAATTTTTCACGCCGGCTGTCTTTTCCACTTGGAGCAATTTTAATTGATTAAAATCGCTTATAAACGTAAACTGGTGTGGAAGCTCTACTAGAAGAAATTAAGCATCTTTAATCTTTTTTCAACCTTCCTTATTACAACTCTTCACATGACAGATCAAAAACAATTCCTGCAATCACTGCCGAAAGTCGACGTGGCTGTTGAACGTCTTTCGCAGGTAGTGAAAGAGGACTGCCCATATCAGTTATTAAAGTTAGTCGTTGCAGAGAATATCGAAAAAGAAAGACAACAGATTTTGTCAGATGACAGTAACTGTCGCTTAAAGGACTTTGATGAGTGGATCGAATTCTTTCAAACCAAGGTAGCTGAAAAACTTCAGACTAATCTGCGTCGTATAGTAAACGGTACTGGTGTTGTCATTCATACCAATCTTGGCCGTTCGCTTCTTCCTAAAGATGGTGGTGAAATGCTTGTTCAGGCTGCCACCCACTATTCGAATCTTGAATTTAATCTGCAAACAGGGAAACGAGGTTCAAGATACAGTCTCGTTGAGGATATAATCTGTGAATTAACAGGAGCTGAAGCCGCTCTTGTTGTCAATAACAATGCAGCCGCAGTGCTGCTCACCCTTGAGACCTTGGCTAAAGGTACTGAGGTTATTGTTTCCAGGGGGCAGCTTGTAGAGATTGGCGGCTCATTTAGAATTCCCGATGTGATGGCTAAAAGCGGTGCGGAACTGGTTGAAGTTGGAGCTACCAATCGTACCCATTTAAAAGATTATCGGAATGCTATTACCGAGAACACATCAACCTTGTTGAAAGTACACTGCTCCAATTATCGAATGATTGGCTTTACCAAGGAAGTCAGTATGGAAGAAATGGTTGAACTTGCCCGGGAGAAAGATCTTCTTGTAATAGAGGATCTCGGCTCAGGTTGCTTGATCGATCTGTCTCCATATGGCCTGCCAAAAGAGCCGACGGTTGGTGAGGTTGTTAAAGCCGGAGTCGATGTTGTCACCTTCTCGGGTGATAAAATGCTTGGTGGTCCCCAGGCTGGGATTATTGTTGGGCGTAAAGATGTAATAGAACGTGTAAAGAAAAATCCGATGAATCGCGCTCTTCGCATAGACAAATTTACGCTTGCAGCGCTTGAGTCTATTCTCAGGTATTATTATGACACTGAAAAAGCACTGAAAGGAATTCCTACCCTTTCCATGTTATCCATGTCACCAGACCTTATCAAAAAAAGGGGGCAAAAGCTGCAAAGAAGAATAAAGAAAAGTCTCAGTTCAGCTTGCCGGATTGAATTGGTTTCTACTGTTTCCCGTGTCGGAGGTGGTGCAATGCCGGAATATAGCATGGATAGTTGGGCTGTAGCGTTGACTCCTTTAACAATGAGCCTCTCTCAAATGGAAAGGAAGTTTCGAGCCCTCGATGTACCGATTATCGGCAGGATTGAGGATAACCGTTTCCTTCTGGATATGAGAACAATTCAGGATTATGAATTGGTCGAACTTGCTGACTCGTTGAAACGTTTCTTTCCTGTATAAAATGCATCATTTCCCTTCAGCATTATATGATTTTCATTTAAGTGAAGACGATTTTGTCCGTTTTCGATCTTCTTTTGCCCATCTCATTAAAGAAAAAATCCCCACCGCTGATGAGGTATTTTTCTCTACTGATTCTGTTGAGGGCAGTCTTTTTTCTGAGGAAACAGAGCATATAAAAAAGATCAAGAAAACGCTTGACCAGGTCATGGAAACCTCTACAGCTTCAACTGTCGGCGATGATTGCCTGATTATCCCGTTCCCGTTGGACGGTGGATCCGTTGTTGGCGCAATCATTACTGGTGTGGATCCTGTACTTGTTAATAATGTCGGTGATGACTGGCTGGTGGAAATCCGTGATGAGCTTAATGATCGTTTTTATCTGGTCAGGCATGCACGGATCGATCCCGAAACAGGCTGCTTTAATGTTGTAAGTCTCTACACCTTGCTTGAATCGATTGAGGATTATGATGATCTGCACCTGATCTTTATCGAACTGCATCCTTACAAAAAAACAGCGCTTGATTCCATGCTTTCGGCAAGGAAATGCTCGACTCTTCTCTCGATTTTTTCCGAGAACCGGTTTCCTGTTCATCATATTGGGCATCTTGTTTTTTGTCTTGTGTGCCTCCACCCTGAAAAGGAATTCGGTTCAAGATTTGGGACTTCTCTTCTAGCCTTTCTCAGACGTGAAAACTTTATAAAGGTTCATATCGGTTGTTGTCGTGCGGGTGAGGTTGTAAAAGAAGAAACCAATCCTGTAAAAAGACGACAGCAGCTGCTGGATGGAGGCTGGACGGCTTTGAAAACCTCCCGCATTAGAGGACCGTTTTCTCTGTATAACCATTTTCCGAGTCTTTATGAGAGCCGGCAGTTGCAACAGGCGCGATCAAAAAAAATCGTCAAGCGGTTGCAGGCAAAATGGAAAAAACTCGATTCTTTTGCCCTTGTTCAGTTTCAACAGGACCAACCGGATCTTATTGTCATAATTGAAAGTCTGTATTCGGTTACCGACCCGAACATGGTCGTTGAAGAGGAGGGCGATATTTATGTGCTGCTCCCCGGTTGCTCTGAAGGTGAGGCTGTAACCTGGACACAAAATGTTTTACGGAAATTGGATGAGGACAGTGGGAAAGAACAGTCGATTTCAGCCGGAATAAGTTATTTCCCCTATGCCGATTTCAAGAAATATGAACTCGTTGAAAACTGTCGCAAAGCCCTTGTTCATGGTGCCTTTCTGGGTCCTGGCACGGCTACGGTTTTTGACCATATCAGTTTGACCATCAGCGGTGACAGCTATTTTGGTGAAGGTGATATGGTGATGGCCCTGAAAGAATACAAGCGAGGTTTTGTCTGTTGCCATACCGATGTCAATCTGTTGAATTGTCTTGGGGTCACTTACGGTATTTTAACTAAACATAAACTTGCCGTGGAGAGTTTTAAACACGCTTTGATCGTCGATCCGGATAATTACATGGCACTGTACAATCTGGGTTTGGCATTGGAACTCAATGGTGAGGCTCGGGATATTATTGATTGTTTTGAAAAAGCACTCGCTGTGTATTCCATTGACAAGGATAGTGAGGAGAGCAAACAGGATCTGCTGTTTCGTTTAGGCCGGCTGTATTGCCGGACCGACGACCATAAAAAGGCAAAAGAAATCCTGTTGCCCTGGTACAAGGAAAATGATGATAGTTCAAGCAGGGACCGCGTTTTGCGGCTGCTTGGAGAATCATGCTACGGTTTACAGGAAAAAGAGGACGCCAAAACCTGGCTGCAGCGGGCTGTTCATCGTAATGAGTTTGATTCCAAAGCGATGAGCCTCCTTGGGCTACTCTACCTGGAAGAAAATGAGGGGGATGACATAGCCCTTTCACTCTGCCGCAAGTCGGTTGAATTGGAACCTGATAACATTGTATTCAGGTTGCGGTTGTCAATGGTTCTTATTCATCTTAAACGGTATGATGAGGGTATCAAAGAGCTGCGCCCCTGTTTGAGGAACGAAAGGACAAAAGATCAGGCTCGTTTGCAGATGGGGGTGGCATATCTCAACCAGGGTAAGAAGAAGCGGGCCGCAAAATGGTTTGAAAAGCTGGTAAACGATGACAAAGCGGCTGCTGAACTGGTCAGCCAGGCTCATCAATATCTGGAAAAATGTTAAATGGTAAAGTGTATGCGACGTTCTATTAAACACGGAAATTTCAGAAGCGAGACAGGTTACTGCCTGGACAACGACATGATAGGTGATTCCTGGCGTATGTTCAGGATCATGTCCGAATTTATTGCAGGCTTCGAGGCCATGTCGGCCGTTAAAACACCGGCGATTACCATTTATGGATCGTCCAGAACGAGGCCGGACTCCCGCTATTATCAACTGGCAGAGTCCATAGCCGCAAAACTTGCGGAACTTGGTTATTCAATCGTCACAGGAGGCGGCCCAGGCATTATGGAAGCGGCAAATAAAGGCGCCTTTGAAGCTGGAGGGCTCTCAATCGGCCTCAATATCGATCTTCCCCATGAGCAGGAGCTGAATAAATATATCAATCTCCCCCTTGATTTTACCTATTTTTTTGTTCGCAAAGTCATGTTGATGAAATATTCAATGGCATTCATCTGTATGCCTGGCGGCTTTGGATCCATGGATGAGTTGTTTGAGTCACTGACACTCATTCAAACCGAGAGGGTAAAGCCGTTTCCGGTTATTCTGGTCGGTAAAGAATACTGGAGTGGATTGATCGACTGGATCAAAGACCAATTTCTGAAAAACGAAACTATCGACGAAGAGGACCTGCACCTTTTCAAGCTACTTGATGATGTTGATGATGTAGTGAAGATGATAACAAAAACAGTTGTTGTTTAATAAATTGCACTGATTCTCACTACATACATGCGATATTTGATGATAAAAAGGAAACAATATGGCTCAGATCGATGCTTTCTTTAAGCTGATGAACGACGAGGGGGCTTCTGATCTTCATATGGTCGCTAGCCAACAGCCGGTTCTTCGTATTCGCGGTGATCTTGAGCGGGTCAAATTCAAACGGCTCTCCGATGATGAGCTCAAAGCCATGCTTTATGAAATTTGTCCTGAAAACAAGATCAAAGAGTTTGAAGAGACCGGTGACATGGATTTTGGTTATGAGATTCCTGGTCTTGCCAGATATCGATGCAATTTTTTCCGTCAGAAGAACGGCATTGGCGCTGTATTTCGCGAGATCCCAAGTGATATTTTAACCTGCGAGCAACTCGGTCTTCCATCGGTTATTCCCCGGCTGGCCTATTTACCCAAAGGTCTTGTCCTGGTAACCGGACCAACCGGGTCGGGTAAATCGACAACCCTTGCCGCAATCATAGATGAGGCAAACCGAAACAGGCAAGACCACATCCTGACCATCGAGGATCCGATCGAATTTGTCCATCGAAGTCAGAAGTGCGTTATTAATCATCGCGAAATAGGTCTGCATACCAAGAGTTTTTCTGCCGCTCTGCGGGCAGCTCTTCGTGAAGACCCCGATATTATCATGGTTGGTGAGATGCGTGATCTGGAAACCATGTCATTGGCCATGGAAGCAGCCATGACCGGTCATCTGGTTTTCGGGACTCTGCATACCATCAATGCCATGAAGACGGTGGATCGTGCCATAGAGATGTTTCCGGCAAATCAGCAGGCTCAGGTCCGTTCAACTCTTGCCGATTCGTTACGGGCAGTCGTTTCTCAGACCCTGTTTAAGAGAAGAGATATTAAGGGAAGATGTGCCGCTTTAGAAATCCTTATCGCCACTCCGGGCGTACGAAATCTTATTCGAGAGGCCAAGACCTACCAGATTGTGTCGGCCATGCAGACAGGGAAGAAGTACGGTATGCAGACCCTTGATGACGCGATAATGGAGTATCTTGACCGAAAAATGATCAGCTCTGATGACGCATACTCAAATTGTGTCGAAAAAGCCAGGTTTGTCAAACATCTACGCAGACCACCCTCTGATTTTACCGAAGTCTGATTATTCATTGCATAGTTCGGGTTCACTGCCTGTCCCGTTCGAGCGAATCGGCATTCCGGTGCAAGCCGTAACCGGGAAATCTTTATTGGATACCGGATCAAGTCCGGCATGACATACTCATACACCGCTGCTTGTGGTGGGAGTTTATCTGAGGGTAGGCCAAGATTTTCAGGTCTCCGGGTTCTTTTTTTTCTCAGTTGCTTTCTGAATTATGCCTTCTTTGTAAGTGTTGAGATAATCCTGTAGGTATTTTTTCTGAGCGTGGGTCAGCTTTTTGAAACGACCGTTCACATCATTTAATTGGAGTATCCGGTCGGTGGCTACGGGAAATTCCCTGGTTGTCTCCCGGACTACGGTTAACCGGATTCGGTCAAGAGATCTCCCATTGAAGCAATTTAAAATATCGATTTCAAGATTGGTGGGATCTATTTCCTGGATATCTTTGTCATAGCTGAACCCGATTCCTTTGAGATGGATGTTTGATATCCGGCCGAACTGCAGCTTTTTTGTCCTTAATTTCACAAGTAAACAGTGATGAACTGTAAACCGGTCATGTTTGCGCCGTTCGTTCGCAAGGGTAATGGGGCTTATGGAAATAAAATCCCTATGGCAATCCTTGCAGTGAAGATATTTAGCTCCCGGGACAACGTGCATCCATGGTTTTCGCAGCAGCTCCACGTAGTTGTCGCTATTGCATGTCGGACATGTTTTTTGGGCTGTGTAGAGAACCACTTTTTATCCCTCAGTCCTTGAAAACGTAAACACTTCTAATACCAATTGATGTCTATATCTTCGAGTAGAATAAAGTGTAACTTTTACTCGATAAAGCGTATTAAATCAAAGTCTTTCCCATCAGTTTTCACAATGATGGCACCAGACTCCGCTGTTGCCGCAGTGTCGATATTAAGTTTCCTGCTTCGTTCATGTAATTTTTTCATATGGGTGGAATGTGAATGACGGCGCCTGTTTGAAACAACAAGTAGCTTGGGTTGAACAGTTTTCAGGAAAATATTTGAGTTGGATGTGGTAGAACCGTGATGAGGAGAAAGCAGGATGTCGGCCTGATGGACCTTCTTCTTCTCAACCAGTTGTTTCTCAACGCTGTTGCTGATATCTCCTGGAAACAGGGCCGAAAAATTATCATGGTTGAAGCCAATGATTAAGCCGCTGTCATTTGTAACCAAACTGTTTTTTCGCGGATGGGCCTGGCAGAAAAGATTTGCCGAGGTTTCTTCAAATAGGAACTGACCTTCATGGGGAATCCTGACTTCGATATCCATTTCCTTTGCAAGTTTCAATAAGTCATCATAACTGTCTCCCTGCTCTTTAATCCGATTGGTCCAGATGATCGGTGGTTTGAAATGTTTAAGGATGAAAAACAGACCGTTATAATGATCTCCATCAGAGTGGGTGATAATTACCCCGTCCAATCGACGGATGCCTTGATGCCAGAGATAAGGAGCAATCACCCGTTTACCGATGTTGAAACGTTTGGAAGTGATAGCTCCACCGTCGATAAGCACTGCAGTCTTTCCTGGAAATTGGATCAGAGTAGAGCTGCCGTGTCCCACGTCAATATAGGTAATTGTCGAGAGGTAATTCAATCTGGGGAAAAGAGTGGAGGGTGGGATAAAAAACAGAGTGAGCAAAAGAGCAAAAACCCCAAATCGGAATATAAAAAACCTCCCAGTTGTAACTGTGACAATTGATGCAACAGAAACCCCATACATCAGCAAAAGTACGAGTGGTGGTGTCGGCAGATAGATTGAGGCAAAGGGTAGTCTGCCAAGCATCTCAAGTGTAGAGATTGCGGGAATAAAGCCCAGGGAACCAAGTTGAAAGAACCACCCGGCAAGTGATTCAGAGACTGATAAAAAACCGATACCCAAAAAACCAAGTATCAGGCTCCAGAAGCAGATAAGCGGCTCAACGATCAGGTTTGCAAGCGGGCCGACGAGTGAGAAACGGTTGAAATGATAGAGCAGAAGAGGCAGAACACCAATTGTTGCCGCAAGTGAAATAAAAAGGGCTGACAACAGCCAGAATTTGGATTTTTGAAAAAATGTCTGTTGGGTTTCATCGCTGGCCTTTTGATTGTGGTATTCGGTGAGAATCGGCAGAGCTGCAATGATCGTTGTAACCGCAGCAAAGGAGAGCTGGAAGGAGGCGGAGAACAGGCTCTGCGGGTTTACGATGAGAATTAAAAGAGCTGCCAGGGATACAATGGTAACAGCGTGCTTTCTTCGGTTTACGCATAAACAGAGAATTACAACCACAGACATAAGAAAGGAGCGAACAACAGGTGTATTGGCTCCACCAATCAACATGTACAGGGTAAGGGGTGCAAGACAGAGTAAAGCTGCTGCTTTTTTTACAGGGATATTCATGATCAGCCATTCTGAGCGGGTAAGCAGCCAGAAAAAGACACAATATAAGAAGGCGGAGATGATTCCCATATGCAGGCCGGAAATGGCTAGAATATGCATGCAGCCACCCTTTTTAAACAGTTCAAGCATGTCGCTATCGACTGCCGACCTGTCTCCGATGAGAACTGCTTTATAAAGTGGGGCGTAACGTTCTAATACCGATTTATCGATAGTCGCAGAGATCTTGGTCCGAAGTCTCTGGGGCCAGTAAAAAAATCTCTCTCCCAAAGTATATGAATGGCTCACAGGTGCAATGTGGAGGGGAGAAATAATTCGACCGGTTACCCGGATGTTTTTTTCCAAAAGAAATTGTTGGTAATTAAAACCTCCAGGATTCCGATATCCTCCAGGTCTGAATAAAGTGGCACGGACCGCGATTGTGTCTCCGGCTGTAATTTTGTTCGGCCATTTATCTCTCAAAGTCAGCTTGACAAGTCCGGATGCGGCAATGAAATGGGAGTCGTTTTTGCGGCGCAGGGATTTTGTGTTAATAACTACAGATGTTTTCTCTCCATTGTATCCGGGTAGATCATGGAGAAATCCGGTAAGGACAACCTCATTCCCGTTGACTGTCTGGTTACTGATGTCGTTCGGGTCAACAGGTTTTTGAGCGCTGATGGTGCCATTGTACCAGCCAAGGACAAAAAACAGGACCAGCAGCAAAGGGTAACAAAACACGGCTTTCTTTTGCCAGAGGATCACGGCAGCAGCCAATACCATAGCAGGAAGAATAATTGTCATATCTGGCAGCAAAAGTTCGGTATTGGAAGAGAAGTAAATCCCCAAACCAAAAGCAATTGTGACAGCTATCAGTAAGTAGTGTTGTACGGATCTAAAGTGCATACCAATTGTTCCACACCCTGTTGGATATATGAAGGTTGTGGTTGTTCGATGATATGACCGATCAGCCAGATGGGTTGATCGGATGGTTGGATGTCCTAGCGCAGATAACCTGTAATCAGGTCCAGGTGGCGTTTGATTACACCTTTTTGTTGTTGGACATCGGTATATCCAAGCTTGCCGTGTGTTCTTCTTTTGTTCTCCGATTGAAGCAGAGTATCCATAACGTTTATAAGTTCTGCCTCATCTTTGATCATAAAAGCACCGCCTGCCGATACCAGGCTGGAGCTGATTTCTTCAAAATCCTCCATATGGGGACCAAAAAGGACAGGTATCCCCGCAAGAGCTGCCTCAATAGGATTATGACCGCCTTCGTTCACAAGGCTGCCACCGATAAAACCGATGTCTGCCTGATGGTAAAAAGCTGCCAGCTCACCGATGGTATCGAGTAAAAAATAGTCACCTTCTATCGGTTGTTTTTGTGAGCGTAAATTACTTACTAACCCCTTGGAATCGCC
>CAZLGM010000132.1:0-5895 GCA_964558875.1 uncultured Desulfocapsaceae bacterium
GGATTGGAAGCTATCCGGCTGAGCAAGTCTTACACCATAGATTCAAAACAGATTACGATCCTTGATAACATTGATATGAGTGTTTGTGCTGGTGAGTTTGTGGTTATTGAAGGAAAAAGCGGAAGCGGTAAATCAACACTGTTGAGTCTGTTGTCGGGACTTGACAGGCCGGATTCTGGTACAATCAACCTTGCAGGCACCGATATCACCAATTTGAACGAGGATGAACTCGCCCCCTTTCGCAATCGGAAAATCGGCTATGTGTTCCAATCTTTTCATCTTGTTCCTTCCCTGTCCGCTTTTGAAAACATCTCTTTTCCTGCTGAATTAAACGGCGATCCACAGGCTGCTGCCAAAGCAAAAGAGTTACTGCATCGGGTGGATCTTGGCAAACGAATGAATAACTTTCCACATCAGCTGTCAGGGGGAGAAAAACAACGGGTTGCCATTTGTCGGGCGTTGGTTAACAGGCCGCAGATTGTTTTTGCGGATGAACCCACCGGTAACCTGGACTCGGCTAATGGGGGAATTATTATGGAACTGCTTCTGGAACTGCGCAAGGAGTTTGAGACAACTCTTGTTCTGGCAACTCACAGCAGAGAGATAACTGATAAGGCCGACTCTATTTTTCATCTGGTTGACGGCAGGATTAAGAACTCTTTAGAGCAGGTTCATAAATAGAAATGGTCCATCTTCGTTTTATCTTCAGACAAATAGCCGGTTCCCGCAAACAGGCAATTATTTTCCTGCTTTGTGTTGCCCTGTCTCTGCTTATTCTTACCTCGCTTGGCGGTCTGAGCCGCAATGTCCGTTCTCTAATGGACCAGGACGCCAGATCACTCCACGGGGCAGATATTACGCTTCACTCCCATTATCCCTTTTCAGCTTCCGTCCTGGGCACCATTGATGGCTATGAGAAAAATGGGCTGGTTCAGGGAGCATTGGTGAACAAATTTTACAGCATGGCCAGAAATCCCCTGACGGAAAAATCAATTCTCAGTGATTTGAAGGTTGTTGAAAGGGGCTATCCTTTTTATGGCACGGTAGAACTTCGCTCCGGTCGGGAATTTTCCCAGGTACTCCAGGAAGGTTCCATCATTGTTGGGCAGGTGCTGCTGGATCGGCTGCAGGCAAAAGTCGGGGATACGTTGCAGATAGGATCTGCCCGGTTGAGGATTGCTGATGTTGTCATCATGGAGCCGGATCGTCCGGTCTCATTCTTTTCCTTTGGACCGAGAATTTTTATAGCAGCTTCTGATCTGGATAAACTTGATCTTATTAAAAAGGGCAGTCGTATCCGATTTGAATATTTCCTTAAAGTGTATGATCCTGCGATTGTTGACCAACTTGCCAGAGAGTTGTCGACGCAAACAGTTCCCTCTCAGGAAAGTGTTCGAACGTTTAGGGACGGTAATGCCCGCATCAATCATTTTTTTGGGAATTTGCTCTTTTTCCTCAACCTTATCGGTCTGTTTACCCTGGTCCTGGCTGGAATCGGCATTCAGACATCGCTGTACGCTGTATTTCGTGAAAGTGAGTATACCATTGCAGTCATGAAGGCAGTTGGTGCAACAGGTCGGTTTATTTCACTCCATTTTACGCTGATGGTTCTGTTGCTCGGCAGTGCTGGAATAGTGCTGGGGCTGGTCCTGAGCTCTTTTCTGCAATTCTATTTTCCCCTTCTTTTTGCTGATATTCTTCCAGCCAGGCTCAACCTGGTCATTAGCTGGAGTACTGTTTTTGAAGGAATCATTTTAGGCACAATCGTCGTGGGGTTGTTTTCATTTCTTCCTCTGCATGGGATCAGGCATTTGAAACCGGCCGCTATTTTTCGCAAAGAGTTTGATCGGGTACCACGTGGGGGTGTTCTCTACGGTGCGATTATTATCATTACTCTATTCTTTATCGGCCTGGTTATCTGGCAGCTGGAGGATATAACAATCGGCCTTTATTTTATCCTTGGACTCTGTGGTCTTATCGGCTTGGCAGCACTTGTTACCCAAGGATTGCTCTTTGTTATGAAAAAACAGGCGCCAGGGTCTCTGGCGCTTCGGCAGGCTTTTCGAGGCTTATTCAGACCTAATAATGCAACACTTGCAATTATCGTTACTTTGAGTGTTTCGTTGGCGGTGATTTTTTCCATCTATCTTATCAATCAAAATCTCCGTACCACTTTTATAGAGTCGTATCCCCCTGATTTGCCCAATGCCTATTTCCTGGATATTCAGAAGGAGCAGAAAAAAGAGTTTGCGGAGATTATCGGTGAAGAGGCGGAGTTTTATCCTATTATCAGGGCAAGGCTTGCCTCGATTAATAATGCTCCCATAAACCGGGAGAAGGAGACAAAGAGAAGACGGGATAACATGGCCCGTGAATTTAATCTTACCTATCGTGATGTCCTTCTTCAGGACGAGCAGTTGTCAGTGGGAGAGTCTCTTTTTGGCAACAGGGCCCAGGAATTATTATCGCGTGGAGAAATGCCTGTTTCGGTACTGGATATGGTGGCGGAAATCGGCAATATTAAAATGGACGATCTGCTTGTTTTTAAGTTGCAGGGAATCCCGGTGAAAGCAAGGGTAACAAGCATACGAACCAGAACGGAATCAAAGGTACGACCATTTTTCTACTTTGTTTTTCCGGGGGATTCATTCAAAGACGCTCCACAGACTTTATTCAGCGCGGTCAGATTAGATCGGGCACAACTGACTGCGATACAGAACACACTTACGGCGAGATTGCCCAATGTCAGCGTTATTGATATCGGCGCTACGGTTGAAATCCTGGGCCGGATAATGAACAAGATGTCATCCATTATTCAGTTTTTCACCTCGTTTTCAATTATTGCCGGGGTGCTGATCATTATCAGTTCTATCTTTGCGACCCGTCTGGCAAGAATCCGTGAAGCCGTATATTTTAAGATACTTGGTGCAAAAACCTTTTTCGTTGCCAAGGTTTTTACCTATGAGAACCTGATCATCGGTTTTTTAAGCGCCTTACTGGCAACATGTATTTCCCATGTGGGCAGCTGGATTATCTGCAGTCAGGTTCTGAATATTTCGTACAAGCCATTTCCCGGCAGCACCATAAGTATGATCACAGCAACCATTCTACTGGTTATCGGAGTGGGGCTTGGGGCCTCAGTTTCAATTTTGCAGCAGAAACCGGTTTCCTTTCTCCGAGATGAACAACAAGACTGAAATATGCAGATACCAGGAAAAGAGAACATGATTAAAAAATCCATCACGATTTTTTCGTTGTTACTGTGCACTGTTTTTCTTCTGAATTGTGAACAGCAGCAGACACAATCAGAAACAGAGAAGATAGTTGCTGATCCCGGATACAGCGGAACCATTATTGCTGTTGGTGACAGTTTGACCGCAGGACTGGGTGTAATGGAGAACAAAGCATGGCCGGCTTTAATGGAGAAGAAACTCCGGGAAACAGGACATCCATGGCAGGTCATTAATGCAGGGATAAGTGGTGAGACAAGCAGCGGAGTCGTCTCAAGAGTTAAATGGATACTGGCTCAGAAGCCTGATATTGTTGTTTTGGAAACAGGTGCCAATGACGGCTTTCGAGGGATTTCTCCTTCTGTTGTTAGGAAGAACATCACAAAAGCCGTGCAAATGTTTCAGGAGAATAATGTTGCAGTGGTGCTTGCCGGCATGCAGATTGTCCAGAATCTCGGTGTTAAATACACCAGAGAGTTTGCTGATATCTACCCGTCAGTAGCTGAAGAACAGGGTTGTATACTTATTCCTTTTTTCCTGGATCAAGTGGCAGGTGAGCGTTCCCTGAACCAGGCAGACATGATTCATCCCAACGAAGAGGGGTATAAAATCATAGCGGAAACGGTATATCCATATGTTGTTCAGGCGATTCTAAAAAAGGAAGAGGAACATGGTGTTGATAACTGAATTTGAAGAAGACACGGTCATTTTTTCAATGTCATTTAATGAACTCTGGTCACCGGATGTCAGCCTGATTTGACTGATTTTGGAGGCGCCTGTCTAACGGACCAATCTAACACAGAGAAAAAGTTCTACGTAGCCTCATGAATGCTAATGAAAAATCTGGGCTACTTCTTTTCTCTTTGTCGGGGACCGTTTTTAACTCACATCTTCTTCCCTTGGTGTCTTCTCTCCTGTTCAGGTCGCAGTCCTGCATAACCTGCAAAAACCTCCAGGGACTGTTCCAGAAGACCAATAAATTTTTCCCTGTTTGTAATCTACAAACCAGTACCCTGTGGGCTTACGTTTGGCGGCAGCAAAGATGAATGGCTGCTCCTTTGAGAAACAGGGGGCAATGTAGAGTCCCTTGCTGTTTCTGTGACGTTCCATAAGGGACATGCCTTCTTCTACCGTAGGCATTCGCCAATCACTATATCCTGCCAGGGTATCATGATTAACTTTATCGATATCACGGCTCATTTGCCTGAACGAGCAAATATCCAATCCGAAGCGTTGCCACATCAGGCCTGTCCGCTCGTCAATAACAGTAAGTCCGTCGCCACTGTCTGTAAGTCTATTTTGAAAGTCACCATCCGGGTTAAGTTCTTTATCGAAAAAATTCCACTGACTGATGGTTTTTTTCACTTCATCTTCCGACAAAATGGCTTGCGATGTTGGAAGGTTGATCCTGTCTTTGTCTGAAGTTGTTTTTTCATATGATGGCAGCGGAGGACCAAAATCCTCTTGTGCTTCATCCCCATCGACAGTTGGAACGAGAAACGGGCTGTTCTCGCGGTTTATTACTTCATTGAGCAGCCACTGTTTAAGAATGTCGTCTATAGGGAAGTTATCCTTTGTGGAAAGTGAGCCTCCGTGTCGTTCAATGCAGTCTTTCAGCATAACCTGTGGTGCGGTTATTTCTGCAAGGATATTAACAAATCTGGTGCCCCGCTCCATGAGGTAGAGTTTTGGAACATCACCATGGTTGTCTATGAAAAAATAGCAGATGCGCTCATCTGTATTAACCAGGGCATCACGCAGCCCCTTTGCAGAAAATGTACAAAAGGCCAAATCGGGAGTCATGTCCCACTCTACCTGGGCAGTGGTCGAAGCACTTAATTTAAGTTTGTCGAACATAGGTGTTCCTCTGTTTTAACTGAAGGCGCCCTGAAGGCTACCTTGAAGTATTGAGACTTTAGGGGAAACTCAGATTTTACCAACAGTACCTTCAAAGTCAATTCCAGTCAATTCCGTAATTCCGGGTCGGACCAAGCCAACCAATTGAATTTAAAACAAAAGAGTTCAGAAAACAGCTCATTTTCACCCTTTAAAAACCTCTTTTGGGTACAAAAAGAAATATTGATATCGCTATATGATATGAAAAGGATCTGTTTTCACATCGAAGCGGAGTATCAATGGTAATCGGAATTGTTTGTAAGCAGTTTACTTCTTCGACATCATTGACTTCTTGGTGCCGGACGTTGCGGTTGCCGTAATGGGATCATCGGGCCAGTAATGTTTCGGATAGCGCCCGGCCATCTCTTTTTTTACCATTGGGTAGCCGTTTTTCCAGAACGAAACCAGATCTATTGTCACCTGCAGGGGCCGTCGGGCCGGGGACAGGAGGTGAACGGTGATGGCCACCTTTCCCCGACAGAGAGTCGGTGTCTCCTGGAGGCCGAACATCTCCTGTAAACGAACCGGTAGAATGACTGAACCATCGGCTTCGTAGACTAACCTGATTTTTGAACCGCTTGGTACCTGTATATGGGTGGGTGCCAACCGATCAAGCTCCTGTTGCTGCTTCCAGGGAAGAGTATTCAGGAGTATGGAATGTATGTCGAGTCCTGCCACCTGTTCGATCTTTGTTTTATTGGTTAAGTAAGGAACAAGCCAGCGCAGATCGGAGAGAAGCGTTTCATCGCAAACATCCGGCCAGGGGCTC
>CAZLGM010000132.1:5995-9334 GCA_964558875.1 uncultured Desulfocapsaceae bacterium
GATGTCATCCATGGACAGGGGAGCGGCAAGATGAATTCTGGCCTCAGCCTGGTCGGCGTGGAGGACCGGAGTAACCAGATGCTGCTCGCTGCAGAGGGGATCGGTTGGCGACAGGATTGCTCCCCGTCCTCCTGAAAGGAGATATCGATTTCTTGAGCCGGCCCGCAACTTGCCAATTCGGTCAGGATAAGCAAAAGAAAGAATGAGGCCGGAGTTGTCCTCCATTCTCTTTCCATGGTTGATTCCGCATGTTTTGGCAAGGGCGTCACTCTGGCGTAGAACCCTGGCCACAATACCAGCGGGTTTCCGGCTTTTGAGGCCTTGCCGGAGAAGCTGCAACCGTTCCCTGATATCAACCGTGGGTTGCCGCTTGCGTAAAATATCCCGTTCAGAGAGCAGGGCGGCAAGGTCGCAGGCCTGGCTGCCCAATCCCAGTTTCTGAGCCTCTATAATCATATGGGCCAGGCGGGGGTGAACGGGCAGAGCGACCAGTTTTCTGCCCGTTGTTGTGATCACTCCTTTGTGATCAATTGCACCAAGAGAGAGCAATAATTCACTGGCCACAAGCCAATGGCCTGATGATGGAGGATCCAGCCATTGAAGCTCATCGGGATTCTTCACCCCCCACAGGGCAAGCTCCAGTACCAGCCGGCTCAGATCGGCATCCCGGATCTCCGGTGGATGAAATTCGGGAAAGTTATGTTCCATACCCTTGGTCCACAATCGATAACAGACCCCAGGCCCAAGACGGCCTGCCCTGCCTTGCCGCTGTCTCATGGTCGCCCGCGAGACCCGAACAGTTTTGAGACGGCTCAATCCTGATCCGGGATCAAAGGAAGAAAGACGTGACCAACCGCTGTCAACCACTGCGGATATTCCTTCTATGGTGAGTGAAGTCTCGGCAATTGAGGTGGCCAGGATCACCCGCCGGTTGCCGTCGGGGTCGGGGTGAAAAATAAGCTGCTGCTGACGCGGTGGCAGTTGGCCAAAAAGCGGCAGTATGGTGGTATTGGGTAATTCCTCATCAATAAGATCTGCTGTTGCCCTGATCTCGTAAGCTCCCGGCAGAAAGGTAAGAATATCTCCCTGCTGCTCCTGCCAGGCACGACGAATTCCTGCCGCGGTTACCATGGCGATGGAACGGTCATCCTGCTGCTGCAGGTAGTTGATGGAAACAGGGTAACTTTTACCCGCTGCTCTTATTACCGGTGCATTGTTCATGAGTGTTGTAAGGGGTGTTATATCAAGGGTTGCCGACATAACAAGCAACCGTAAGTCCTCCCTTAATTCCAGCAGGTCGAGGCAGAGGGCCAGACCAAGATCAGCCTGCAGGCTTCGTTCATGGAACTCGTCAAAAATAACAAGACCAACACCGGTGAGTTCCGGATCATTTTGAATCTGCCGGGTGAGAATGCCCTCGGTAATCACCTCAATTCTGGTAGCCTTGCTGATCTTGTGTTCAAAACGAATCCGGTATCCGACTGTTGTACCCACCGGTTCACCAAGTAATCGGCTCATATAGCTGGCAGCAGCCTTGGCGGCAATACGCCGTGGTTCCAGCAGGAGGATCTTTTTATTTTTCAGCCAGTCCTCATAGAGAAGCTGAAGCGGAACCACAGTGGTCTTACCGGAGCCTGGAGGACCAACCAGAATAGCAGATCCGTTTCTCAGTGTTGATCTCAGTTCGGGAAGAACCGTATGTACTGGTAGATGTGGTAAGTAGTTCTTTGGCATATGAAAGAGATAACAAAAGGGATTCTGCCACGATACAAGAAAAAATTGCTATTCTCGGACAGCATCCCAGGTAGATTAATTCAGACTGTTACAGGAGTAAAGAGTTCGTTTGGCATCAGTTTTCCTGCTTTGTCTTATATGGATTTGTACCTGTCTCTTAGAGGGCTCCTGCGGAAAACAGTAAAGTTTTCCAGGGTTTCGTGATACTATGCGGCCTATGATTAAAATATTTCTAAGAAAAGCAGGCAAGAAGCTTAAACAATTGGCCGGGCCAGGTAAGAGGCAAGAGAATGCTGTTTCAAAATCCGGTGGGGACTCACAGGAGAAACAACAATCTTCGGGTTCTCCTGCCAATAAAGAAGTAAACCGTAAACAATCGGCTCAAATCGATAACAAACATCCAGGAAAACCTGGGAAATACCGCCGGTCCAGACCTCGAAGGAGGAAACCGCGATGGACACTGGAGAAGTTTCCGGTTGATCCGGTGCCCGGCAAGAGCCGGTTTCATGACTTTGATATTCCCCTGGGCCTGATGCATGCAATAGCCGATCTTGATTTTAAGTATTGTACGCCCATTCAGGAAAAGGCATTGGGTGATGGTTTGGCAGGTAAAGATCTCATTGGCAGGGCCAGTACGGGAACCGGCAAAAGCGCAGTTTTTCTCATTGCTGTTTTTGCACGGCTTCTAAAGGAAAACTATGAGAAAAAAATAGTACGTAAACCGGGTTTGCCCAAGGCTTTGATTATCGCTCCAACCCGAGAACTGGTGATGCAGATTGCCAAGGATGGCAGGAATCTGGCTAAGTATACACCTCTTCGCATTGGTGCTGTCTACGGCGGCACTGATTATCAGAAACAGATGAAAATGCTGGGAGAGCGTCCTGTGGATGTTCTGGTGGCAACCCCGGGCCGATTGCTGGATTATGTTTTTAAGAAGATCGTCCATCTTAAACAGGTCGGCATCATGGTAATTGATGAGGCGGATCGAATGCTTGATATGGGTTTTATCCCGGATGTGCAAAAAATTGTGTATAAGACCAGACCGAAAGAACAGCGCCAGACCATGCTGTTCTCAGCAACTGTTACCGAAGATGTTCGGCACCTGGCCTCCAAATGGTGCATCAAACCCCTCTACATTGAGAGTGAACCGGAGCAGGTGGCAGTCGATACGGTGGAACAGATTGTCTATATGACCACCAGTGAGGAGAAATATAATGTTCTGTACAACCTGATCACGACACAGGAACATGAGCGAATTCTGGTGTTTACCAATATGAAAAGCGAGGCCAGAAAACTCAGTGACAGATTGAAGCGAAACAGAATCAACTGTACGCTGCTTACCGGTGATGTCCCACAGAAAAAGCGGATGGCCAGGTTAGAGAGTTTTCGTGATGGCAGGGTGAAAGTGATGATTGCAACCGATGTGGCGGGCCGGGGTATTCATATTGATGGAATAAGCCATGTGGTTAACTATACTCTGCCCTATGAGCCGGAAGATTATGTGCACCGTATCGGCCGGACAGGACGGGCAGGGGAATCAGGCATATCAATCAGCTTTGCCTGTGAAGAAGGGGGCTTTTATCTGCCGGATATTGAAGAATATAT
>CAZLGM010000133.1:0-9298 GCA_964558875.1 uncultured Desulfocapsaceae bacterium
GACAACCGTTGTTTGACAACAGAAATACGAATAGGTTACCTTGCTGATGCCTGTTTTTCAGCTTGATGAACGGATTATTTTTCCTCCTCCGGAACTGGCTGAATCCAATGGATTGCTGGCAATCGGTGGTGATCTGAGTCCGGAGAGATTGATAGCTGCCTACCGGTTGGGGATTTTCCCCTGGTTTTCGGAAGGCGAACCCATACTCTGGTGGTTCACAACTCCGAGGCTGGTCCTTTATCCCGATGAACTGCATATTCCCAGGCGTCTGCAGCGGGAATTGAAAAAAAAGGTGTGGTCGATTACTTTCGACACAGCATTTGCTCATGTGGTCAACATGTGTAGTACTGTTCGTACAGGGCAGCACAGGGAGACCTGGATTACCGAGAGTATGATCAAGGGCTACATCCAATTACATGAGTTAGGATATAGCCATTCGGTCGAATGCTGGTATGAAGGTGAGTTGGTTGGTGGCCTGTATGGTGTGGCTCTTGATCGTATCTTCTTTGGAGAGTCAATGTTCACGATCAAATCAAACAGTTCCAAGATCTGTTTGATTCATCTTGTAAAAAGATTACAGAAGTATCAATATCGACTGATCGATTGTCAGATGACAACGGATCATCTTTTACAGTTCGGCACTCGGGAAGTTTCCGGTTCCGTTTTTCGGCAGGAGCTTCAAAATAATATTATGAACCTTTCACCTGATGGAGTTTGGTGTAATGACATTTCACTCAACAGACAAAGAGTGTGACGGTTGCGGGAAACAAGCCGCGTTAACAGATTATCTCAATAACAGATTCTGTAGTGACTGTTTTCAAGTTGCCGTTACCATTGTTGAGAAACCTGAGCTGGTCTCAAAAATATGCACCATGACCAGAGACGAAGGGAGTGACGGCACCGATGGTGGAAAAATCTGTGGTCCCCGGCCCAAAGAATTGCCTGACGTGCTGGATGCCGTTCGTTTCAGGACAAGAGACCGTGAATCGAACACCTGGTATGTCTCGATCAGCGAACTGGATGGCCATCCGGTTGAAGTGTTCGCTTCAACCGCTTTTGACAGGGATCAGCACCTTCAGTCCCGCATATCAAACCTGACGACCATTACAAGACTTATTTCACTGATATTACGCCATATATTTCTACACCAACCTCTGAACCTGGAAAAAACAATCAAGCAGCTCAGCCGAAGTTCACGCCAGAAAAACGACCTTCCCGACATGCTGACCCGTGTACTAGCGAATTACCTGGAGCAGGAAAAGAAACTGAAGGGTACCTTGGAAAATTAGATATTTCGGAGTCTACGCTTACCTGTTCAAAGACAAGGAACAGGAAAAATAAAAGCGCAGTCACGCCAGGGCGTGATGAGCATTTTATTTTATTTTGTGACGCAGTATTTGGGCAGGTAAGCGAGTTTGCGAGACTCCGAAATAGCAATTTTACAAGGTGGCCTGAATATGGAAACACCTTCCGGTAGAGGGCAAGAAGACGGTTATAACCGCTTGAAATGATATGGGTTATGAGCTAGAAGTTGAAATCGATCTCAAACGGAACCTTTGATTTTTCAAAATGCTTCAAAACCTGGCGAAGACCATAGAGATTGTCCACCTTGAAGTCAAGTTGCCAGTCCGGTGTTTTAGTCGGCACCAGTGTGAGCATTGACAGCTCAAACATTCTCATCGTCTCTGGAGCAGAGCTGACCAGGGTCGTTACTCGCTGCCTGGTTAATCTCAGCAAATAAATTGACTGCTTTTTGGTCAGAGTGGTCGCTCTGAGTTTCCAACTCACATCAAGGGCATCTTCTCTTTGAAATTCAAGCTCTTTGAGCTTCTCACAATCCTTGTTGTGAATCGACAGACCGTTCTCGGTCAACAATCCCCTGCTTACCTTTGCTGTCGGGTCCGGCCTGCAGCAGCTTGACAGCTTGATAGAAACAGGGTCCAGGGTAGTCAATACAACCCGATTAATTTTACCGGTCGGTGGCATAAGAAAGGACTGACCACCATAATACTCATTCTTAATAAAATCGATAACCTTTGCTAACGGGATTTTCGATTCGGCAATATTGACATACAGGTCATCAAGGGATTTGATAGAAAATTCCTTAAACAATTTAGCAATTTCTTTTCTTTGCAGTACTTCCTCATCATATCCGTAATTCTTTATCTCCTGGACAAGGGTCGATTCACCAACATGAATGGAGACCGGGCGCCTGCGGTTACGAAGCGCTTTTGACAGTTCCGATCGTGCCCGGGGATCTTGACAGACCCCCACCATTTTCTGATCGAATTGAACAACATTTTCCGAACGGATAATACGAACCACGTCTCCGTCTTTCAACCGGTACTCGGGGCCAACCTTTTTATTACCGACCATTCCTCCAA
Source organism: uncultured Desulfocapsaceae bacterium (assembly GCA_964558875.1). Taxonomy (GTDB): domain Bacteria; phylum Desulfobacterota; class Desulfobulbia; order Desulfobulbales; family Desulfocapsaceae; genus CAZLGM01. Next base: position 2,385 of record CAZLGM010000133.1, read on the forward strand.
TGCATCTGTGGCCGATTTCCGTATGTACCTTGAAAGCAAAATCAAGGACTATCGAGTTGATTGGCAGATAAATCAGATCACCCCTGGGTGTATAGGTGTAAATGGTCTTCTTTCTGCCGACATTAATCATTTCCCGATATGAAACCGTTGCATCGGAGCTTAACAGATCAAACATCTCCATTATTTCCCTGATAAAGCGCCCCTGTTTATCGCTTTTGGATGTCCAGTTCTTGAACAGGCCCCGCTGGGCTTTTCTGGCCATTTCCTGTGTCCGTATTTTAATCAGGAATTCTTTGCCCTGAACAACAACCCGGGAATGCAGCCCCTGGTAGCCTGTCGGTTTCGGATTGGCGATAAAATCACGTATGGTTCTTGGAATGGGGGGAAAGGCCTGGTTGACGATACCCAGGGCCTGATAACAAACTTCCTGGTCATCGACAATCATCACCACTTCAATGGGATTGTCTATTTCTTTTCTGAGGATTCGATTGCTGGTGTCATAGTAAGCCCACAGTCCTTTTACCCGCATGGATACATCACAATTCAACCAGGCATCATCCATCGCTTTGGTAAGTTCAGCGATGATTTCAAGTGCAACCGGTGATTGTTTTAACTGTTCCAGATGCAGATTCAATTTGGCCCCCTGCTTTGGGAATCTGTACAACAGGGCCAGATTGTACATCTCCCGACGCATACCATAGAGACCGAGAATTGTGGCTAATGGCGCGTAAATATCGATAGTTTCATCTGATATCCGCTGCCTTTTCGCTTTCGGCATCGCTTTGAGCGTGCGGAGATTATGGAGCCGATCGGCAAGTTTGACTAGAATGACTTCCGGCCGCATTGCCGCTCCGGAGAAGATCTTTCGATGAACAAGCTTCGATTGGTTCTGTTTATCACCCGATGAATGGGTCACTTTGGTGCAGCCTTCAACAATGGCAGCCACATAGGAACCGAACTTCTCTTTAACCAGGTCAACCGTTACTTCCTCAACATCTTCAACGGTGTCGTGCAGCAGAGCAGCTGCCAGGATTTCAGGATGGATCACATCCATTTCCTCAGCCAGTATTTTGGCTACGGAACACGGGTGCAGGATATAGGCATCCCCCGATTTTCGCCACTGATCGTCGTGGGCTTCAACGGCAAAGTCCAGAGCTTCCCAGAACAGTCCACCGTTAGGGGATTTATCTATAAAAGGCGATATCCGACTTCTGTAGACCTCCAGATCAAATGGAATATGTTGCATACAAATCTGCCGACTCTATAGCTCTGTAAATTGCCAAAAAACTACGGCAACTGATTGTTCTTTTAAATGTCAAAGAGTGATTATAACATGGTATTTCAAATGTTTCTACACTATGCTACATTCAATCGGAAAAAGAAAATAAAAATAAACCTCAATGAAAAAAAGAAAAAAATATCGCAAGGCTGGTTCTTTGAGACAACGCCCACCGAAGCGCCATAAGAAATTTAGTTATATCAACTCGGCTCTTAAGAACGAAGTTATTCGGCTGCTATTTTTGGCAGATTCGCCGATGTCCATCAAAGAGATATCTCCGAGGCTCAACTATCGTCGGTTTTCACGAAAAGATCTGGCTCAGATTCTCTCCGAGTTGTTGATCGAAAATATCGCCCGCAAAAACAGCAAAAACAGTTTTTCACTCTCCACGCGCCATAGTCTTGTCACCGGTACCGTTGATGCCAAACCCAGGGGATTTGGCTATCTCACCGACATTGCAGATATGGCCCTGCAACCACCGTATCCTCGTCCGACACGTGACGGATTCATAACCTCAAGCCGTATGGGATCAGCCAGGCATGGCGACAGGGTTCTTGCTCAAATAATAAAATTGCGACGGGACGGCAGACCTGAAATCCAGATAATCGGGGTTTTAAAAAGACAAAGTGATCGGCTGGCCGGCTATCTGGAAAAAGATGCGGCCGGTTTTTACCTGCAACCGGAAGACCCTCGCTACCCGACCGTTCGAATTCGGAAACATGAAAATATCAACAAACATATCGGTGACTGCGTTATTGTTCAGCTCCTTCGAGACAACTTAGATCGTCAGACTCTTTCGGGTAAAATTATCGAGATCCTCGGCTCACCTGACAACGTTGACGTTCAGATGAGGATGGTTATTGAACGATACGGATTACCGTTTATTTTCAGTAAGGAAGCGCTACACCAAAGCAAGTCACTTTCAACACTTGAAAAGCAAGGATTAGATGATAGCAATCGCCTGGATTTGAGAAGTATCCCCTTTGTGACCATTGATGGGGAATCGGCCAAAGATTTTGATGATGCCGTTGCGGTTGAGAAGGTAAAAAAAGGGTATCGTCTCTATGTCGCTATTGCCGATGTCTCACATTTTGTACGACCTGGCAGCCAGCTGGATAAGGAGGCATATGAACGGGGGACGTCCATCTATTTCCCCGGCAGGGTTATTCCCATGTTACCGGAAGCACTGTCAAACAACCTCTGCAGTCTGCTTCCTCACAAGGATCGATTAACGTTTACGGCTATTCTTGAATTTGACACCAAGGGCAAACGGCTGAAAAAGACATTTACACGCTCGATCATCCGCAGCCGGCAGCGGTTGACCTATCGGATTGTCCAGAAAATCCTCGTTGATGATGACAATGAACTCCGTAACACCCACAAAACACTGTTACCATCCCTTGAGCCGGCTGCCAAATTAGCAATACTTCTAAAAAAGAGAAGAGAAAAGAGGGGTTCAATTCATTTCACCATCCCGGAACCTGAAATTCTTTTAACCGAAGACGGCATCATCGATTCGATCAATCGGGCCCAGAGGTTCTTTGCCCATGAACTCATCGAGGAATTCATGCTGGCCGCCAACGAAGCGGTTGCAGAGACGTTTACCCAACGTCGGCAACAGGCCCTGTACCGGATTCATGAACAACCGGACAATGAAAAGGTCGCTGAGTTTATCTCCTTTGTTTCCACCATCGGCCTCCACCTTCCTGCTTATGACAATAACGCCGAGTGGTATAATCAGGCCCTGGACAGTGTGAAAGACAGTCCCAAGGAATACATCGTCAATAACCTGCTTCTGCGAACCATGCAGCAGGCACGATATGATTATGTAAACGTGGGTCATTTCGGTCTGGCAGCCGTTGATTATTGTCACTTTACATCACCTATCAGGAGATACCCTGATCTCGTTGTCCATCGTGATTTATTTAAGCTTCTTACATCTTCTGCTGAAAAAACCAGCTCCAGAAAGAAGAATAAAAATCTTGAAACAGCCATCCACCTTTCAGCACGTGAACGAACAGCAGTCAAGGCTGAACGGGATATGAACGACCGTCTGAAAATTCAATTCATGAAAAAACACATCGGAAAGACGTTTGACGGCATTATTTCTGGTGTAAATAATTTTGCCTTTTTTGTTGAACTGCTTGACCTCTTTATCACTGGCTCGGTTGGCCTGTCTGAACTGACTGATGATTATTATTTTTTTGAACCGGACCATCATCGCCTAATCGGGGAATTGAGTCGAAAGATCTTTCAGATTGGAGATATTATAAGAGTTACAGTGGTCAGCGTTGACAGCCAGAGGGGAAGAATCAACTTTATTCCTGAATATCTTGTTTTATGAAACTGCTTTATACATCAAAGTACTTATAACCGTATAGCTTTTCAGAACAATCCGATCAAATACATCCCGAACACCATTTAATTTAAAACATTTCAGCAGTTCATCTTTATTAGTCTTCCTGATTCCAGGTCCTGTTCCTATAAAGATAAAAGCCAGTCGGTACAACTGTTTTCAAATGACTCCATCGATTCATTCATTTTCAGAAGAGACTGGTCGAATAATTGTTGATGATCAATACCCTCTTTAGTAAGCCCTAAAAGATACTGCTGAATTGGGCGTCCTTGGTTGTACAAACAGGCAACCAGTCCCCATGCATGTGCATATCTCTTCCCTGAGCGATCTTTTTGACCCGGGTTACTAATAAGTTTTCTGAACTGAGGTTTTTCTCCTCTTTTCAGATAGTACTGCAATAACTCCAATCGTTCATTTTCCTCTTTACCCACCAGCCGGTTATCTGTCTCCTGCTCAAAAAGAGTCGCTATACCTTCACCTAGCCATGAAGGTATGGACAATTTTGATGAAAGTCCGTTATGCAAGGCACCATGGGCCGCTTCATGTCGAAGCACTGTAAAAAAACGCGGGTCTCCCGGTTGACCGACAACGACTAGTATTCTGTGTACATGATCATAGAAACCTGTTGCCTGATGTCGAGATCGACTCCACTTGAGAATACTCTTTCCGATAGGATCAACAGATGAAAAGGCCAGTATGGAAATTGTATTGGATGGCAGTTGGATATCCAGCCACCGATCTATTCCCACCCAGACATCCGTTGCCTGGTCTAAAATCTGTTGTGCACCAAAATGAGGTGGAAGGTGGCAAACTGCAAAATAGTCATTACTAACAACCGGAACTTTTTTCAGGTATGGCTCGAAGTCCAGCCTTTTCTCCGAAAAAAATGGTAAGGTGCAACTATTGCTCACTAAAAGCAGGAGCAGGAGTGGTATAATAAAAATACTTCTCATGAAATTGGGTAAAAACAGCTCTTATAAATTGTTCTCTTTCTGCGTCGGTCAATCCGTTGAGTTTACCACGTCTTGCTAGTCGCCTCCAGGTCGAAATAACATCTTTACTGAAACGAAACAGTGATCGTTGCATTTGGGCAAACTGATGTTCCACTTCCGACGGGTCAACAAAAGCCATTCCCAGGTGAAATTCATCCGTTGACAGTAACCGGTAACCTTTTTCATACTGCTCCAGCAGATAGAGAATAGTCTTTTTCGAAAGATCTACAGTTTTATTGACCCTCTGTTCATTCTGCCACTCAAAAACAAGACGATAATTGTTGGATCGATAGATAGAGTTGATATCCAGTAAACCTTTTAGTCTGGTTCCTACAATCTCTTCAATATGAATAGTCAGTTGATTGGGATCCCAACTTCTCAGTTGAAATGGATAGTCAAACCCGACCATACGAAAAGCCTCATTGATAATACCTGCGCAAAAGAATTTATCAGTCCGCCCAGGTTCATAGCTCATTGAGTAATCAAATTCGGCTTCACTCAATCGTTTATCCCTTAACCATGCCAATAGGGTATCAGCCGCTTTTTTTCTTTTTTCAAATGAACAGTTGGCACGAAAGACAGCAACTCGATAGAACTTCTCAAACCGCTTCCGTAAGTCCTCTCCACTCATTGCTCCATCAAAAACACCACCCAACATCAATTGACCATTTGAGTCTCGATAAACCATTTCCGCATGACTGAATACCTTTTGATCACGACTCGAACTGTTATTGGCAGCCAAAACAAAAAACCAGGACCGTGCATTACCATTGGTCGTCAGAACGATATCACCTTCTCTCAGCTGAGACAGATCGGGTAGCATTGGCTTTGGCTGCAGAGGCAGTATGCATGAGGGCAGCAAAACAGAAACTAGGAATAGGATGACTATTTTCATCCCCAAAGTCTTTCGAGAAAAGGTCACAAGTTCGCCAGGCTCGTCTTTCTACAACTTATAAGTTACAGTTTGGTCTTTCCTCTGTTATTCAAACTGACAAAAGCGTGGAGGCTTCTTTTATAAAAAACAATCGATATTTGTTAGAGAAATATCAGTTTCTCTTCTACCAGTAATAGTCGAGACTTATATTCACCCCTTCAATTTCAAGACCATCTATTGATTTTTCATACTCAAGACCCACTGTCCAGTTGTCCCAGCCCTTATATCTAATGGCTAGTGATAAATCAAGGCTCGAATCATCTTCTATTTCATCCGGCATATCCATCACCCACATATAACTCAACTGAGCTGAAAAAAGCAGTGATTTGGTCAATGGCAATAGATATTTTGCCGACAAAGTGTTGAGGTTAATATATTCTTCACCTGTTATCTCGGTATCACCATCCATATTGCGGTCATGACTGAAAGTGTAGCCAAGGCCCAAACCACCGACCGGAGTGATCAGTAACGACGTTACATTCATTCCTAAAACATAGCGGCCCTGGCTGCCCAACTCACTGTGATCATTCTGATAAAGTTCAATAAAAGGATGTACAGATAAGTTGAAACCATTGTCCTTCACATTGAACAGTCTGTAACCCGGTTGCAAAAGCAGCCCGTAACTCTCCGTATCACCGATGCTGTCATCAGTATTGGTCAGCCCTGAGTAAAAGAAACTGCCTTTGAACAGAAAATCTTCCTTCATTCCTGACAGGCTTGCAGATATAGATTTCACATCCGATTCTACTCCCAAAGTCGGTGTCAATTCTATTTCACTCTTCTTAAGTGACCCCTGAACAGAGACATTGAAATCCCAGGTTGGCAGATCTGAAGGTTCATATACTTCCACATTAAATAATAAGATTCCTCGTAAAGATTCTGACGCGCCCTCCACCAAAGCATCTATTAGAATATTCAGTAGATCAGCAGGTAAGTTGATCTCTCTTTGCTTTTGTCTAAGTGTTGCTATTCCATAGTGATATGCTCTTGTGATAGCTTCTATTGTAGAGGCATCAAAACCATTACTGCCTGTCACACCATTACCGTTACCAGTTCCACATTCACCGACTTGTTTTTTAACCTTCTTATAACAAGTGTCTTTCGAGTTACTCTTATACCATTGTTCATATTCCACATATAACTTCCCATCTTTACAATAAGTGTCATGGTTCTTTGTATAAGTCTTATGAAATGATGACCAATTCTCTTTACCATCACACTCTCCATAATAGACTGGTGTATGCTCTCCTCCTCCTACAGGTTTGACAATTACCACCACTCTTGCCCCATTATCCGCTGCTGCCCGTACTGTAGAAGCCCCCAAAACACACCACGTGACAGCTATAACTAAAG
>CAZLGM010000134.1:0-3295 GCA_964558875.1 uncultured Desulfocapsaceae bacterium
AAAGACGGTGAAACAATCATCACCCGCTCGGATATCCCTCTTCATGACGGACAGCCGATTGTTATCCAGGAACCGAAGAGGGCGCAATGAATCAGAACAGTACGGAAAATAAAGGTTTTGCCGGCACCATTGCCTCTGTCTTCACCAATTCCAAACTGACACCGATCACAATCCTTGCCTCAGTACTTCTGGGAGTTCTAGCCATTGTCCTGCTGCCCAGAGAGGAAGAACCGCAGATCAAGGTACCCATGATCGATGTTATGGTCTCAATGCCCGGCGCCGTTCCCAAAGAGGTAGAACGCCAGGTAACCGTGCCAATGGAGAAACTGCTCTATGAGCTTCCGGACGTTGAGTATATCTACTCCACATCAATGCCGGGCAGTTCATTCATGGTGGTCCGTTTTTATGTGGGAGCCGACCTGGAAACGGCCATTGTCCGGCTTAACCAGAAACTGGCTACCAATTACGATCGTATTCCTCCGTCCGTTTCCAAACCATTGATCAAACCGAGGATCATCGACGATGTTCCCATCCTGGCACTTACCTTCCATGGAAAGCACTATGATCATTACACCCTAAGACGGGTGGCCGCCCAGGTTGACGACGCGGTTAAATCGATTCATGAAGTTGCGGAAACAACGCTTATCGGCGGCACCAAACGGCAAGTACGAATCCTCTTTGACCCGCTTCTGCTGGCCTCCCGCAACATTTCAATCGGTGAGCTTGTTCCTCGGCTGCAGCAGGCCAACAGCCAATCCTATTCCGGTAATCTGAAGGCCGTGGATAAAGAGATTGTTCTGCAGACCGGCTCTTTTCTGGCCGATGCTGAAGAGATTGGCCGTGTTGTAGTAGGCGTGTACGGCGGCAAACCGGTTTATCTTGAAGAGGTTGCGGAAATTATCGACGGACCGGAAGAACCGGGCAATTATGTGCTCTTCGGCTATGGCGGCAGCAACGCTAAAGAGGCTGCGGTCACCCTGTCGGTGGCCAAACGGCCCGGCGCCAATGCCGTCGACGTGGTTGCCAATGTACTTAAAAAGGTTGACAGTTTACAAGGCTCACTGATTCCCAGTGATTTGAACATCACCGTGACCAGGGATTACGGCGAAACAGCTGCAGAGAAGTCCAACGAACTGCTGCTTCATATGGGTATTGCCGTTTTTGGAGTTGCAGTCCTGATCCTGTTCTTTCTCGGTTGGCGGGAATCGACGGTTGTTATGCTGGCGATCCCTTCAACCCTGGCTCTGACCCTTCTGGTCTTTTACCTCTATGGATACACGCTGAACAGGATCACCCTGTTTGCCCTTATTTTTTCCATTGGTATCCTGGTTGATGATGCAATTGTGGTTGTTGAAAACATTGTCAGGCATATGAAGCTGCCTGGAAACCGCGGCAGGTCCATTGTTAACGTTGCGGTTGAGGCAGTTATAGAGGTCGGTAATCCAACGGTACTGGCAACATGGGCTGTTATTGCCGCCATTCTGCCAATGGCATTTGTCGGCGGTCTGATGGGACCTTACATGCGTCCAATCCCAATAGGGTCCTCAGCCGCCATGATTTTCTCTTTGATCATTGCCTTTACCGTAACCCCTTGGGCGGCAACACGAATACTAAGAAAAAAACTGGCAGGCGGTAAGGATGACGGTCATCAGGACGATCATGATAAAGCTCCCGATGATATCCTCACCAGGCTCTACTACCGGGTGATGGCTCCCATGCTCTCCCATGCAAGTTGGCGCACCATCTTCTTTTCAGCAATTATCGTTCTGCTTCTTGGGGCATGTTCCATGGTCTATTTCGGCATGGTCAAAGTAAAGATGCTGCCCTTTGACAACAAAAGTGAATTCCAGGTCATCCTGGATATGCCGGAAGGATCGACTCTGGAACAGACAACTAAAGTCGCCATGGAAATGGGAGATGTAATTCAGAAAGATCCGACTGTGGTCAATTTTCAGCTCTATGCCGGAACCAGCTCACCCTATAACTTCAACGGCCTTGTCAGACATTATTTCATGCGATCCGGTCCCACGGTTGCAGATATCCAGGTTAATCTGCTGCCTAAACACGATCGCGATCTGCAGAGCCATGATATTGCCGGACGGCTAAGACCACCGATAAGCGCTATTGCTAAGAAATACGGGGCGGCTGTAGCTGTGGCCGAAGTTCCTCCGGGGCCACCGGTTCTCCAGACTCTGGTTGCAGAGATCTATGGACCCACCGATGAAGCCCGGGTAAAACTTGCAGGCCGGGTAAAAGAGATATTTGAGACCACCGAAGGTGTGGTTGATGTTGACTGGTACAGAGAGACCGAACGATCCCGCAAGGTCATCACTGTAGACAAGGAAAAAGCGGCGCTCAACAACATTTCCGAAGCTACCATTACACGGGCCATTTCGCTTGCCGTTAAGGGAATGCCCATCGATCTTTTCCATCAGCCGGCAGAAATTGAGCCGGTCAATATGGTACTCGAACTCCCCATTTCCCTGCGGGCACGGGTGAAGGATCTACTCAACATCTCTCTGCGGCCGGATATGCGTCCGGATGCCCCCCTTGTGCCGATGAGAGAACTGGTCCATATCGAAGAGCAGGCTGTGGATCAGCCGATCTATCGTAAAAACCTGAAAAACGTTATTTATGTCACCGGAGATGTGGCAGGTTCGGTTGAAAGCCCGGTCTATGCTATTCTCGACATGAACAAGCGGTTACAGAAGCTGAAGAGTTCCCAGTTTGGCGGTACGGGAGAAAATGTTGAGCTGTATAATCTCAATCAACCGTTTACCGAAGCGGAACCGGCTATGAAATGGGACGGTGAGTGGCATATCACCCTTGAGGTCTTCCGTGACCTCGGACTGGCCTTTGCGGTTGTTATGCTGCTTATTTACATGCTGATGGTCGGCTGGTTCAAGAACTACATCACACCGCTTGTGGTTATGGCCGCCATTCCTTTCTCACTGATCGGCATCCTGCCGGCCCACTGGGGAATGGGAGCCTTTTTCACTGCCACCTCCATGATCGGTATGATGGCCGGAGCGGGTATCGTTGTCAGGAACTCCATCATCCTGGTCGATTTCATCGAACTCAGGATGAAGGACGGCAAGCCATTGGCTGAAGCGGTTGTGGAGGCGGGCGCCATACGCTTCCGGCCCATGCTGTTGACCGCTTTAGCAGTTGTTGTCGGTGCCTCGGTCATCCTGGCAGACCCGATTTTTCAGGGGCTTGCCATATCACTGATGTTTGGCGAGATTGCCTCACTGCTGGTCAGCCGCATGGCGGTGCCGGTGCTCTATTATTCGGT
>CAZLGM010000134.1:3395-9057 GCA_964558875.1 uncultured Desulfocapsaceae bacterium
TCCAGCTTGTTCATTTCCTGCTCAACCCGTCTGATATTGGCTTTCACTTTTTCAACAATTCGAACTTCAGGATATTTTATGGTGATAAGCAGCAGCAGTTCATGTGACTCAAGAAGGTACTGCTTCTTTGCCTCTATATCTTTGGCCTTCATCGACTGAATAAACAGTTTTGCCGCCTGCTGCCTGTTTTCCTTGGCCGCAAGAAGAGAAACCTCGCCGATTTTGCGTTTGGCCTTCTCTGACAGATCAGTATCCAGCATTGCCTGCAGACTGGCAAGCGCCTGGTCGTATCTGCCGCCTTCCACCAGAACCAGCATCTGATCCCAACTGCTGTCCAGGGCCTGCATTTTTTCCATCTGTAATTGTTCCCGAACCACTTCCTCAGCGCTAGTAAGCTCCACCCTTTTTTTCTGAACAAGTTGCGCCTGTTCCTCGCCAATGATATCTAGGGGAATGGTCTCAACCAGGAGCAGGCCATCCTTGTATTGTTCTTGAAGCTGCAAAGTTTCAATTTCCCCAATAAGATTTTTAAACCAGCTATCGGCTTTAAACTGGAGGTCGGTCCTGATTCGGTCAACGTTAGTGTTCATCAGTGATTCCGGATAATTCTCCAGAAACATCTCAGCCTGCCAGACCGGCTTATAACCGTCCTGGGAGGGAATATAGCCCATGTAATTCCGGATAATGGCCGAGTATTCACCCAGTTCCCGTCCACCCTTCCTGGAATTCTGCAGAATCGACTGTTGAAATTCCGACCACTCTTTGGCCTTTAGGACCTCCTGGTATTTCTCTTCAATTTTTCGGTACTGTACCGCGGCTGCTGAATAGTTTTTCGCCGCAATGTACAGATTTGAAAGGGTCATATACAGTTCAAGCACATCGGTCGTTACTTTTTTACCACTGCTCAGGTCACTGATAATCCCTTCATAAACCGATGCCGCTCTCTGTTCCTGATGGAGAAACATCAAACTCTTTCCATAGATCAACCTGGTTTGTGTTGAGACCTGATCAAGCTGATCCTCCGGAATTTCCAGCCAGTGCTGAACAACCTGTTCATACTCTCTGTTTGTAAACGAAATTTTTATCGCCTCTTCTATTCCGGATGGATCATTATCTTGATTTGGACGGCCAAAAGAGGGTATACCCATTTCTTCATCCAGCAACCGTCCACAGAAACTTTCCAGAAAAACGACATCATTCTCCTGTAGAACCTGTACCTCTTCAGAGCTCATCATCGGGACAGACATGGCGGCCTGGTCAGACGCCAATTGAGTCTGCAGGCGATTATAGCCAGTAAGTATCATTTGCAGATTACGGAAACAGTCGACCATCTGTTCCGTCTCCTGTCGATTGAGATTTAACGTGCTGGATCTTGAGTCATACTCCTTCCATTTATCCAGTTTTTTGTTATAGGCGGCCAGACGTTGATCGACGAACTCCGGCGATATCAGCAGCTTCTTTTCTACTTTATTCGATGTTTCTTCAGAAAACGGCAGGTTTATGGGTTTTGTCGAGGTAATGGTTTTCGTGGTCTGCCCGCTGTCGCCTGAACCGGGATCACCGGACGACGGTTGAATTACCTGGTGATGGGAAACCGGAGGTGGTGGAGGTGTATATACCGGCTCTTGCCGTTTACGGGCACAACCGCTGAGTGCGAGAAACACAAGTAATAACAATATAACTGTTCTTTTAGTATCCATTTTTGATTTCAGGAAACGATCATTGTTGAGTGAAGAAGTTGCAACCTAAACTGAGCGATTTTTAATTACAATATGCAGCAAAGGCTTATGTGCTGGTGCTTCAGAAAAAACGTAGACATACCCAAAGGTCTGTCGAGGCTTTTTATGGAGTACCAGTTCATGAGAATTTGGTGCAGATTGTGATTAAAAATCGTCAAGTTAGGTTTATGAAAAGATCGAGGAATTCCCCATCGATGAGGAATGCAGGCTAACATACCCGTTTTTTATGCACAAGGTCAAACAGAACCTGGTACTGAATGTTTACCGAAACCTGAATACAATCCAAACAAGTAGACAATCGGGAGGAGTCGGCTATTTTACAGCGTATTTCAATACGGCCAAATGGTCGGTTCCATGACTTAATGGGACTAATCGATTATGAATTATTCAGGAACCTCAACAGTTTCATTTGCCTCCGAAAACTGTAGCCAAAACGGTTGAATACGTCTGTCGGCGACAAATTGACCTGAGCCGTCCAGTGTTCCAAAGGAGAGGATAGAAGGACTGGTACGGTCTATTTCATCAACATCTTGGGCGGGAGCCTTGACTTTACCTCCCCTTCCCGGTTCGGCGGCCAGATTGAGTTGATCAAGACCGGGACGTTTTAACATAAGGCCCGTGAACGAAAGATCCACGGGATCAAGTTTTTCTGAATAGTTGTTTTCCACCAGAAGAGCATTGACAATTTCAGTCCAGGCCGGAAGTGCTCCCAGGGAGCCTGTTACCTTTGTCGCCCCTTTACGCATGGTTTTGTTGTCGTCAAATCCAACATATACACCGACTGCATAACCGCCATGTATACTCATTGCGTCCTGTTCCTCTGACACACCAGGCAGATACCCGAGAAAGGCCGCATTGGTATACCGGTTTGCGGTACCTGTTTTACCGAGCATGGGTACCTTGAGTTCCATTTCAGGCGATACCTGCTCATCGGATTTTGCAGAATAACTGATACGTACGTGCTTATCGGCATACCGGCCTGTGCCGAATTTGATTGTATTTTCCAGCACATGACCGATTTCAACACTGACTTCGGGAGCTACCAGCTTGCGAGGCAATCGTTCCGGCCGAAACAACTCTTCACCACTTGCCGATTCAATCCGGTCGATAACAGCCAGCAGGTCCTGCTCATCCCTGCTCTCAGCCTTTGAAACAACTACATTACCTGTAACGAGTCCCTCATACATCCTCACCGACTCAAGCAATGTGGTAACATTAGAACCCAGGGGGAATGACAGAACCGGCTCCAGCCTGGAGGTTATCCCGGCCTGTTGAGCAAACCTGATGAGGTATTGGAGGCCGACCATAATCCTGTAATCGGGAACAGCGGACAACACATCAAGACTATAGGGCAGCTTTTCTTTCAACCGCTTTAACTCTATATGAATCTGATCGGAGACAAGATGAAAACTGGCAACCGAAAGTGTGGAATTTAATGAAACATTTGTCCAGAATCTGTTCTGATCATCTTTGTTTTGATCCCGCATGAATCGCTTCACCTTTTCATCGGCAACATGGATCATGTCCGGTCGTGCCTGTGAACGTCTGCAGAAAATGTACAACTCTGCTTTTTGATCATAGTAGAGTCCGGCCGGGTCGGGATCAGGTGGATCATAGAAAAAAGAAGGACGTTCAAGTGGAGCGCTCAATCGATTGATATACCTTTCCATCTCTTCAAACAGCTTTTGAAGAGCGAGAAAATTATCATCAAGTATTCCGGCTCGCCAGACCAGTTCCTTTTCCTCGTTGTTGCTGAGCTTCTTTTCCTCATTATTTTCAGCCAACCGGCCGTTTATTTTCTGGAGAAAACCAGAAAAACCAAGACCATAATGCAATTCCTGGAGCTTTCGATACTCTTTCTCCCTGTTAGCAAAAATGAAATCGGTCTCCAGATTGGTAACAGCCAGATTATACGCCGCATGGCCTAAGCTATCCCGATTCACGAGAATGCCGTATTTATCCCGCAGCCTGGCCTTGAAATTCCTGTACGGCTCTTCCTCTCCATTGACGATCCTGGGAGCCATATCAAGATGGGAAGCGACGTCATAGAGCTGTTCGCTGTCCAGGTGATCACAGAGATGATACACCAGCCAGACAGAGGCAACATTCTCGGAATGGACTCCGGCCCAGCTCATAGATACATACTCATAAGGGCTTTTATGATCCGGCCTTGGGAAATAAGGCTGGTTTTGAAAGACAAAGACATCTCTTTTGTTCTTCAGCAGATCGGAAGGAGACCAGCCCAACTGCAGCGCCGCCGTATACACAAACGGTTTATAGGAAGATCCAAGGGTTCTTCTGGCCGAGATTGCCCGGTTAAAAAAGCGGTTTTCCGTTCCTCCGGCCATGGCTTTGATAACCCCTTCATGCACAACCAGAGCCCCGCCCTGAACCTGTGGAAACCGCTCAAGATCCAAATCGATCTGTCCATCTTCGTCTATCCGTCGTACCGATACCCAGAGTTTGTCTCCCTCCTGGAATTGCTCAAGCAGAGATAGATAATCCTTCTGCTTTTCTTTTGCCCATGGATTTCTCTGCCACTTGGTCCGTGCCTTGACAAGACGTGAAAGCCCCTCTTTATCAACAAAACCGGCACCCCGTTTTGGCCCAAGATCGACTTCGATGCCAAGCGTGTCAGCATCGCTGGAAACTGCGAGTACGGAACCAAAGAGAAACGCCCGCTCTTTTACGGATCGATCACCCGCATAATCGGTCTGTGCCAGTTCCTCCTGGACCTCTTCCCGTTCATATCCACGCAGCCGCACATCCAGGCGGGAAAGCTGCCTTCTCAAGGCATAAAGGGTTTTTTCCTGAAGAATATGATCGACTGAAGAAATCACGCGAATGCCGGAGGTAGCCACATTATTGATGCCGTGTTCCTTAAGAGCCTCCTGAACAACAGAAGTGGAAACGGCATCACGGACCATTTCCATGACATAGTCAAGCTCATAGCCGACTTTGCCCTTCTTAAACTGAATCTCTGTGGCAAGCGCCGTGTCATATGTCTGTTTGTCGATCATCTTGAGATCGAACATCTTTTCCAGGACATAGTCCATCCTGGTCCGGCCCCGGTCTCGAGCCAGCTTTACGGCTTGCTCGCTTTTCTTGGTAAATGGATTGTAATAGTTTGGGCGTTTCACCGATCCGGCAATAAACGCGCATTCAAGAAGGCTCAGGTCAACCGGTTTTTTATCGAAATAATAGCGGGCGGCTACCCCAAGGCCGTGGCTATTACCGGCCACATAAAACTGATTGGCATAGAATTCGAAAATCTGTTCTTTGGAATAATGATATTCAAGTCGCAGGGCATACAGCAGTTCTTTCAGCTTGGCTTGATACGATCTCTCACTTCTCTTGAACAGGTTCTTGGCTGTCTGCTGGGTGAGCGTTGATCCGCCCTGGACGACTTTACCAGCCTGGATATTTTTAATCGCTGCCCGACCAATCCCTATGGGATCGAATCCGAAATGACTGAAAAACAGGTTATCCTCGGAGGCGACAAGGGCATTGACAAAATTTTTCGGAATCTCGTCATATGTCACATATTGTCGATGAGCCTGGTCAAAAAAGACTCCAAGCCTGGTTTGTCCGTCACTGTAAAATACGGGGCTTTCCTTTCCCAGGATTCGGCGGATATTATCGACCTGTACCTCCTCTCCCGGCTCCAGGACAATGGCCCAGTAGAGATATGAACCGAACATCAGACCGGCAATAACAACAACACTCGTAAAAGAGGCTAATATAATTGTCCAGATCCCCTTTCTAGTCATGTTTTTTTTCCCTGTCTGCACCGTGTAGTCCCGGTGGTGATTCTACCGTATTTCCTTGCATTTTTCCCATCTATCGGGTTTAAATAAAACGATTTGTGTCAACGGGTAAAGAGTGTACATTGTTACAAAAGATATCTCAATAAGCTTCTCTCA
>CAZLGM010000135.1:0-9039 GCA_964558875.1 uncultured Desulfocapsaceae bacterium
ATTCCTCACACGGTATCCAAAATACTAAGTAACATATTGGAGTAAATAATAAAATGAAAATTGCGTCTATTCTTCAACAGGAAACAGTTAATTCTTGTATAAATAACGACAAAACAGCAAGATAGGGGCTTGGGCTATTTTTCGGAAATGCGGAAAATGTGGAAATGTCCCTATTTTCAAACCTTGGAAGGCGTATTTGAATCTAGAGGGGAAAATAGTGAAAGTGTATACACTCAAAGTGATAGAGAGTGAATTGTGCTATAGGAAATGGAGCTGTCGATTCGCTAGCCTGATTTCTCGTGGTTGCAGATTTGTGGCGGGAAAGGAGTTTGATTTCTAATCAAATCCCTCAAATTCCGTTTTTCCGGTTTTTCGCCGTATCCAGTTCAGACCGTGCTGAACGGATTTCTGTTCAATCAGCTTATTGACCAGTTTTCGTTTGCCGGGGAAAACCATCAGTGATATCCCCAACACGATTGTCAGGATACCTTGTCCAGGCATGAATAGCATCAGAATGCCTGCCAACAGAAAGGTGAAGCCAAAGATGTTTCGAAGACAAAAAAGTATCAGATTATACAGCTTTGAATTGTTGTTGGTCGTTGTGTGGCCTTCACGAATTTTGCTGAAAAAATCGTTGGGCAGCTTGGAAATAATAAATGGTATGATGAGCAGACTGACCACAAAGGTAAGGGCTGAGATCATGGCTATCCATTGAAGCAGGAAGCTGTTCTGTTGAACAAAGACCAGTGAGGCGCTCACTTTTTCCTGTATGGGGTCAAATGCACTCATTTATGTTCCAATAACCATAACCGCCAGGGGCCTTCTGAGCACCTTTCGATAAGATTGAGGTTGTCCATGGGTAGAGCTGAAAGCAGATCCTCTTCCATACCAGGAATAAAGCCGGAGATCAGGTAGTATGAAGCGTTCCAGAATTCAGGATTGTTGAACAGGTGGAGCAATAAACCTTTATACAGATTGCAGATTACCAGATCACTTTGTATTGATGGGAGGTGTTTAAGCAGATTGACCTGTTCAATTGAGACCGTTTTTTGACAGTTATTGAGGGCAATGTTTTTTTCAGCTACACTGCAGGCAAGGGGATTGTAGTCATATCCAATGATCTCCTTGGCTCCCAGCAACGCACAGCTGATGGAAAGAATTCCGGTCCCGGTGCCAAAATCGATAACCGAGTCGAGCTGCACATCCATTTCACGATAGAGTTTCACCAGGGATCGCAAGCAGAGTTGAGTTGATGGATGAAAGCCGGAACCAAAGATAACGCTCGGGTCAAGAAGAATGTCAATTAAACCCTGTTGCTTTTCTGGCTCCTGCTGTTCCCATACAGGACAGACACGTAAAGGTTCCACAGTAAAAGACGTGATCTCAAGTCCAGCCTCCCAGTCACGATAGTCGAGATCAGCCTGATAAATTATTTCCGCTTTTTTTTTCCTGCGAATTGATTCGACAAGTTCTTTTTTATCATGGTGAAAAAAGAGAATAGCCGTGTCATCTTCAATCCATGTCCCGATGTGATCGGGATCATCAATCAGGCCGATATCGGTAGTGTTGAAATTATACACCCAGAGGTGGTTGTATCGTTGATGTGGAGGTTTTAACATAAGTAACTATTCTTTGTCCGCAAGAGCAAACGATACCAGCAGCTCTTCAAGGGGCCGTTTGGGAACATGGTGAACCTGGGTTTCATCGCGCCAGTATCGGGTATCATCTTCAGTCCGGCTTTTTTCTAAAACAACACTTTCCCCAGCTTTGCCAAGGGCAATGATCAGTTTAAGAGAAAGGTGGGATGGTAGAGTAAAAAGATTAGCAACTTTTGGCGAAAATGATCCAATGCGACAGCCACCAAATCCCAGGCTGGTCGCCCCTAAAAGGATGTTTTGTGTAAAGATTCCAAGGTCAATCATGGCGTCTGTTGGGGAAACGTTAAGCCGTTCTTGGTTCAAGAAACAAAGGATATAGCCCTGTGGACGTTCATCGATAGCCGGTCCTTGCCAATCGGGTAAATATCCAGCCCAACCGAGATGTGGAAATATCCTGTCACAAATATCCCTGTTGACAATAGCCATAAACTGAAACGGTTGACCGTTGCGGGCCGAACCACCCAGTCTGGCCAGGTCGATAAGCAGATCCATCATGTCAGCGTCCAGTTTTTTTCCTGAAGCAAAGCGCCTGAACGTTCTTGTCTGCTGGATGAGCGTTTTCACATCAGAATAGGAAATGGTCATGGTCTTGCTGAGAGTTGAATGATGACACGGTTGCCGCCAGAGACAGGATCTTTACCAACTCGGACTTCTTCGCTCAGAAGAAGCTGTTCCGGAGCCAGGTTATTAATAGCAACAAACTGATTATACACTTCATGAGCACGGCTGATGGCAAGTTCACGAAGCATTTTTTCCGAAACAGTGACTGGTTGAGGTTGAATAGGGTCGAGGTTGGCCTGCTGAGAGATATCCAGGTTGGTTTCAGTAAATCCCTGCTTCTTCTTTTTTTGTTGGGCCAATTGTGTTTTTAGTATTTCCTCGCGCTTTTTTCTTTTGGTAGCCCGTCTGGCGTTCTCTTCCTTGACCCGTATAAGCTCCTGGGCCATCAGTTTCTCCTTTAATGGAGGATTGTCTTTGACCGGGTCGGCGCTGCCGATGATTGTAAGCCGCAGTTTTGGATGGTTTTTCACTAAACTGGTATAACGGGCCATCAGGCTTCTTCCGTTTTCGGTAATGGATTTTTTCCCAATGACACACTCTACACTGTGGTTGTTGACCAGATCGGAGAATTGCTCACCGGCAAGCAGAATCGGTGAATATTTTGCCTTGATCACTTTTGTCTGAAAAAGATTGATTGTTTTATTGAGCAGTGGTCGGCTGGATCGGCTGCTGCTGTTTTCCAGTGGAACGTACATCTGGGTTTGGTTGCTGTTGCTCATCAAGGCTATGGGAACGGCAGTATCCGATTCACTGGTTGTGGATGCAAGTGATGTGAAGGTAAAATGAGCGCTGCCCGATTTTACATCATCTTGGTATTTGGAAGTCATGACCAGGTCAAAGGCTCCTGCTGAAGGATCAATTTCGACTGAAGATTTGATTTGGTCGGTAAACAGGCTGACGGGTACAGTTGTCATTTTTAAAAGGACATTACCGTTGGTCTTTTTACTCATCAGTTTTGTCGAACCAAGAACAGTAACAGGACTGCCGGCCAGAGACGCTGTGATATTAAATGCGGTCTCCACATCCGGGTTGGTCGTGTCAATGGTTTTCAGCGAGCCATTGATACCGGTGATCTCGGTTTGCCATACCGGCCGTAACCGTTCATCAATATGTTGAGCTGAGCCGTTTTTCAGGATTATTTTGCCGATTTTCAGGTTGATCGGTTGTTTTCGGCCTCCAGAACCCGCCGTATTTTTATCGGGTTTTGCCAGGAGGGTATGTAGAAAAGAGGAAGCCTGCTGATGGACATTTGGGCCGTTTTGTACACGCGACCAGCCAAATCCCGGTTCGTTGATGACTGCCTTGGTCGAGCTGATCTGCAGAGGATCCAATTCAACATTGAGTTTGTGAAAACTGGCTGTTCGCCAACCCAGCAACAATTCATCCCGATTTTTCCTGATACGGGTATCAGCAGCCTGGAGGAAGCCTGAGTAGCTGTTTTTTGGGTAGGTCAATCTTCCTTTGCCGGAAAAAACAGCCTGACTTTCCTGAAGGATTTTAGCATCGGTAATCCAGGGGAAGATGTGGCTGCTTCTAATAGAGGAGAAGTTACAGAAAACGGATGTTCGAAGTGGAGTAAGAGCCAGATCACCTTTGGACTTAAATGTACCGGAACTGTTGACCGTGGCAGAGAATGACAGGTTATCGGAGACTTTGGAGTTGTCATCCAGGTTATCAGCCTTAAGGCGGATATTTGTCAGCTTAAGAGTCTTTGTTTTCTTTTTTTGTGGCTGGATGGTCAGAGAGCCGGAGTAATTGATCGATTGAATACGGGTTGCCGTCTCGCGCTTTGTAAACCAGCTGTCCAGTATTTTTGGAAAACGGTCTTCAATAAGTGTGATCTTTCCCTTTTTGATTTGAGTTTGACCTAATACAATATCATTTTTTTCTTTTGCCGCCTTGTCCACGCTAAATGAACCCGCTGCAAACCAGGGCAGTCCCTTTTCCGTGATTTTCAAGTTGGTTGCCGATATGTTGGACAACTCCATCTGAAACGGTTTGCGACTGACGACAAAATTATCCACAATCCCTTTTGACCAGGAGACTTCCCGTGCACTTTCTTTCTGTTTGAAGTGGACACGATTAACCCCAAGGGAGCCTGTGTATGTCCAGCTTGGAAATGTAAGCGTACCTTGGCCGTTTATGGTAGCCTGCTGACCGAAACCAACAGGTTTTTCCATATAGTGTTCGACGAGAATGTCCGGGGGAAGTTTGGAAAACGACAGTTCGACAGATCCTTTGAGCGGTTTAAGGGAAAAAGTACCCTGGGCCTTGAGTTCCCCTTTCTTACCGACAAGAGAAGTTAGACCAAAATTACTGTCAGCTATTTTAGTATTGTCCAGGTTGTTGGCCTGAAAGTTCAGGTCGGTTAATTTGATCGGTTGTCCATTGGTGTCCGGATGGATGGTCAGATTGCCGGAATAATCCAATCCATGCAAAGAAAAATGTTTGTTTGCTGAAAATGCCAGTAGCAGGGGTGGCAATTTTTTTGAGTGTATTGACAGGTTCCCTTTCTCAACAAACAGATTGCCTAAGTTGATTTTATTTTGGCTGCTGGAAAAAGAAACCAGCTTAACCTTCGGTGCGTGAAGCCATTGGTGGTCGTTTTGTTTGAGTCTGAGTCTATCGATGATAATAGTGGAATCATCAAGCGAGTAGGCAAGAGTAGGGGCCTTTCGTTTTTCCTGTTTTAAGGTCAACCGCCCTCTAATATCACATGATCCTGAAGCCGCCTGGCTGTCTGCCCCAAGAAAAGAAAAAAATACGGAGGGAGAAAGTGATTGTACGCGGACATCTCCCACCATTTGGTTTGTTTGATCCAACGATCCTTTCCAGGAGAAAGAGGTGTCGTTTCCTGATTGGTTGCCGCTGAGACTGAAGTTTCCGGATGAGGATGTGTTTTTTGCTGCCTGTCCGTTCCTGTTGTATCGATTCAGATTGAAAAGAACGGAGTTCCAGGTTGTGCTGCCCCGCTTGCTGTTAACCTGAACTGTGCCGCCATCAAAGAGCAGTTTATCGATGATCAGGTCACGTTTCTTTCGTTGTCCGGGTCCTGCATTTTTCCCCTGGCCGAACAGGGGGATAAGCTTCATAAGGGAGTTGGGACCAAAATGATCCCTGGTTGTTATTTGAGGCTCATGAACCAGAAACTCTTTGAGATAAAGACCACCTGTAAATGGCTGTACAGAGCCTTTCAGGGAGACCCTGGGGGCTTTCATTACTAGCGCTTTGTCGGTCGATTGTATATCGATATCATAACTGTTTATATCAAAATCAACTGTGAGTCGTTTACCATCTTCTTTATTTAGGGCAAAAGACAGCTGCAGAGCACCTTCGGCCGTTCCTTTTGTCAGGGTTAAAGGCATGGAAGCCGGTAAATAATCAAAGTAGAGAGGAAGATCAAGAGAACTGATGTCGCATGACAGCCTTGTTCTTGAATCCGCAGGATCACCGGCAGCAGACGGGTCGGTGTCGCCCAGTAATTTAATCGGACTGCCATTAATAATTGCAGAAAAACGGGGTTGAACCGTTGTGGTGGTAATGGTTGTGAAATTAGCCAGTGTCGGTAATTGCAGCTCTACCTGTTCCGCTTTATGAACTTTTGAGGAAAAACGATCATCAAAGATGATCTCACCCCGGCGAGCGACCACGTTGTTGAGGGAGAATAAAAAGGGAAGTTTCGAAAATTCAATCATATCCGAATCTACTTTTTTTCCCGGATCCCTATTTAATGAAGCAAAGTTGTACTTCTTCTGTTTGTCTCGAGTAATGGCCAGCTTGAAGCCGTCAATATTGAGGTGACTGCAGACTAATCGGCTGCGCAATATTGATGTGATCTCAAGATTGACATCGAAATTGTCGATTTTGAGAAGAGGCTGTTGTCGATTGGTGGACCGGGTATCCTGAGTATCCAGCGTAACGTCTTGAAAACGGACTCGAAAAGAAAAAGGGTTAAAGGAAGCCTTGCCGATGGAGGTCTTCAGTCCGGCTGTATTGTTAATCCTGTCGGCAATACTCGTTTTTAACAGGTCTGGAGCAAGAAAGAAACCGGCCGCCGCATACAGCGCCAGAATAATGCCAATGACCAGAAACGAAAAAAGAAAAAAACGGCCCCATCGGATTTCTTGTTTTTCTCTTTTAGGCTTTTTGGGTGGTTTGGGAGTGACAGGCTGCTTTTTGGCCGGTTTAGCCTCTACGGGCTTCTGGGGCGGCGGAGCTTCCGGTTTTACCTTGGGCGTTGTTTTCTCTTTGGATTTATCCTGGGATTTCCCAGAGATACTGATGTTGCCGAAATAGTCTGACATAATGCGTTTTATCGGAATGGGATGAAAAAATATCTACTCAAACATCATATACTATCTCACTTGAGAGAAAATTTCCTCTAAAAAAATAATGGCGACCAAAACCAAATTCGATTCCGTATTTGCCGGTAAAATTGAAAAATAAAAACGATGGCAGTTGACTGACATCAGTGGGAGAAAACAAGAAAAAGCTAAGCCACCTCGGAAAATTGCTGCTCTACCCAGATACAGCGTCACACCCAAAAAAAAATGCTCATCACGCCTTAGCGTGACTACGCTTCTCTTTTTACCTGTTCCCTGTCTTTGAACAGGTAAGCGAGGTACGAGACTTCGAAAAATCGCAATTATTTCAAGATACCTTGAAATAATTGCGATTTTTCTTGGAAAATGGTGGACATTCCAGGTACATTGATCAAGAAATATGTTCATATCGACCATTTGAATACACAATCGTTTGATCGTTTAATGTCTCTTTTTAATCTCATTCGCTGGCAGGATGTCCTCGATATCCTGGTCGTTGCTTTCGTGTTTTACCAGGTAATCTCGATTATCAGGGGAACACGATCGGTTCAGATGGTGCTTGGACTGCTGGTCTTGACCTTTGTTTATTTCATGGCCAGTGTGCTCGATCTGGCCACTCTTATGTGGTTGATGAAGACCTTCCTGAGTTCAATCTTTCTCATTGTTATTATTGTTTTTCAGCAGGATATCCGCCGGGCACTGACACAGGTCGGAAAGACCCCTTTTCAGAGAAGTCTTGATGTTGTTGAAAAGGATATCGATGAAATAGTACGTACCGCATTTTACCTGTCAAAACGTCGTATCGGAGCATTGATTGTTATTGAAAGAGAAAGTGGTATGCGTGACTATGTCGAATCCGGTTTTGAGATTGATGCCAGGTTAAGCAAAGAACTGCTCATCTCGTTATTCATGCCGGCCTCACCACTTCATGATGGCGGTGTGATTATAAAAAATGGCCGGATAAAAACAGCAGGTGCCATCCTGCCGTTGACCCAGAATCCCTATATAAGTAAGCAATACGGGACAAGACATCGAGCCGCAATCGGACTTTCAGAAGAAACGGATGCTGTGGTCATCGTTGTATCGGAAGAGACTCAGGCGGTTTCCCTTGTCCAGTATGGAGCGCTGACAACCGTGGGCGATGAGCGTACCCTGTCCAACAGTATGAGGGCAATATTCAGGGCAAAAGAAACAAGCAGCCATCCCTGGAAGAACTGGATATTTAGATCATGAAATTTCCACGAATACTCAGTGCGGAAAAATGGCAATGGATGTGGTCGAGAGACTGGGTCCTGCGCTTTGTGTCCCTGGTGTTGGCATGTGTCCTCTGGTATCTTGTCGGCGGTGAGGACAAAGTGGCGAAAACAGTCATGATTCCCGTTGAAATTATTAATATGCCGCGTGATCTGGTCATTTCCAATCAGTTCAAGAAACAGATCGATGTGTCGGTTACCGGACCAAGGTCATTGATCCTCGAGATGAGTAAAGGGGAGATTACCCGGCAGGTCGATCTATCCCATGCTACACCCGGTACCAATGTCATTGTCAATGAGAACGATTCGATTCCTGTACCAAGAGGTGTATCTGTGGAGAGGATTCAACCCTCCACTATTATCCTTTCATTGGACAAACTGATCACTAAACGTTTTCCCATTCGCCCCACCGTGGTCGGTAAAGTGCCGACTGATTATACGTTGGTTTCAGTAACAACCGATCCAGATGAAATCTCCATAACCGGCCCGAACACTGTGCTGGGGCCCTTCGATGTTTTAACTACCGGGCAGATTGATGTGAAAGGATTGAAAAAAACGGTACAGCAGCAGGTTCCGCTTGACCTGAGCCAGGAGATTATCGATCTGATTGGTGAGACATCGGTGACGGTGAATATCAAGATCGGCATGAAAACGGTGAAACGAGTGATTAAGAGTGTTCCGGTTCATATTGACATCGATGGCATTCGCCAGACTGTCACACCCGATACTGTAACGATTTCGGCCAATGTTCCCCGTGTTTACATTAAACATAAGATGAAACTTGGTGAGCTCTTTCATGTAAGTGGCGTCCCGGGAGAGAAAGCGGGAGAAATAATTGTAAAGGTTGAAGCAAAGAAGGAAGTGGCAGACTTTGTAACTATCTTAAAGGTCACGCCATCTGTTGTTCGATTGCACGATGTCTCTCCATTGCCCAAAATAGATGAGATTAAGCAAACTGAATCACCATGAAGAAATTGTTTGGAACAGACGGCATACGTGGAGTTGCCAATGTATATCCAATGACAACCGAGATCGCCATGCAGGTTGGTCGGGCTATTGCTTTTCAACTCAAGGATGAGAGCAAGGGACATCGAATTGTTATTGGTAAGGATACCAGGTTATCCGGCTATATGATCGAAAACGCTTTAGCCGCCGGGATCTGTTCCATGGGTGTCAACGTTCTGCTGGTGGGACCGTTGCCGACCCCGGGGATAGCTTTTATCACAACATCCATGAGAGCCGATG
>CAZLGM010000136.1:0-9027 GCA_964558875.1 uncultured Desulfocapsaceae bacterium
ATATACACCGGAGTGTGTAACGGCAACCCGGTATAAAATCCAGGGAGACGACGATAGAGCGCTTGAGCTGATCGAGGCGGTAACCGGAAAAAAAACGGTCGAGTCGGAGTGCTATGGCATGGCCGGTATGATCTATCTGGAACGTAAATTATATGATAAAGCGGTTTCCTGGTATGAGAAGGGGATTGATGTCGATCCGGCCCAATTTCGAAATTATGAGGGAATCGGCATGACGTTCCTGGAAAGGAATCGGCTGCAGGAGGCGCTTGTCTGGTTCAAAAAAGGATTTGAGCATGCCCGTTACGACAGCCTGTATGAGCTGAGTTATTCCGCCATTGCCGAAACCTTTCAGAGGCTGGGCGATTATCGTGGCGCTGTGGAGTTCTTCCAGAAAGAGACCCAGCGGCAGCCACTGGTTGATGACTACATGCACAGTCTGGCCGGCGATTATCTTTCCATCTTTCAAACGAAGAAACGGGGTGCCAAAGTGCATGGCTGGATACGCTCGGATGTCGAAAAGATTATCGAGTTGTGCCGCCAATACAAGGCAAGAGTCGTCCTGCAGAACTATCCGGCAGAGCCGATGATTGAGCATATTTACAGAAAAGTTGCCCGGCGTCATGACCTTCCCTTTGTTGATCATCATTCGACCTTTAAAAAGTTTATTGGCAAGGGTGGTGTCCGCGATCCGGACTATTTTGTCCCCGATGGTCATCCAAATGCCAAAGGATACGGCATAATGGCAAAGAACCTGTTGAATGTCCTTAATGACTCGTATTTACAGTAAAAAATTATAAGATACAGGGTTAACCAATTACGAGATAGGTAACATATTCAGTCTCAAAGAAAAATTGTAAACGATCACAGGGTGTGCCTGATGTGGATAAGCGGCAAGACGCCGTGTACTAGTGCTACATGAGGCTTGCCGATCGTCCGCGGCAGGTATACCCTGTGATCGTTTACGGTACAGGAGTAGTGAATGAGTCCGACCAAACGTCGCTTTGTCGTTTTTTTTACTGGAATAGTTATTTTCCTGCTTGTTCTTGAGGTTGCCCTTCGAGTGGTCGGGATGATTTATGCCGGCCGGGCTGCCTCGGATACTCCAGAGCTTGGAGATGGTGACAGGACTGTTCTGTGTGTCGGTGATTCGGTCACTTTCGGTATCGGTGCGCCCAGGGAGCTTTCATATCCGGCACAGTTGCAGAATCTGTTAAATGAGTCGTATCCCAGGCAGTACAAGGTGATCAACAGGGGCTGGCCCGCCCAGAATACCGCCCAGATTCTCATGCGTCTGGAAGACTGGTTGAAGGAATTTCAGCCCGCTATCGTTACCATTCTTATCGGTGCTCAGAACCGGGCTAATTTTTTTGGTTATCAGCAATATCTGAAAACAACTGGTGACCATCAACGAACATTTCTACAGAACCTGCACGATTCTCTGGACCGGGTCAGGGTATACAAGTTTGTCCGCCTGCTGTTTGGGGGCAATCAAACCACGACCCAAAAGGCTGTTACAACCGAGCAAACAGAGCAGTA
The DNA here is from genome assembly GCA_964558875.1 of uncultured Desulfocapsaceae bacterium. Classification (GTDB taxonomy): domain Bacteria; phylum Desulfobacterota; class Desulfobulbia; order Desulfobulbales; family Desulfocapsaceae; genus CAZLGM01. The sequence continues at coordinate 1,537 of CAZLGM010000136.1, forward strand.
TTACCAGAGCAGAAGGGGTGATTCCTCGTTTAACCGGTCGCAGAACAGTGAACAACTTGGGGGTCAAACGGGACCGCCAAACGGTGGCCCTGATGATCCATCCGGGTTTTTCCGATTTCCAACAGGGCCGGATGGTCTGCAACCCGGTGAACAACCTCAGGGTCCGACAGCCGACAACCCTGGACCAATGCAGAAAATGACCCGTGAATGTATGGTAGGTTTTATCTACAAGAGCCAGGGCAGATATGAGGAGGCATTGGAATCCATCTTATCGGTTATCGATAAGCCGGATCTCGAACCGGACTGCTTATTCGCTGTCGGGGCTATCCATCAGGAACAGCAGCAGTATGACAAGGCCATCGAGTGGTTTAAAAAGGGAATTGAACGCGATCCCGGCTACTACCGTTATTACGAAGGGATCGGTCAGTCGTATCGGGAACAGGACCGGCCGGACCAGGCGCTTGCCTGGTATAAGAAAGGGTTTGAGCAGGCACGGTATGAAACCCTGTATGATCGCTGTTATCTTGAAATAGCCCTGACCTTCAAGGAAATGGGTGATAGTTCTGGGGCCATAGCGTTTTTTGAAAAGGAAACAAAACGGCAGCCGCTGGTCGATGATTATCTGCATAAACTGGCCGGCGATTATTTACTGATGTTTCAGAATACCAAGACCAATCCGGCTGTCAGCAGGTGGATTGAGGCCGATATAGGTAAAATGATCGAGTTGTGCAATCGGTATAATGCCAGAGCCATTCTGCAGAACTATCCGGTGGAACCGATGGTCAATTTACTCTTTCAAAAGATTGCCAAACGACACAAGGTTGTTTTCGTGAACCAGCAGGCCTCCTTTACACCCCATGTAAAAGGCAGGATACTGGACGAGCGGGTTTTTGCACCGGATGGTCATCCCAACGATGTTGGATATGGTATGATGGCTAAAAATCTCAGCAAAGCAATTGGGGAAGCGTTTCATTGATCCCACTATCATTTGATACCTTCATCTCATGAGTAAAGGTAGAAGCCGCATAGTTGTCTTTACTGTCGGAATAGTTCTCTGTCTGCTGCTGCTGGAAGTATCATTGAGAATAGTCGGTGCGGTTTACAGCCGTTTATCCGAATCGGACAGCAGCAGAGGGGGAGCGGGCACAACGATTCTCTGTCTGGGCGATTCTGTAACCTTTGGGCTGGGTGCCAAAAGGGGATTTTCCTACCCGGATCAATTGCAGAAAATGTTGGACCAATCCGATCCGCAGAAACAATACAAAGTGATAAACCGGGGCTGGCCCGGACAGAATTCCGCCCAGCTCTTGTTGCGTGTTGAACGTTATCTGCGTGAGTTCAGACCCCAAATCGTCACTCTGTTGACCGGTGCCAGAAATCAGGACAATTATTTCGGTTTCCGGCAATTTCTGGAGAAAAGCGGCGACGACCGTCGAGGGTTTCTTTTGAGCCTGCATGACAGCCTTGATACCATCCGGCTCTATAAATTCACGCGACTCCTTTTTCGGGACCTGACGACAGCTGGTGGAAATCGTGAGCCGGCTGTCACTCATGAACTTCCGGAAATTCAGCCGGGAAGATACCCCAGTGAAGTTCGGCGTGGATGGGATGAAGATCGTCCACCTGCAGAAAAAGCAGTGGAAGATTGTTTTGAGGGGGAAAGACTCAAAGAAATGGGTCAGTATGACAAAGCGCTGGAATTCATCCAGGAGGCTGTAAACAGAGTAGAGGTGCAAGGTTCATGCTATTATCTGGCCGGTTCGATGTATCTTGAACAGAAGCAATACCAGGAGGCCATCGACTGGTTTCAGAAAGGTGTCGATCAAGATCCCTTACTTTTCGGCAACTATGACGGTATCGGGTTGACCCTGAGTGAACAGGGAAAAATGGAAGAGGCGATCATCTGGTTTCAAAAAGGTTTTGTCAAGGCCCGCTACGAGTCACTGTACGGCCATTGTTATATAGGTATCAGTAAGGCCTTTCGAAAAAACGGCGATGCGCTCTCGGCAATTCGGTTCTTTGAGCAGGAAGTCAAACGACCGTCGCCCGTGGATGATTACCTCAACAGGCTGGCGGCGGATTATCTGCTGCTCTTTCAGAAGAGAAGATCAACCTCCGATGTACTCCGATGGATACAGAGCGATATTGGGCAGCTTCTTGGGCTGCTAAAGCGATATGATGTACAGATCATTTTTCAGAATTACCCCTATGAACCGGATATCGATGCCATTTATCAAGAGATTGGCGGTAATTCCGAAGTTGTTTTTGTTGATCACCGCAAAACATTTGATCCATATACGAAAAACGGGGTGTTAAGCCGGGAATTCTTCGTTCCTGACGGTCACCCCAACGCAAAAGGCTATCATCTGATGGCAAAAAATCTTTGGGCAGTCATAACTTCAACTCGTGAACGGAATTGATAGGGATGAAAACAACAAAACAAAAAGCCATTGTATTTTGTGCCGGCATTTTGATCTGTCTGTTAATCCTGGAAGTCGCTCTCAGGGTTGTGGGCAGTATCTATGCCGATATTTCCGAATCAGACACGGGGAAAAATAAAAAGGGGACAACAACCATCCTCTGCATCGGCGATTCTTTCACCTTTGGAATCGGAGCTCCCAGGGATCTCTCCTATCCGGCCCAGCTTGAGAAGCTGCTCAATCAGGCAGCACCAGGGGTGAAATACTCGGTAATCAACCGTGGCTGGCCGGGACAGAACAGTACGCAGTTTCTCAAGCGGTTTGAGAATTATCTCAAAGAGTTCAAGCCGGATATTGTCACTATCCTTATCGGAGCTCAGAACCTGGGCAATTATTTCGGTTATCAGGATTTTCTACGCAAAGCCCAAAAGCAGGAGAGGAGTTTTCTGCAGGAACTGCATGGCTCCCTTGATCGAATCCGTATTTACAAGTTTATCCGTTTACTGTTTCAGACCCCGCAGCCCAACTGGAGTGGTGATGAGTTTACCAATGAGCAGAAACCGGCAAGGATACTGAATCCGGAAAAGAAAAAACAACACCGTGTACCCGAGTGTATGACCGGCCTGGAACTCAAGGAACAGGGAGAATATGATAAGGCACTTGAAACATTACTTGGTGCTGCCAAAACAAAAAATCTCGGCGCTGAATGTTCCAATATTGTCGGTTCGATATATAGAGAACGACTCCAGTTCGATCAGGCTATTGACTGGTTCAAAAAGGGCATCGAATATGATCCCACCCAATTCAAGAATTATGAGGACATCGGTTTATCTTATTTTGCCAGGAATCGAATGGAGGAGGCCATTGACTGGATAAAAAAAGGGTTTGACAATGCACGTGTTGAAACGTTGCATCCCAGATGCTATTCATTGATCGGGCGAGCCTTTGAAACCCTGGGTAATTCGGAAAAGGCGCTTGGTTTTTTTGCCAAAGAAAGACAAAAGAAAAAAGAACGAAACGACTTCCTCCGCGGTCTGGCCGGCGACTACTTCCTTCTGTTTCAGAAAAGCAGTAAGAATATTGAAGTGTACAGCTGGATACGGGCCGATGTAGAACAGATGTTGAGTCTGGTCATCCAGTATAACGCGTTACCGGTTTTGATGAATTATCCCTATATGCCCGAGATTGATCATGTCTACCGGAAACTGGCAGAAGATAGGCAGGTTCCCTACGTTGATCACCAGAAGGCCTTTGAGAATTTTACCCAGAATGGGATGTTGAGCAGCGAGTATTTTATCCCCGATGGTCATCCCAACGCCAAGGGGTATCGGATTATGGCTGACAATATCCTGAAGATTTTGAAAGAGAGTCAATTGATTACACAGTAGTTTTATAGAGTCCCTGAATCCGTGACGGAGAATGTTGTTTTGTTTTCAGGGAACACGGAGTGAAAACCAGGTGACTGAAACAGGGAATGCAAAAAAACAGCTAAATCGGGATGAATGGGAGTCGCTGTCTCCCATTCAAAAGGCAATCCGATATTTAGCCGAGACGCAGGTAACCGAAGAGGGACGACCGGGGCTTCCACACTGGATAGGCGGCTGGCCTGAACAGATGGATGTTCAATGGGGACGTAAAGAGTTCAGCCTGCCGGATGTCTCTGCAATGCCCGCTCTGATTATCCATTGCCTCAGCGTTATTGATGATAAACAGTCTGCACCGATACTCGGGTTATCCTCATCCGAAGTTGAACTGGTCGCGAGGATGCGTCGAAAAGCTGTTAAGTTCCTCAAACGTCTTGAAATCTATGGCCATGGAGAGCTTGACGGTTCATACGGCTATTGGCCGCTCCGCCCGAGGAAGAACTCCTTTTGGCTGTCAATCGTCAATACACTGACCAGAATACGGGTTCGCGCCCGGGAATTCAACGGTATCCTGGGTCCGCTTCATGCGCCGAAGATGCCGGCACAACATCATATCTGGCCGGATGCTGATGACACTGCCTGGGTCTATTCGGCCTATCTTGACCATGCTTTGGCAGAAAATCTTCCCAAACCCGATTTTCCTGCAGAACAATTTTTCGGCAGATGGCGCGATACGGGAGATATCCCGGTAATATTCCCAAAATGGCGGGGCAAACCAACAGGAGCATTTCTCACCTGGTTTGCCGGTACTCCCGAAATGGGTATAAAAAATGATGTTGATGTCATTGTCAACGCCAATGTCCTTGCAGCTCTTGGACGTTATGGACGGCTCGACCTTCCGGGAGCCGACGATGCAATACGGTTTATCTCCACAGCCATCGAGGCCGGATACCACAAGTGCAATGATGATATCACTCTTTACTATCCGGATGATTTAGCAATAAAGTACGCTGTGATCTATGCGTATCGGATGGGAAAAATACCGGAATTTGGTTCTGCGGCAGAAATCCTTGCAGCTGCTGTTGAACAACAGGTGAAATTCACCACCGATGATCTGGCCTATTGGGAAGGTTGGCGGGATTACTCACCGGCATACACTACTTCTGTTGCCCTGCTTACATTACTCAATAGCGGCAACGAAAGCCCGCTTATTGCCGGCGGCTGCCGATGGCTGGAAACGGCGCAGGATCAGGGAGACGGCAGTTGGCCGACAGTTGCCTTTGCCTGGAGTGATCAGGCCGGGATACGCCTTTATTGGAAATCACAGGCTTTGACCACAGCATTTGCTCTTGCCGCACTCTGCCGATACAGACTTGAAAAGGCTAGGGTGTCTGCTCAACCGCTTAACAGCGGCTGAGCCATCACTGAAAAAACTCTATGTAACAGAGATGTTTTCAGATATCTGGGAATTACACTCTTTTTCATCTAATATTTGACACATGTAGTTAAGTGTGTTGAGTTAAGATTAACTCAAGTTGAGTTTGGTATGACTTGTTAAGCTCTGTTCAAAAAGTTTTAGTTGTAATGTCAGATCGTTAGGGTTGGTAAGAGGGGGTAGGATGGAAACAGTAATGATGGAAGAAGTTATCTTTGCTGACGATGGTCCAACTTTTCATAGTGTTATGGATGCGGGTCTAAAAAATTATGAAAATGAATTTAAACTGATTCATGCTGAAAATGGTAAAAAGGCAATTGACATTCTTGGACGTCAACCCATCTCAGCAGTTATTACAGATATGATAATGCCGGGTATAAACGGTGTTACCTTATTGAAATACTTAGAGCACAATTTTCCGGAATTACCCTGTATTGTTTTGTCAGCATATAACACTCCCAAAATAAAAGATCAGGTATCGGCGAAAGGATACAGCTTTATCGAAAAGCCGGTGCAGCCTCAATTATTGGCAAACACAATTAAAAATACTCTGGCTCATAGCAGGAAGATGTTTGGATTAGGCAAACTGTCCTTGTCTGGAATTGTTCAACTGATCGAATATGAGAAGGAAAGTTGCATTGTAGGTGTAGTTCTGTCCAATGAAGAAAAAGGCACTTTACTTTTTTATCAGGGCGAATTGTATGACGCTTATTATGGAGAAATACAAGGTGAAGAAGCAGCGATACAACTGGTTGCCTTTGAGAATAAACAAATAACCTATCGCAGTCTTCCACTGAATAAGAAGTTGGACAGGAAAATCCATATAGGCGTTCAAAGTATTCTTCTACAGGGAGTTCAGAAAAGAGATGAGGAGGGTTTTGAAGAAGCTGATCAAAAATTTGACAGAGCGAACAGGTTACTGGATGAAGGAATTAGTTTGTGCAAAAGATTTGAAATAAAAAAATCGAGAAAAAAAATAGAGGAGTCGATCAAATTAAGACCGGAAAATCCAATTGCCTGGTTATGGTTGTCTCGGACCCTGTTTTCTCCAAAACAAATTAAATACTCATTAGAAAAGGCATACCAATATGCTCCGACCAATAATGTGATTATACGAGAAATTAAAAAAGTCAGGTTAACATTAAACGGGGAAATAGAAGATATTATTCATTGTCCTTTTTGCTATGCGCCGGGTGATTCGAAAATGAAACGGTGTTCTTTTTGCAAAGGATATATTGTAGTTGACAGTGAAACCTTGCCCGATTTCGGCAATTCAATCAACCGGGATGTACTCACGACGACTTTGTGGCGTTTTGAAGAATTACTGGCATCCGATATGAATAATGGCAGGTTACTCTATTATACTGTGCTGTGTTGCCTCAATCTTGGCGAAGATAAGAAGGCAATGAGATATGTTCAATCCTTAAAGTCTATCAGTAAGAATGGAGATGTATACTACAGAGTCGCTGATTTATTATCAGCACTATTATTGAGGTAGTAAAACCGCATAAAATATCCATGTCCCGATAACCATATGCTTGTCGTTTTATGCGTTATTCACCTTTATTTCTGGTAGTGGGTCAAATATTGTTCTTTTTTGATAGGTTGAAAAATTTCTGTGGAGTCAACTTATTGATCCCACTGTGAGGACGATTAATATTGTAATCAATTCTCCACTTCTTAATTTTCATCTGGGCATCCTGCAAGGATGAAAAAAACTTGCTCATTGAGACATTCATTTCTGAATTTGCCATCCATTTTGCCCCGTTTTGTTTTATAGAGTAAAAATTATCGGCTTCGAGATTTCAAATCTATACACGTGTGAGGAATGGTGTGAAAAGCAAATTCTACCATCTATTATCCTAAGTAAACAGCCTGTGTGCATAGCACCAGTGGCAATAGACATTTCTTCCCAAGGTGTGGTTATATTTTCTGAATCTTTGGAATTTCTTGTTGTTCCATTCCTGCCGGAATGATCCTCTAGTCAGGTCGCCCAGGACAACGGGAATAGAAATGAGATGGTCACAGGGGCCTATTTTTCCGTCGTAACAGATATAAAGATTGGTCCAGGGATGGGTACACCGTGTTCTGCCTGTTGGCGGAGAGAATTTTTCAATATCATTGTTTGATGGCTTAAGGTAGAAGTTGCCCAGGTGTATGATATGAATGCCTTTCTCCTTTGCTATCTCCATCATTTTTAAAACACTGTTACCGACCTCTTTTTTATAATAAATGAGGTTTTTAGGGTCGAAGATATGCGTTCTTATATGGT
>CAZLGM010000137.1:0-9003 GCA_964558875.1 uncultured Desulfocapsaceae bacterium
CTAGCAGATCAAAACCCATCCATCTTATAACAAAACCGGCACTGCTCAGGCGGTGGATTGTCGGTAAAACCGTTGTTAATACGGATCAACGCCTTTTCCAGTTGTTTTGGTCCTTCCATGGAATATCCGACCTGAGCCATGGCCTCCTCATAGATATTCAGTCGTTTCTGAAACTGGTCACGAAAGGCCGTATACAACGATTTCTTCCAGATCTCCTCAATGGTTTCATACCTGCAATCTCCTAAAACAAGTGGACGGAAATGTGATTTCCTGCCTCTGTGGAGCCACCCAAGCCTGCTGGTCCCTATGGGAGGACAAAGAAAAACGCAGGGCGATACCAATCCATCGCTGCTGATGAACAGGGTGTTCAGCGGGTTCTTATCACAGACAGGAGTAGGCTCGGGTATAAAACTTTTCAGCTCGATCCGCGTCTTGGAAAATAACCCGGCCAGCCAGCTTCGACGGCGCAGCCACCTGGTGGAAGATGTGAGTCTGTCAACTTGAAAACGTAGATTTTCCTGCCTCTTTGATGCTGTCTGGGTAAGATGAACTGTGGAAAACAGGTCAATGTTTCGTTTCCGGCACCATTTGATGGCCTGGGGCAACTCATGTATGTTTAAAGCTGTCAGCAGAAAGCTGACAGATGTTTTTATCTCTGATGACGAAGCTTTTCGCGCTTCTTCAAAGGTATCAATTGCTTTTTCCAAAAGAGAAAACGAGCTGCTGCCCCTTAGTTTGTCATGGGTAGTCTCGTTTCCGCCTGTCATTGAAAATGTGATGCTGTCGAGACCACACCCGATAAGCCGGTTGGCTAACTCAGCAGACATGGTTGTCCCGGTTGTGGTAAAGCTGACCAGCAGCTTTTTCTTTTTAGTCCGGGTTACAAAATTGTCGATATCCGGATGGAGGAGCGGATCTCCCCACCCTTGAAGGTGGGCCGATTTAACCGATTCAGGCAGCTCAGAGATGATCTTATAATACAGTTGTTCTTTTAGGTCTGTTTCCTGCCAGATTGAATGGTAATCATGTTTGGCGCAGGAAATGCAATTCAGATTGCAGCGGCTGGTCGGTTCGATCTGTACACTGACCAAATTTGGGTGGGTTTTCTGGTGGGCGTTTTTTTCGCTATCAGATATTTCGTTTTCCGGAAGATTCACGGTAGATTATCCGATGTTTTGGCTGTCAAACATGTAGCCTGCTGCTAGGCGCTCTTTCCATTTTCGGCTAAAACCGTTTTGATGGCAAGGCCAAGCTGTACAAGGCTAAACGGTTTCTTCAAAAAAGAATTGAATCCCAATTCCATTGCCTCGCTGACTCGGGAACAGTCACCAAGACCGCTTAGTAGAATCGCTTTCTGATCGGGATGAATTTCGGTGATCTGTTCATAGGTCTGCTTACCATCAATACCGGGAGACATGACCAAGTCGATAAGGACGAGGTCGGCGCTGTTTCTGCGAAAATACTCGATTCCTTTTTCACCGGAAGAGCATATGTGAACGGAATAATTCAACTGTTCAAGAAGCTTGCCGACGATAAAACGTTGCGATTCCTCATCATCAACGATCACGACTTTTTCTCCATCGCCTTTGAGTTGATCTATGGAGATATCTGAAGTTTCCAGGGATACCTGTTCGTGGGAAGCGGGAAAATACAGGTTAAAGGTAGTCCCTTTCTTATCGCTAACCACATTGATATGACCACCGTGATCATGAACCGCGTTCCAGACAACGGTAAGACCGAGACCGCTGCCGCTTCGTTTTCCCATCACTTTTTTTGAATAAAAGGGTTCAAAGATACGTTGGGAGTGTTTTGCTTCGATCCCGGGGCCGCTGTCAATAATTGCAAGTTTGATGTACTCTCCATCATCGAGGCCATCGATGGTTGGAGCAGCTTCGGTATGTCTGACCAGTTCAGTCTTAATGAACACCTCACCCGGACCATTGATCGCCTCAGCACCATTGTTAATAAGATTCATCAAACATTTCCTGATATGCACAGGTGAACAGATGATCGTAACCTTGCTGGTTGTAAGATCGGTTGTAAAGCACACCTTATCATGGGTTTCTACGGTTTTTTTATGTTCAGGTGAATGGAGATATTCTTCAATGATGTCATTGAGACAGGCAGCAGTCCGTGTACCAATGGATCCTCTGGCAACTGTCAACAGGTCGGAAACGACTTCTGCGGCCTGTCTGCTGGAAAAACGGATATCCTTAATCAGCGGACGGAGTTCATTATCCTCTGGAAGTTTCATGAGCAGGAGGTCTGGATAGCAGCTGATGGAGGTAAGGATGTTGTTCAAGTCATGGGCAACGCCGCCTGCCATCAGACCGATTGTCTCCATCTTCTGTGAGCGATGAAGCTTCTGCTCAAGACGAAGCTTGTTTTCCATCTCTGTTTTGAGTGCCTGATTGGCTTCCTCCAACTCAGCCGTTCGTCGTTTAACTCTGTTTTCAAGTTCTTTTCCAGCTTCCTGCAGTTCCTGTTCAACAGCTTCTCGTCGACTGACTTCCCGCTTTAATCTTAACGACCAGGCCCAGAACATACCTATCAGGACAGAGGCAGTGATCACAAGCAGAGCAATACGTTTCCACATTATTTCGGCAGGAATTCCAACGTTGAAACCGGCCGCAGTCCAGCGATTTCGAATTCTTTCAGACTCTTCAGAGGTAATGGAAGCAAGCCCTTTGTCGATGATTGAGACAAGTTCGGGCCAGTCTTTTCTAATGGCAAAGTGCAGGAGCTGTCTCTTGGATGAAACAGGTGAAGCCACTTTCAGATTTGTGATATGGAGTCCGCGAATCAGATACGTGCAGGCGGCCAGATTCCCTATCATCACGTCGACATTGCCCTTGGAAACGGCCTGTAGAGTTTGGGCCAGAGTGTCATATTCGTGTATCTTTAATGGACCTTTTTCCTTGAGCCATCCGGAGTGGGATGAGTTGGCCTGCACACCGATGCGAAGTCCGGTAATGTCGGCAAGCCCGGAGACAAACGGGTTGCCAATGTGGGAGATAATGACACGGTGAAAACCGATATATGGTGTACTGTACCTGAGATATGAACTTCTTTCAGCTGTATAGCCGGCTGCGGGCAATACATCAATGCGACGATCCTGTAGCCTGGATATTACCTCCTGCCAACTTATTTCAGGAACGATCTCCATATTCAGGCCAAGCCGTTCATTGAGAAGTCGGACATAATCAGCGCCATAGCCGCTATATTGTCCGTTTTCGTTGATGAATTCAAACGGAGCAAATTCAGGGTCGACACCCAGTCGAATAGTCGGGTGGTTTTTGATCCAGTTCTTCTCTTTTTCTGTGAGGTAAACTCTTCTGGTATCACCCTGTTGAAAGCTCCAATCGACAGGAACGCCTTTAAAAAAAGCAGTGATAATCTGTTTGACCGGTGACTTGGGGTCGGTGTTTGCTGCTCGCAGATAAACATCAATTGTCTGTTTCAGTGTTGGAGCCAGCAGTCCGTCAGATGGAAAAGCGAACTTGATATGCCGTGGGTTGAACATCACCGAAGTCGGAGACAGGTCGTAAGAAGGACCGAAAATGGTGCCGAAAAGACGATTGACAACCCCGGCATCGGCCAGACCGTTTTGGACTGCCTGAAACACTTCCTTGTATGAGGAAAATTCGAGGAATTCGCAGTCGATTTTAAAATTAGCAACCTGGTTTTTAATTCCTTCTTTTCCCTCTGTGTGGATTGAGCCGCGCATGACAGCGACTCGAAGACCTTCAAGATCGATCAAGGATGAGACCGTAGACTCAGGGGATGTATAAACAGTGGCCCAGTTGAGGAAAACCGGTTCGTCGGTAAACGCGAATTTTTTTGATCGTTGTAATGAAAAGGCCACATCCGGCATAATGTCGATCTGTCCCAACTCAAGCCGTTGCAGACATTCATGCCAGTTTCCGGGGACCCATTCAACCTGCCAGTTTTCCCTGGAGGCGATATACTTGATTATTTCCGGGAAAATACCACCCGGCTCTCCTTTATGATCGATATAGAGTTTCGGGGGATTTTCATAAAACCCGATCCTGATCCTGGTTGGGGCAGGCTCCTGTTCAGTTGATGCTCCAGAAGCAGAGCAGGGGAGTAAAAACAGCAGAAGAAATAAAAGAAACAGCCGGGAGAAAAGCCGACCAGTCCGTCTGGAAATTCTATTCTCCATATATCTTCCCGATAGACAAGAATGCAGTCTGCATGTGTCTGGAAAACTAATTTATTTTAGTACTTCAGTACACAGTCAATTTTTCTATTCTAGCCAGTGAATGTATCGACTGTCAACCGGCATCCGATAAATCATCCTCCTTATCAGTTTTCCAGTTTGTTTTGAGGTTGTGATATGGATTAACCATGCTCCTGAATTGGTGAACATTCGATAGTGCTGGTTTATATTTTAACTAAATCCAACAATTTGATAGCGCAAAACAGTATCAAGTTAAATAACAATTTCAGTCACGGATTCAGAATGATTTTTGTCAGGGATATGCGGGTCTGGAAGGGTGATGGAGAAAGAAGGACTTGGATCAGCGCATTTCATCGGAATCGACATAGGCATATGCGCTGTGCTTATGGATCGATTCGAAAGATTCCACACCAACGGAGAACCAGGTGATATGAGGATGCTCCAGAGCGGTTACAGCAACCTTTCTTACTACATCTTCAACGAACATCGGATTGTTATACGCCTTTTCGGTAACATACTTTTCATCGGGACGCTTTAAAAGGGACCATAATTCACAGGAAGCGGACTGTTCCACCAGTTCGATAAGCTCTTCGACCCAGATGAATTTTGAGAACTTGACGTTCAGGGTAACTTCAGCGCGCTGGTTATGTGCACCAGCCTCGCTGATTTCCTTGGAGCAGGGGCAAAGAGTGGTGACAGGAACCTTCACACTTAAAACAAAATCGTTATCGTCACCGACACTACCGGTAAAGCTACAGTCGTACTCCATCAGACTGCGGGTCGCGGAGACCGGTGCTTCCTTCTCGATAAAATAGGGAAATGACATCTCTAATCTGGCCGACTGGGCGTTGAGTGCCTGTCTAACCTCGTTGAGCAGTTCTCTGAAAATGGTAGCGCTCATTTCGTTCATGTAATTATTGAGCGCTGAGGTGAAAATATCAACAAAACTGTTCAGGTATTGGCGAGGCATGGTTGCCTGCATGCCAACGGTGGCTACGGTATCCTGAAGGCCTCCACTTTTCTCTAGAACCCTCACCGGAATACGGATGTCCTTTATGCCGACTGTTTGGATACGCATAGACTGTTACCTGAATTCGTGACGAGGATTGATGTTTGCTCAAATAATTTACCGATATAATACAACATTAATAGAATATACAGTCTTAACTTAAAATGATCTTTCGCCCTCCGGGGCATCCGCCAGCACTGTATCTTTACTTGATTGAACCGCTTGATATAGCTAACTATTATTAAGCGATTCAATCAAGCAAAGCTACAGCACTATCGAACGCTCACGAATTCAGTTGTTAGTCACGCAATTGGCAGGATGTCCTGACACCAAGGGTGTCGTAGATCTGTCTGGTTGCATCGGAACAGTTAAGGGTGAAAAACTGTACGCCTCTGACATTGTTGTCGAGAAGGTCCCTGATCTGTTCGGTGGCCCAGTGTATACCTACGCGTCTGACTGCATCATCGTTGTCTGCACGGTTAATGGCCCGTAACAGACGGGCGGGAACATGGGCGCCTGCAGCAAGCTCAGCCGTTTTGATCAGCCCTGATTTTGAAGTTACCGGCATAATACCGGCAATATTGGGAACCTTGATTCCGGCCATCTCGCATCGGTCACAATAATCATAATAATCGCGGTTATCAAAGAAAAGCTGGGTGACGATATAATCAGCACCCTCGTCCACCTTTGCTTTGAGATATTCAATTTCCTGGAGGCGATTGGGTGTCGCCGGATGTCCTTCGGGAAAACCGGCAACTCCAACGCACATTTGCGGAAAGTGTTTTTTAATAAAGCCAACCAGGTCGGCGGCATATTCAAAACCATCCTCCGGGTTGACAAAATCCGGCTGATTGACAGGTGGATCGCCTCTTAAGGCAAGGATATTTTCAACACCTGCGTTATCATATTTTTCTAAAATCGCGTAAATATCATCTTTTGTATGGCCGACACAGGTCAGGTGGGCGACGACAGTTAAATCAGTCTCCTTCTTGATTCGAACAACCAGATCGTGGGTTCGATCCCTGGTCGTTCCGCCGGCGCCATAAGTTACACTGACATAGGAGGGGTTGAGAGGGACCAGGTTGTTGATTGTATTAAACAGCCGGTCAGTTGCCGCATCTCCTTTTGGTGGAAAAAACTCAAAGCTGAAAGCGGTTGAGTGGCTGTCAAGAAGTTCTTTTACGCGCATAGTTTTCCTCAATGTAGGTTGAAATAAGTCTGTCTTCTACCTGATTCGGTCTCCCACACCGAATCAAAATCATAAGAGAAACTGTTTTTACTCCTTTTTCTTAGGTTGCACAATAGCGTTTTCCCTGATAAACGATTGCACAATGGTTCTGCTGTTATTTTTTGTATGTAATATTCATCTGTTTACGTGCTATTACCCAGAATAAAGACTGTTATCTTTTTTCGGGCATTTCTTTTTCAATCGGTGTATCTTCTTAAGTTTTCCCCCTCCGCTGAGGTTGTTATTTGTGGCTGAAACACTGGTGAAGGAAGGATTTTTACAAACAATGGAAGAAAGAATCCGATTAGACAAATGGCTGTGGGCGGCCAGGTTTTTCAAGACCCGTTCTTTGTCATCTCAGGCGGTAAATGGAGGCAAGGTGCATGTGAATGGTCAGCGCGCCAAAGCTGCCAGAGCCGTCAATGTCGGAGATTGTCTGCAGATAACCAGAGGACTGACCGAATTTACCGTCACCGTCCTAGCCGTTTCCAAGTATCGACGCCCGGCTGTTGAGGCGCGTACACTCTATGAGGAGTCGGAAGAGTCCATTCAGGCGCGTCATGAATCCAGGGAAATGAGAAAAGCAGCAATAGGTGGTTATCGGGCACCCGGTAAACGGCCGTCCAAGCGTGATAGAAGAAAGATTAAGATGTTCACAAGAAGAGATTAATATCCGGGACCGGGGCAAAGCTACAGCACTATCGAATGCCCATGGATTCAGGTGTTATAGATTAATTAACTAGTTTGAAGTTTGCTCATTGATATAAGTTTGTCAATGGACAGATAAAGGATAGTGTTGGCAAAACAGTGAAAAGTAGGAGCAAGCAATGAAGAAGATTGAAAGAGCGATCATCAGTTTAACCGACAAATCTGGAATTGAGGGCTTTGCCAGGGAACTTGAAGGCCTTGGTGTGGAGATTCTTTCCACCGGGGGAACTGCGGCCAAGATCCGGGAGGCCGGCATCAAGGTAATGGATGTCTCCGAATTCACAGGTTTTCCGGAAATGCTCGATGGCAGGGTCAAGACTCTTCATCCGCTTGTCCATGGCGGTATACTGAACCAGCGGGAAAACGAGAAACACCGGCAACAGTGTGCTGAACATGGCCTGAAGAATATTGATCTGATTGCGGTTAACCTCTATGCCTTTGAAAAAACTGTGGCCGATCCAAACTGCACCTTGGGCAATGCTATCGAAAACATTGATATCGGTGGACCGACCATGTTACGGGCAGCGGCCAAGAATTTTCACGATGTAACGGTCATTGTCGATCCGGCCGATTATCCTCAGGTTTTAAAGGAGATGAAAGAGACCGGCAACACAACACTGAAAACCCGGTTTAAGCTGGCTGCCAAAGTGTTCGCACTGACATCGACTTATGACACCATGATTTCCAATTGGCTGGAAAAGGTCGATGTGGATACCAATGAGTATTTTAAGGGGGAGTAACCATGTTGAAAATGGCTGTGCTGCTGTCCGGCAGCGGAAGAACACTCGATAATTTTCATGAGAGAATTGAGGCCGGCACCTTGAACGGTGAAATCCAGGTTGTCATCTCCAATGTTGCAGATGCGCTCGGACTTGAGAAAGCTAAGAACTATGGGTACCCCGCGTTCCATGCTGTCGGTAATGAGGCCACCAACGAGATCTTAAAAGACTATGATATCGATATTATCTGTCTGGCCGGCTATCTGAAACTGTATTCACCACCGAAGGACCTGTCCAGGCGGGTAATCAACATCCATCCGGCCTTGCTGCCCTCCTTTGGTGGAGACGGTTTTTTCGGCACTCGTGTCCATAGTGCTGTAAAAGCGCGCGGCTGCACGATCAGCGGTTGTACGGTCCACTTTGCCAACGAGTTTTACGACGAAGGACCGATTATCTGCCAGATGAGCGTGGATCTTGGTTTTGATGATTCCATCAATGATATTGCATCTAAGGTTTTTGATGTGGAATGTGAAGCCTTTCCCAAAGCAATCAACCTGGTTGATGAGAAAGGAGTTGATTTTTTCTGGGATCGGGTTGGCCAATGAGCAGTAAAGAAAAAGTGATTCTCAATGGGCAGCAGATCGCAGCTGCCCTTGATGATATCGTTACCCAGATACTTGAAAAAAACAAAAGCGCAGAGCATCTTGCGGTTGTCGGTATTCATACCTGTGGAGTTTTCCTTGCTCAGCGCATACGCCATATCATTCATGACAGGACCGGGGTCGAGGTCCCTTACGGCTCCCTCGATATCAATCTGTATCGGGACGACTGGTCTCTGATTACCCAGAGTCCGGTTGTTCGGACCACAGACATTTCTTTTGAGGTCGAAGAGAAACATCTGATTCTGGTAGACGATGTTTTTTACACAGGCCGCACCATCCGTTCCGCCATGGACGCCTTGATGGATTATGGTCGTCCCAGATCAATACAGCTGGCAATCCTTGTTGAACGGGATGGCAGAGAACTGCCAATCAGACCCGATTATATCGGCATGGATACTGTCATGGTCGGTGATGAGAATATCCAGGTTCGATTGACGGAAAAAGATGACCTCGACGAAGTGATTGTCGAGGGGTAG
>CAZLGM010000138.1:0-8884 GCA_964558875.1 uncultured Desulfocapsaceae bacterium
GCTCTGACTTCAAGAACCGACTCTCTTGTAATTAAGGACAACTGGGGTGGAAGTTGTTTAAGCGGGGGCTGTAATTCAGGATCAATCAATTCTTGAACATTTACATTTTTTTTTAGGTCAACGCTTAGCCTTTCCCCCATTGCTGTAGATGGTTGGACCGAAAAGGCTACTGATACGCCCCAAACCATCATTGCTACTAAAAATATTTTGAAAGGAATATCCATTTTCATAATACCTCCATTTGGGCCTTTTATAAAAAAGCACTGGAAAATTATTGTTCTTCTTTCTTTTCCGGCATACACACATAAGCTGTATATTGCAAAACTCTGGATATAGTTAACTCCTCCATTCACCAATGGGACCCAAAACGGTGATTTTTCTTGGTTCAGAAGACCATCCTGGTAGTTGTTCTTCATATTTGTTACGATAGGTTTTGCCTTGAATCTGATTTTTCATGAAATCCTCCAGGGAGGCTTCCCTCCAGCGTTCATATATAAGAAATCTGTTAGGGTTGTTGATATCACTGTGCAGGTAAGTTGTTAAAAAGGTGTCTTCTTTGGACATTTTTTTGATAACTTCCGTTAAAGTGGCTAGGAAGTCTTGTGTATATTCAGGCTTAATGTTGAATTCTACAGTAAAAACTAGATCCTTAGACATGGCGTTTCTCCTATTATATATATGTTTTTATTAAAAAAATTATTTCTTTGTTAGGTAGTTATAGCTACCATCTGTGAAATCCCTTTTGGCCTTGTATTTGTCGGAAAAATTGTCGCTCCAAGCTGCTGTTGCATCCTGATTTTGGTTCCAGTCAAAGATGGTTAAGCGGTGCAATATTTTCCACTCATCACTTCGTTTTTCGAGTTTGAAACTGTGTCTGCCTCCAAGAATCCCTTCCTTGTCGACCCCATTCTCTTCATGAACATGGTATGCCCAAACATATGTTTCTGCAGTGGCTGTATCACCTTCAAGCTCTATCAAAATGTTGCTGATTCTGTGCTGGGTCACTTTTAAATTTTTGAAGCCTTCCATAGCTACAGGCACAAATGCCCAGGCATTATCATTCCAATGAAACAGGTCCGGATAAATAGGATCCTGGTGCTCTTCAATAGCATCTTCCCAGTATGTTGATTTCATCAACTCCGCATCCATCCTGTCGAGTGAGCGTGCATGACGGTACATCAACTGTTCAATTTCCTGTCGATCCCATACCTGCTGCAGTTTTTTTTCATCTATACTCATCTGTTTTCTCCTTAATTTGATTTGTAATTATTTGATTGACTGTTCATGCCCTCTTTAGAGCTGCAATAACTTCTGCGGGCTCTGCACGTTGCATATAGTTCACATTAATAAAGGCATAATTGATGGTTCCATCAGTCCTCACCACAAAGGTTGCCGGGACAGGAAGTTCATATTTTTTAGTCCCATTGATAGCTGGTAAAACCAGCCCAAATTTAGTTTTATAGAGTTCTTCAACCTCTTTCGGCAGTTCAAAAACAATTCCAAACTGGCGAGCTACCTTATTGTTCAGATCACTGAGGACGGGGTATTTCAGCTCGTTTATTTCAGTCGTAGATAATGAGTTGTCTGGCAATTCAGGAGATATGGCGACAAGAGTTCCCCCTGATGACTCAACATCTGGCAAAACAGCCTGTAAAGCTCGCAACTCAAGATTACAGAAAGGGCACCATCCGCCTCGGTAAAAAGAAATAACCATTGGCCCCTTAGCAAGTAACACCTCTGACGAAACCAACTCTCCAAAAGCATTTTTCAGAGCAAAGGGAGGTGTTTTTTCTCCAATTTTGACTGCACTCTCCTCAAGTCCGCCTGCTGCGAGTTCTTCTATCCCTTTGTGCAACACAGCTAAAAAACCCTCCGGCAAAGAGTTTTTAACTTCTTTCTCAAACTCATTTAATGATTCTTTAAGTCCCATTTTTAACCTCCATAATTTTGCTTTCTGCGTGCCTTTTAAGTCATCAAACAGTATCGAATTAAAACGATCGTTCTGTTTTCAGGTAAAAAAATTATTGGGTGACTGCTGTTAATACCTGTTCAAGCAACAACTCTAATGATCTTTTTGTTGGATTGCACTTGCCGAGAACATTCAGTCCTTCAAGAAAACACAACAGATATTGAGCAAGAACTGTTGAGTCTTTTGAAACGGGTATTTCGCCAGCTTTCTGGGCCGCCCTTATGCAGTCATGGAAGAGTCCTTCCTGGGCGACCATGTGAAGCTGTACCTGTTTATTGATCTGCTCACTTAAAATTTCCTGCTCTACCACCGAATTCATTACAAAACATCCCTGCCACTCTTTTGCTGATGCCCCCTCTATTCGGTTTTGAAAAAAATCAACAATGTTTTGTAGGCCCAATGGCTGGCGTGTAAGTATTTTACCCAACTCCTTTGTTATTTCATGCGCATAATTTTCTATACAAGCAAGGAATAGCCCTTCTTTGCTACCGAACTCTTTATACATGCTATGTTTGTTAAGAGAAGTAGTACGTACAAGATCACTCATTGACGTACCCATGAAACCTTTTTGCCAAAAAACTTTTGTGGCGGCGTTTAAGACATCTTCTCTATTATACTCTTTATACCTTGGCATACTGAACCTTTATTCTTTAGATATCAATCTAAACCGATCGTTCTGTTTTGTCAAGCCCTCACAAAATTTTTCATTGGGATTACTACTTGAGCCGTCTTACAGGTTATAAACATCAGTGAAAAAAGAGGACGTTATTGACTAACCGGACTCTCTCGTAAAGGGGGTCGGACCAAGAAAAAGGGGTCACCCATTAAAAGGCCCCTTGTCAAGATATATACTTTCTCATTTAGAAAAAGATGACTTTTTCTTCCAAGGGTAACAATTTCCAGTTCTGTAGCATTCTTTGCCGTAGCAATACTCCATTTTTATGCACACCCGCTATTTCAGTGTTTTTGTGTCGGTCAAATTTCACCGCACCAGTCACCCATCAGGATCTAGGCACATCCCCAGAGGATAAATGGTTGTGGAGCGAAGAGCCCTAAAAGCTCGGAGCGGAACAGCTATTTATCCAGTATGGCAGCCCCAGTCCACTTTGTGGACCCAGAAAATAATTGGTGCCATGATGAGTCCAATTGGTTTTTTCAAATCTTGTGGTTGTAAGCCAACCCCTTTTCGAGGGAAAGGGGACGTTCATAAAATTATACCTTTCCTTGTTTGTATCTACCTGCTACATTAATAACCATGCCAAGAAGAGCAAGAATAGACGCACCCGGAGCATTGCATCACATCATCTGCCGGGGCATTGAGCGAAAAAGAATTTTTCGAGACAATAAAGATCGTAATAGTTTTGTTGATCGGTTGGGTGGTGTACTAACCCAAACCGAAACCACCTGTTACGCATGGGCCCTCATACCGAATCATTTTCACCTGTTACTGAAAACAGGATCCACTCCTATTTCAAATGTCATGCGCAGGTTGCTGACTGGGCATGCCATATATTTTAACCGACGATACAAGCGGCATGGTCACCTTTTTCAAAACCGTTACAAGTCCATTCTTTGCCAGGAAGACACCTATTTGCTCGAACTAGTCAGATACATCCATCTTAACCCATGCCGGGCAAAACTCATTCGTAATTTCGGACGATTGAAGTACTACCGCTACAGCGGTCACAGTGCACTGATGGGAGAAGTTGTTAATACATGGCAGGATACAGAGTATGTTCTCGGACACTTTGGAAAGCTCCTTTCTTCATGCAGGAAAAAGTATTGTCTTTTCGTAGAAGACGGGATCTCCGAAGGACACCGTGAAGATCTGGCCGGAGGCGGTTTAATCAGAAGCGTGGGAGGTTGGAAGGTGTTGACTGCTATGCGCAACATGGATATTCGCCAGTCAAGCGATGAGCGTATTTTAGGTGATGGTGAGTTCGTTGATGCTGCTCTCAAGCAGGCAGAAGAATCCATTGCCAGGAGAGATCGGTACCGGTTGTGCGGTTTTGGGGTTAACGAATTATTGCAGGAGGTAGCAGAGCTTTTCGGGCTTAAGGGAAGTGACATTCTCACACCGAGCAAACAACCGCAAAGGGTTGCAGCACGGAGTCTTTTTTGCTTCTGGGCCGTTCGGGAGCTCGGTGAAAAGGTAACAGCCATAGCTAAAAAACTCGGCTTGACACAACCTGCTATCAGCAGAGCTGTACAACGGGGAAAAGGACTTGCTGAGAAAAATAACTACCGGTTTCCAGAAGGAAAGGTATAATTTTATGAACGTCCCTTCTTTTCCTTAACATCATCAAGCACGAGATCATGTAAATACAAAACCATTGACAACCAGTCTGAATTTGGTACCATATTTAGACTGGAGGCGCCATTATGAATATATCATCAGACATAAAACCGATTTCATTTCTCAAATCCAACGCAGCAGACATCTTAAAGCAAATTAACGAAACACATCGACCCGTCATTATTACACAAAACGGAGAACCACGGGCAGTCCTGCAAGACCCAGAAAGTTACGACAATATGCGTAAAGCTATTGGTCTACTTAAACTCATTTCACTTGGTGAGGAGGACATCAAACATGGAAATATAAAAACCCAGGATAGAGTCTTTAAAGACATTGAAAAAATGTTGGCGACAAAAGACAAGTGAGTTCACAATATAAAGTTTCTTGGGCCAATGTAGCAGAATCAGACCTCAGCAACATAGTTTTGTATATTGCGGAAGAAAGCCCAACAAGCGCTCTTAAAATACTTAACAAAATTAGAGAAAAAGCCTCAAGTCTTAAACAGTTTCCAGAAAGAGGCCGAATCGTCCCCGAACTTCGAGACCAAGGCATAAATCTTTATCGTGAAATTATAGTATCTCCCTGGAGAATTGTTTATAGAATTTCTGGGAAAGAAGTGTACGTTTTAACAGTTTTTGATTCTCGTCAAAATGCTGAGGATGTGCTTCTCAAGAAACTTACAGCATAAGCTGTAACCAGTCACTAAACCGGACCGTCCAACCTTGATGGCTTTTCTTTCCTCTCCAGGTCGCTTGCCTTCGTTCCACAAACAGGGTCGGGCCAAGCTAACAACTAAATGCCATAAAGGAATTCTAAACCCAGGCCAATGTAACCAGTTGATATTAAAAGGCTACATTCATGGCTTTGGCCTAAAAAAGGCAAAATAGCAATTCAGAGATATTCAGCTTTGAGATACGAAACCTAATTCCAACAAAAACATTCTACGGACAAGCCGCAGATGTTTACGTTGTGCGTAAAATAATAGATATCCTCCCCTCCTTGACAATGGTATCAATAGTGATATTATATTTCTATGGGACAGATTAAAGACATTCTGAAGAAGCTAAAACAAAACCCTGCCAATGTACGTTTTAAGGACTTGTGTAGGGTGTGTGAGCATTATTTTGGCAAAGCTCGACAATCAGGAAGTAGTCACAGAATCTATAAAACTCCTTGGCAGGGAGACCCACGTGTAAATATCCAAAATAGTAAGGGAAAGGCAAAAGCATATCAGGTTAAGCAAGTGCTGAAAGCCATTGAAAGACAGGAGGTAGAAAATGCCAATAAAAAATGATCATTATACATATAGGGTTACTTGGTCGGAAGAAGACAAAGAGTATATCGGTCTTTGTGTAGAATTTCCAAGCCTTAGTTGGCTTTCCAAGTCACCAGAATCGGCTTTAAAAGGTATACGCAATGTTGTAGCTGAGGTCATTGCTGATATGAAGAAAAATGGTGAAGAAATACCTCAACCAATAGCTCATAAAAACTATAGTGGAAAATTTATGGTTCGTCTTCCACCGGAAGTACATCGAAGTTTAGCCATTCAAGCCGCAGAGTCTGGGGTAAGCATTAATCGCTTAGTCAGTTCACGGTTAAGTCATTAACAAATCGCACAATGATCGTTAGGCAATAAGAATAACGAAATATTTCACATCAGGTAAACATTCAGGAGTAATTATGAAAAGCAAGCAAATTGGCATAGTACTAATAATCGTTGGGGTGGCTTTAATTGCTTGGGGATACAATGTTTACGATTCAGCAGGTTCTCAGGTTACCCGAGCATTCAGCGGTGACACGCCAGTTGAAGCATGGATTGGTCTAGTAGGTGGTGGTATTTGTTTAGTGCTTGGTGTTCTCAAAGTTAAATAAATCAAATTAACATACAAAGATAATGGTGGAGCTATGGACATAACAGGATTAATAATATTTTTAGCTATTGGTGCTGTCGCAGGATGGCTGGCAGGTAACTTTATGAAGGGCGCTGGTTTTGGCCTTCTTGGCAACATTGTAGTGGGCATTGTTGGTGCCGTACTTGGTGGTTCCGTATTTGGGCTGCTTGGTATCTCTGCGTCAGGCTTGATTGGGTCAATAATTACAGCAACTGCAGGAGCAGTATTGCTGCTTTTTGTTGTTGGTCTAATAAAAAAGTAAACGCCTAACAATGCGCACGTTCGGATGCAAACTACGCTACACTCCGTTTGCACCGCACAGCTTGGTCGTTGATTGAGTCCGTATTACGGTGGACCCAAGAGTTTTCTCCAGATATGCAAATGTGTATTTCTCCTGGTCCAAAAGTAAAAGACATGACTCTACTGTTTTTTTTGCCGATTTCTAGTCAGATTATTGTAGCGGCTAATCATAGTTTCAAAAAACCGGGATTTAATCTGCCTGCTGGCAAGAACCTGTTTGAGGGGAGGAAGCTCCAAAATAACACCTAAAACCGCAGCCAATGCCCGATGATACCCTAATACCTGATTGTCAAATATCAGATTTTGCAGCTTTCCCCGTTCAATCGCCATCATAATAGCCCTGTGTGTTCCGTTAAGCGGGGTAATTACCCTTGATTCCCGGGTTTTCAGACGAATCCCTTCATTTTCACAATTGCGAACACAAACACCGCAGCCCAAACAAATATCAGCATTCAGTTTTGCCTTTTTCATTTTCGGTTTGTTTGGATCATTAGCCGAAATAAGTGTCATAGCTTCAACTGGACAAACGCTGACACATTTCCCGCAGCCATTACACGTTTCATCATCTATTTCTGGAAGAAAATTGGTGGTGTGTACAGGATTCATCATGGCAAACCTACGCGCAGCGATCATCGCTTCGCAGCAACAGCCACAACAATTACAGATGAAATTCACATGTTCTCTTACATTCTCACCAAACTGCACCAGGTTGTTTTCGTATGCTACTTGCAATAAATCCAACCCTTCTTTCACATCCACCTGGCGTGCATGATCATGTCTGATGAGTGATGCTGCAGTGTTGTTAAATGTCATGCAGATATCTTGTGGAGCATCACAAGCCCGACCCACATGCTCCATTTTATGACGACAATAACAGGTACCAATCCCCCGATGAGTTGCCGTTTTAATTATTTCTGTTGCGCGTTCATAATCCAAAACATGAATTGCATTTTGATCCGATAATGCTGGTTCATGTACAAATGTCCTCCCCAATTGGGTTTCACCATCAGTAAACAACTCCCGGATAAAATCTTCCTCCACATTCATGTATTCATAAAATAACTCACTCAATGCTTTCTGATTAATATCTCCCCTTACCCGCATCATCGAAAATTCAAAGAAACCTGCCATTGGAGGAGGAAGCACATAAACTGTCTCTGTATTTTGTTCAATATCAACTAATATGGCCCGGCTTGCCAGCTCATCAAGAACCTTCTGAGCTTTGGGTAAACCCATTTTCCAAATACTCTCTGCCTTCTCCGCCGTAAAGGGTCTGATCGGCAGAAGCGAAACGAGTCCAGCTTCTTTCTCGCTGAAAAGTATCTTTAGAATTTCAAATAACAGCTTAGAGGGTGGTGCTCCTTGAGGATAACGATTCAATCTATCTGACAATTTCGAGTAACTGGTTTTCAGTGTATTGTGAGCCATGTTCCTCCTTCTTTGTCTTTTAAACGCCGAGTTTAGCCGCATGCGAGCCACGGCATGTCGGCTTGAACGGTTGATTAATTACATGGGTAACCGATCGACAGCTACGATCTTATTATGCCACGTGTTCACAGATAAGTTCAATCTCGACACCTTGTTCCAACTCTATTCTTTCGACCTCCTGAGCTCGGAATATCAACGTTTAATTGTGGCACTTTCCCGGCAGGTCGTCAAACGCTTTCCCATTTAGTCGTAACTACTATACGGACTGTACCTGGTTCCAGGCAATCAGCATCAATATGGGGATAAAGCTGAAATAAGGATTTATTAACTTAAGAAAAAAACGGCAAAACTGGGTCGGCCACGATAGTGAATTGAAGTTAAATGAAATAGTTTATGATTTATGGTGGGAACTGGGTCTATATTGAACTTTTCGGCGCTAAAAACGTCAATATAGAAAATTCTATATGGAATTCTGGAAACATGATACCTGGTTCCAACAAAATATTCCTGCGGACAAGCCGCAGACGTTCATGTTATATCATTCAAAACTCTGACAGCTTCTATTCTTTTAGCAGTTTCCTTAGACAACCTCTTCCTGATCTCTTGCATTGGCTTAATTTTAGCATTCACAACCTAGAGCTTGCTTCTTGATAAAAAATCGCTACAATGTAGGATAACGGGAGGAGCTTTTTGCTTTTGCCCCACACATTAGGACCCTGCAATGATACCTGCACATGACAGCACCTTGGTTGACCGTTCCGGTCAACCAGCGAGACGTCCAACGGTGCTGTATATCTCTTTTCTCCCCGTCCACCCGGATAACGCTTCCAATCTAAGTGTTTTTAAACAAGACACTCAAGCCTTTACTATTTTGTATGTCACTCCCTGAAAAACTCCTGTCACTTTCAACTATGAGCAATAAAAAGAACAGTGGAATCTCACAACATGTTGACCTGAAGACTGACCGGAACGGAAACGACTTGAGTGAAATAAGAC
>CAZLGM010000139.1:0-5356 GCA_964558875.1 uncultured Desulfocapsaceae bacterium
GCTCCAGCTGGTTCACATATGGCTCGTGTGTCGTTGTAGGTTTCTTTAATGGCGGCGCAGATCTGATCGGTTGACACGGTAATCACATCATCGACGATATCCCGGACCATTTTGAAGGTCTTCTTGCCGATTTGTTTGACTGCCACACCATCGGCAAAAATACCAACCTCTTTCAATGTTACCCTTTTCCCCGCTTTCATGGCAGTAGCCAGACAGGCGGCTTCCTCCGGCTCCACCCCGATTACCTTGATTGATGGTCTGACAGCATGGATGAAACCGGCTATTCCGCCTAACAGTCCTCCTCCGCCCACCGGCACAAAAATAGCCTCGATATCGTTCTGGTGTTGACGAATGATTTCATGGCCGATGGTGGCCTGGCCGGCCATCACATCGATATCATCGTAGGGATGAATAAAGGTCAGACCTTGCTGCTTGGACAGTTCACGGGAGTGGCTGTAGGCTTCATCAAAATTCTCACCAAAGAGAACTGTTTTGGCGCCATGGGAGCGGACTGCGTTTACCTTAATTGCCGGTGTCGTATTGGGCATGACGATTACGGCTTTGAGCTCAAGTTTTTTTGCAGCCAGAGCAACACCCTGAGCATGGTTGCCCGCGGAGGCGGCAATGATGCCGGGCAATTTGGGATTCTGCTGCAAAGCCTTGTGGACCTTATTGAAGGCTCCTCGAAGTTTAAAGGAGAAAATCGGTTGTAAGTCTTCGCGCTTTAACAGCACTCTGTTGCCCAACCGCTTTGAAAGGATGGTCATTTCGTCCAGCGGTGTTTCCTCAGCGACGTCATACACACGTGCTGTCAGTACTTTTTCTAGAAATCGTTTTGCTGCCATATGTGTCTATATTCGGTTTGGAAAATTATGGTTGCCGGGGAAGGCCGGCAGATGAGATTACATCCAATAGTAACCATACTTGTCTGTCTTAATAAAGATAATTGTCGGTTTCGAAAACAAATTGTCAGCAAGTTGTTCTATTGATATGTTGGGCCTGTCGATTTTTATAAGGAAAAAACATACGGATAATCAATGACTCGTGGGGGAAATTTCTGAAAATTTTTGGCGATATTAAGGAATTTACCACATCGTTATTTTTTTCTATTAACCGAAAAGTTACAAGGTCAAGGGTAAGGAGATGCGTCAGGTGACCGAATCTGGCAAGCCTGGGGAGATTCTTTTCAGAGGGTTTAGGAATTATCAGGAAGGTTACTTCATCCCCGGTTTTTTCAGTCACATCGGTCTTTGTCTTGGTCATGTACCCAAGAGACCAATACTAAGGCTACCGGAAAGAGGTATTTCTTTTTAGCAAAAAGAAAGAAAATGAGGTAGAGTTGAATACAACACACGGGAGGACCATCCATTCCCAGTCAGGGGGAGAAGTGAACGGGGATGGATGATCTCCCGGGAAGTTGTTGATTGGTTTTGTGAAGAGATTTTCTGTCTTCAGTTCTATTTTGCCATAGCGTTAGTAAACTGTTGGCAATGACTACCGCTCAGTACATTGATGCCTTTGAACATCATGATTTCCTGGATTTCATTCCGGGAAAGGATGGAGTCTTTCTGCCCGGCAACATAAACAAGGCAGTCACTGCAGACATTGAACGAAAAAGCATCCACCTCACGGACAATCTCCCAGCAGGCTTTCGCCCCTGAATCTTTGACCGGATATCGGGTCTTTTCTTCGCGCCTCACAGAGTCTCTACAGGACCACATTGTTTGTGCTGCCATAATCAATCTCCAGTAAGTGTTTTTCGTCATCCATCAGTCTTAAAAAGAATCTCTCAATCGGATGAACGACCATCGAATAGAAATATAATATGTATCCTGGAAATCCCTGATAATTCGATATCAGATATTCGAGAGTTTCCAGGTAGCTTACAAACTCTCCGCCGTTGCAAAACGACTGTCTTATCCCATGAAAACAGCAAACTGCCCTACGTTGTCTTCTGTTGAAAAGGAGTAGCAAACAAATTAGAAAAAGTATAATTTATAATTGAAATGGAAAATATTAGAGAAATCAATATGAAGCGCGATTCAGCTGCTGTGTATATACTAGTTGTCTGATATTTTAGATGAAATTCCTTTAGCGAAATCCTTAAAATTGGGGAAAAAATGACAGTAACCTTGCGGCAGCTGGAAATTTTTATAGCAGTAGTCGAGACCAAACAGGTCACCAGGGCCAGTAAAAAGCTCTTTGTTACCCAATCAGCCGTCAGCCTTGCATTGGGTGAAATGGAAAATCAACTCGGCGGAATGCTGTTTGACCGTCATGGCCGATCACTGATTTTAAATGACCGAGGCCGGTTTCTACTGCCTCTGGCAAGAGATGTGTTGAGCAAAATGTCCAATGTTTGCGCCCTGATGAATGAAAAGGAGGGGGAAGTAGTCGGCACGCTCAATCTGGTTGCCTCTTCTACCATCGGCAATTACGTCATGCCGTATCTCATCAGCGCGTTTAAAAAAATACATCCTGAGGTTGTCTTTAATCTTCGTGTCCATAACACCCAGAAAGCTGAAAAGTTACTGGTTGAGAGAAAAGTCGATATGGGCTTTGTGGAGGGTGAGGTCAATAACGAAATGATCAAGGTCTCCCCCTGGTTCAAAGACGAATTGATGATGCTGGCCTGTCCTGAACTATCTGCCATTATGGACAAGGTAGATGTGGATTCTGGTGACCTGGAAAAATATCAATGGGTTACACGGGAAGAGGGTTCGGGCACCGCTCAGGTCTTTCAAAGAAAACTTGGCGACTACATGACTGATCTGAATATCGTTATGAAACTGGGGCACACCGAGGCTATCAAAAATGCCATCAAGGTCGGCTCAGGTGTCGGCTGTCTATCGAACCTGACCGTCTGCCATGAAATTGCCGAAGGTTCACTGAAGCAGATTGTCTTAGACGGTGTTGATATGCAGCGGCAACTCAGTATCATCGAACATAAGAAAAAGATATCCACCCGCCTGATGAGGGAATTCCGGCAATTCTGCGTTCGTATCAGCCACCTTCTTGAAGTCCAGGCTGCCATGTTGACCCAGGATAATTTTCAGATGCTGGTCGACGAAGCCATGGACTATAAACGGTCGAATATCAGTAAAATCGCGATCTGATTATTCAACCAACCGACCTGACAAGCCTCCATGAAATCAATAGCGTCACTCCAAAAAAGAGCAGCAGCAGAGAGAGGTTCAACGTAATATCCGCCAGCCCGTATCCCCTGATCATAATATCCTGAAAACTGGTCAAGCCCCAGTTGAGCGGTGAAAGAGTGCTGATTTTCTGCATGACTGCGGGCATGGCATGGCTGGGGACCATGGTGCCGCCAAGTGCCGCTGCGACCACGATGGAAATCGAACCGAACATCGATGCCTGTTCCATGGTTGAGCAGGCGCTGCCCAACAGAATCCCGTAGCCGCAGGCGGCCAGAGAGCAGCAAAGGGTGATGCAGACGAGGGGCAGGACATCAACCTCGATGATAAACGGGGGCAGGCCGAGAAAAGGAAACAGAAAACGGCCGATGGAAACGATCAGCAGCAACTGGGAAAAGCAGACCCCTGTGTAGGCGATGATTTTACCGATCAGCAGAGTGACCGGAGAGATCGGCATGGTCAGCAGCCTGCGCCAGATTCCGGACTTGCGTTCCAGCAGAAGGGAGCCGGCAAGAGGGATGGCTGTAAAAAAAAGGCCGAAAAGAGACCATGAAGGAATATTGTGTTGAACGGCGCTGATGGGATCAACCAGCTTCTCACCAGCCACATCCCTTTCGGTTAATGTGAGAAGGGGTATCTTTAATTTCTCCAGTCCCAGATCAATGGGCTCGCCACCCATCTCAAGAAGCGGAGTGATCTGGTCCAGCAATCGTTTGGAGCGCTGTTCAAAAGCGGCCAGTTTCAAATCCATTTCAACGCTGGATACAGCCATCTGCAGAACGGATGAGATGGATGAACGAAATCCCGGCAGAACGCCCGGATCAAAGTAAATAACCAGTTCATCGAAACTTTGTGCTGTTGATGAACCGGTTTTCGGTTTATCGAAAAGATGCTTTATTCGTTCTTTCAGCTTTGGGGTCGCCCCTTCTGGTACAATAATACAGAGCTGAAAATCACCGCTCTGAACCATCATCTTGGCATCTGTTGCGCTCTGGGTTCTACTATCCAGTTCTTTGAGGGTGATCCTGCCGGTATCTAGTAATGCCTTTTTCAGCTTATAAGCCAACAGATCGTTATCCATATCCAGGAAAAGGATTGTGGATTTTTTTTCACCGGACATCTCCATCACGTTTTCCTGAACCAGAGTGACAATAATCACCAGGATGGAAGGCATCATGAACATGACGATCAGTCCCACTTTGTCTCGCGAGAGCAGCTTGAACTCCTTCCATGTCGAGGTAATGATATGAGATAGGAATCTATTCATCGCGCAGTTGTTTACCTGTAATAGCAAAAAAGAGATCGTTGAGATTAGTGTAACCCTGTCCGGTAGTCAATTCTTCGGTCGTTCCCTCCTGGATAATATTCCCCTTGTCGATAATGGCCACATGGGAGCAGAGATCCTGAGCCTCTTCCATATAATGAGTTGTGTAAATAATAGTTGTTCCTGAATGGTTGATCTCGGTGAGCCGTTCATGGATGAGTTGTCTGGACTGAGCGTCGATGCCAACCGTCGGTTCATCAAGGAAAAGAATTTTGGGATTGTGGAGCATAGCGGCGGCCAGATTGAGCCGTCTTTTCATCCCCCCGGAATAACTGGACACCAGTCGCGATGCCCGATCGGTCAACCTGGTGAACTCAAGGCATTCGGATATTCGTTCAGCAAGAAGAGCACCTGATAGGCCGTAGAGTCTGGCGAAAAATTTCAGGTTTTCATACCCGGTCATTTTTTCATAAATGGCCAGATCCTGGGGGACAAATCCGATCTTCTGCTGAATGGTTGTTTTTTCGTCTTTCAGGCTGTAGCCAAGAATGGTAACTTCGCCGGAATCGGCAGCCAGTAAGCCGGTGAGGATGGAGATGGCTGTGGTCTTTCCGGCTCCGTTGGGCCCGAGAAGTCCGTAAAAAGAGGCCGAAGGGATGCTCAGATAAAACCCGTCCAATGCCGGTTCAGTGGCATCTTTATATGTTTTATTGATCGAATCGGCTTTAATGACGGACATATTCGATGTGGTTTGGCTTGCTGATTCGGTGGTAGCAGGAGTCATTTCCGGTTTCAGATCGATGGGACTGCCCGGGTTGTATTATTGACAGGTTGAGTACCGGGAGAAAAGTGGGCTGCTTTAAAACAATCGTTCAATTTCTCTTGTTTTTTTACAATGACGGTATATCTTAACGGCAATTCAGGTGAAAAGGAAGGT
>CAZLGM010000139.1:5456-8810 GCA_964558875.1 uncultured Desulfocapsaceae bacterium
ACGTATCCAATTCCGATTATTTCAAATAAACAAACTGTTTGATGAAAGAAAAGGATCTTAAAATCGACCACAGCCATCAGCTGATCCTCTACGTTGAAAAGGAGGACCAGTCATACGGTCCTATGCAGACCGGCTCTTATATGGCTGACAACTATCTTGATGATTTCTTTGAAAAACGCGATAA
The DNA here is from genome assembly GCA_964558875.1 of uncultured Desulfocapsaceae bacterium. Classification (GTDB taxonomy): domain Bacteria; phylum Desulfobacterota; class Desulfobulbia; order Desulfobulbales; family Desulfocapsaceae; genus CAZLGM01. The sequence goes on from CAZLGM010000139.1 coordinate 5,641, forward strand.
GCTCAGACAACAGCGGCTGGAAGAGTTGGTGCGGGGGGAAATTTCACCGCTTGCCTATTATAAGGATCTGGTCGAGATCGGTGAGGGGGATTTGGCGGTCCGGGTCGGCGTCAGCAAGAGGAAGCTCCGGTACCATATGACCCCCAAAGGTTTTAGTACCATCAGCGTTGCCCTGCTTGAAAAGTACGCGGAGGTTTTTGGCATTCCGGTTGCCCAACTGTTCCAGATCGTTCTCTGTGATGATGAACGGATTGAAGTTGGATATGAGAAGACCGGCTTGACGCAGGTTATTGTCAGCAGAATTACGACTAAAAAATAACCCTTTTTCCCAAGTTGTCAGAACACGATCAGATGACAATCGATTTCAATCATAAAATGGCTGCCCACTGTGAGTCGGGCGCGGTCACAGCCCAGATCAATAATGCGGGGCTGACTATCTCGGAGCCGATGGTATTCGGTATTTCCGGCGGTCTGTTTTTCGGTTATTTTAAGTTGCCGACCATGGATTTTCCCACCTTTGTGCTGAGGAATCAGCCGGGGAAAATTCGGCAAAAGGTGCAGAGAAGACTCAACCTTCAGATCGAATCCAGCCGCCATAAAGATCCGGCCAGGTCGATGGCTGAACTGGACGGATTGCTTGAGCGCGGCTTTCCGGTGGCGGTCCAGGTCGATTTCTTCTATATGGATTATATCCCCCCTTATGCCAGAGCGCATTTTAACGCTCATTTCATCAATGTGGTCGGCAAAGAGGGGACTGATTATCTGATCAGCGACTCCTACCATCCGGTGATTGCGAAACTCGATGAAAGTACTTTAAAAACAGCACGTTCGGTTAAAGGACCCTTTGCGCCAGGTGGTTTCCAGTTCAGGGTCACCGGCGTTGATCCGAAGACCGACCTGCGGGTCGGAATAAAAGAGGGGATCAAACAGACCTGTTTCTACATGCTGCGGTTGCCGATTCCTTTAATGGGCATTCGCGGTATCAGGCGGTTTGGTGATAAAGTAACCGGCTGGCCCGAGCTTTGCCGGGATATCGATCATCTCTCCCACGAGATCATGATGATTCACGTGATCCTGGAGGACCGGGGAACCGGCGGGGGCGGTTTTCGTTTTCTCTATGCCTCCTTTTTAAAAGAAGCGGCTCAGCTTCTTGATAATGATCAACTGGATGGGTTGGCCGCAGAGATGATGGCCAATGGCGATGAGTGGCGACAGATTTCACTTTTTGTCGCCCGGATTGGCAAGGCAAGAGATTTAGGTCCCGAGAAATTGAACGAACTGAAGGGAATGATCCATGAGCGTGCAAGAGTAGAGCACGACCTGTTCAGTCGATTGTATAGTGTCGCCAAGTCACTTTAGCGTTGACACAACACTGGGTTTCAGGTCAAGAAGAAAAATAACTTCTGGCGTTGCGAAGCCGAAGCCAAAGGCAGATAAGCGTAGACTCCGATCAGGAAGCAGGCAAATTAACTAACCAAATAATATGAGCGAAGACAATCTGCACCATCGAATCAAGAAGATGATCATCGAGGTGTTGAACATTTCCGATGTGACACCGGAAGAGATCAGCAATGACGAGATGATTTTTGAAAGTGAGAAACTCGGCCTTGATTCCCTCGACGGTCTGGAACTGGTAATGGGAATCCAGAGAGAGTTCTCGGTGATGATCAATGACCAGAATCATGCCCACAATATCCTGCAGACTGTGGACACCATTGCCGAGTTTGTCGAATCGGAGAAAAATTAACAGCAAAGATAAATCTCGTCTTACATTCAATCATTGAAAAAAGTCCTTCTCCTCTCCACCAACCGGGCCTCAACACCTTATCCTGTTCCGCCCCTGGGGCTCAGTTATCTTCATCAGCGTCTTCAATCCGACTATGTGGTCCGAATTATAGACGGTCTGGCCGCTTCCACAGAGACAGTTCTCGATTGTCTGGACAATTTTGATCCCGACTATGTCGGTATTTCCATCCGAAATATTGATGATATGGTCAAAGGTGAGGCCCACTCGTTTATTCCGGAACTCATTACCGACTTTATCGAACCGATCAGAGAACGATTCCAGGGTATTCTCATCCTTGGCGGCAGCGGTTTCACCATTTTTCCCCATGAACTGATGCGCCTGTCCGGAGCCGACTATGGAATAACCGGTGAGGCTGAGGAGAAACTACCTCGTTTTTTATACAGCCTGGACAACGGGATCGATTTATCAGAACTTCCCTGGCTGCTGGATAGCCGATCACAAAAAGGACCAAGTCAGACAAAGGAATATCTTGATCTGGATGAGCCCTTTTACGCGGACCTGGACAGACTGATCGATTATTCACCCTATGTGGAACGGGGTGCCTATCCCATCCAGACCAAACGGGGCTGTATCCACCGATGCATATACTGCTCCTATCCGGTTCTGGAAGGCAGACGATATCGAACGCGGCAGCCAACCCATGTGGTCGATGAACTGGAAAGAGTCTCAACAAGAATGGGGAAACGGGCAACCTTTGAATTTGTCGATTCAACCTTCAACGATCCACCGGGACACGCGGAGGCGATCTGCCGGGAGATCATCCGTCGAGGCCTGCAGGTAAATCTGCGGACCATGGGGATCAATCCGGCCAATGTCAGCGATGAATTGCTGGATTTGATGCGAGAAGCCGGCTTTGCTCAGATCGACTCGACTCCGGACAGCGCCAGCCCCACCGTGTTGAAAAAGATGGGCAAGAATTTTTCACTCAAGCAGCTGCAGCAAACCGCTGAGTTGATCAAAAAGCATAAGATGCCGACCATGTGGTTTTTTATCTTTGGCGGTCCGGGTGAGAGCCAGGCAACCATTGATGAGACATTCGAGTTTGTCGATAACTACATTGACCGGGATGATATGGTTCATATCACTGAAGGGCTGCGTATCTATCCTTCCACTCCGCTTTATAATCTGGCATTAAAAGAAAAGCTGATTTCCAAAGAGCAGTCGCTGCTCGACCCGGTGTTTTATGTTTCTCCCCTTCTCGGTGAAAACAGGCTAACACAGATCATTGATGACAAAATAAAGATCCGGCCTAATTGTATTCGCATAAGTGAGACCAAACCGCCGCCGGAGTTGATGGCAGCTGCCATAAAAGAGCGAAAAGAGAAAAAATTGACCGAGCCCATGTTTCGGACGTTGCTTCGCT
>CAZLGM010000140.1:0-8777 GCA_964558875.1 uncultured Desulfocapsaceae bacterium
TAATTCCTCTTGAATAGGCAAACAGGATTATTTTCAGAAGAATCTTGGGATCGTAAGCCGGTGCTCCAGTCTCGTCGTTTTTGAAACGGTCGTTGAAAATGGACAAATCCAGTTCGTAATCGACAAGGTGGCTCAGGGTGTATTCAAATGTGCCTGGATGGATCTGTTTATCAAAAAAGACAGAGAGGAAAACACCCTGTTTCGGGTTGTAAGCTTTGAACTTTGCCATTGCAATACCTTGTGCTGTGGTTCAGCGGTCTTGGGTTATGGTAATGCAATAAATATAGTTGGAATTGCAATAAAATGGCAGGTTTTAGTGATGTATTTGACCTTTTTCTACAGCTTCAACGCCTTTGCACATTGAACTTTCCCTTTAACTTTGCCGATAACCCCTTCTTTCAATTCCATTACCATCCATGCAGCCATATTTTTTTCAGGAAGTGGATAAGGGGTTTCAAATCCAATATCGCCGGCTGTGCTAAAACCGCAGCGTGGATAATAATCCGGATGCCCAAGTACAAAGACCAATTCGACACCTGACTCTTGTAATTGTCTCAATCCTTCCTTGACAAGCTGAGTACCAATCCCCTGATTTTGTACGTCCGGCAAAACGGCAAGCGGTGCCAGCAGCTGAGCTGATACGGTTTTGTTCGGTTGCCTGATGGTTGCATTTGTATAGAGTACATGGCCGACTATTTTCTTGTTTTTGACAGCTACAAGAGACGATAATGGAAATGCTGTTTCATCTTCAAACAGATCATTAACCAGTTCAGCTATTTCCGTGCCTTCCTTCTCTCCAAATGCCTGGATATGTACTGTTTCGATTTCAGCTTTATCTTCTGCTGTGGACTTTCTAATTTCCATGATTCATTTTGGGTGCTGTGAACATCGGAACAGGGGTAAAGGACGGACTTGATACATTACACAGCACAACGCAAAGTCCCTATATTTTACTGCCAACGTTGATGCCATGATTAGGCAAAATCAACCCCAAGAGATTATCAAAGTTTTGGGTCAATATTTCCTGGGCCGCCACATTCGGGAGTATAGCAGGTGACATTTTTAAAATCACAAACTTCTCCACAGGCTGGGCATTTTTCAGGTGGAGTTGGAGTTTGGACTGTTCTACCGCATTCACCACATTTCCAATGAGGATCGCTATTTGGTGTAGGGGTTTGGCCAATGTTTTGTCTATTTTGAGTCATAACTAGCTCCTTATGATTTATTATAGGGTCTAATATCTTTCCTGACCTTATTCTAATTTAAGCACTTTATTAAAAACTTCTGAATATTTCGGAAGCGAAACACATTTTTTATTCATTGTTTATTTATCCGGCCCAACAACCTGCATCAGAAGACGTAAAATTGCGGTGGACTAACACTTTGATAAACTTCTGATTTTACATTGAAAGGAAAGAAACGCTGAGAGCAGAAACGACAGCAATTCACTCGTTTACTTTGCTCATGAGAAATTCCATTTCCGACTGAAGCCAAGCAGCAATCAGGTAAAATCACCAAGCTTAAGCTATCGGAAATACGAGATCACAAACTTTTGTGGCCGCTTTAAGTGGGAATGAAACGTTTTTATTGAGCAGGATATTCTGTTTTTCGACCAAATGATCAGGGTGATAACTTAGCTTGGCCTGACGTAATCCCGGAACGCCAAGATCTTGTTCTCGGTTGACATATTTGAATCCTGAAAGAGTATATTGGGCAAACCATTTATTAATCAACTGCCCTAACCCGTGGATCTTCGGATTGGCTTTTTCGAAATGCCAGACTGCGGTATCGGGTGCCAGTTTTTCACCTATGGCAATTGCCTCAACCCGGCCGTCGACCAGCACCGCTCCACCGAGAAGATCCAGTTCATGGAAATATTCAAGGCAATCGTTTAATGCCTGATATTCGCCGCAAAGACCAGGTTCTTGATGACACTGTCTTTCAACACACCATCTGTGTGCCATTTCTTTACACTGAATAATGTTAGTTGAAGATATTATTTCATAGCTGCATGAATAATTTTTAAGACATCGTTTGATATGGTTTCTCTTTTTTGAGAACCGTCGACCGACAAGATTTGCCAGATCCTCAACCAGATACACATAATCACTGTTATCACGATCTTTTTCTATATCGACAGCGTGAGAGAGGGCCTCATTTGTGTCAACAGGTATTCGTATAGCTCCGACAACGGTTTCATCGAGCTTTTTTTCAGTATCAATGAGTGTCAGGTCACCGATTGGCGGGCCAAAAATTATTCTTCCGGGAAAGGTACTATCTGCTGATTTGACTGTAAAAACAATTGAGTCATCAATCTCTGTATATTCAACAGGTCGCATATGTCGCCAGACGAACAGGTTTGTAAATGTGTGCTCGGATATGAGTGGCGGGTTCTGCTCGAACAGTTCTGAAATCCTGTCTTTATCTGTTAATTCTAATGCTTTCATGTGAGTTCTATTGTTTCATATGCATTTGGAATAATAACAGATTCATAAAACATCCAAAACATCTTTGCTCTCAATGGCCGCTTGCCCATTTCATGAAAGAATACCTTCGTTTACATTGGATGACAAGTTGCCAGGAATGATGCTGAAAAAATAACAAAATCCGTAAAGGTGAAATCCATTTAAATGCTGTAACAGTTTCTTTATTCATATATGAATTTGAGGCACTAAAGCTTGTGCTAAGAGACGGGAAAGCGTTAGCGGTTTACGCCGTTCTCCATGGATTTGTTATGTACGCTTGAGAGCCACATAAGCCTTTACAGGAGACTTACGTCTTTGCTCTCGATCCATAAACATGTAGAACTCAAGAGACTTGACCAACTCAAAACCGCAGACCTGAAGATATTCGTTTATCTGTGCTGTGCTCTGTCGGTATATCGTATCCGTAGAATCCGAGTCGGTATTTTCAGGCCCCAAAACCATCGCCCCGCTCTCGGAAGGACTTCGGTCCATAACTGTGAACACGAAAACCCCACTTCCTCGAATTATTCGGGCCGCCTCTTCGATTACAGGCTGGATATTCTCGAAAAACTGAAGCACTCCAATACATACGGCGTGATCAAAAGCTTCCCTATTATATGGGTACGGAAACTTATTCATATCATGTAACTGAAGACCAGACACGAACCCCTTCTTCCGACAAATATCCAGCATTGCATCGGAGCTATCCAGCCCATGGATAATCAGGCCTGCCCTGTGGAACAGAATGGATCCAAGCCCTGTTCCAATACCCAGGTCAAGTAGGGTTTGGCCAGGGCTCGTATATTCATACGCCAGGCCGAATACAACCTCTGAACCAACCCATCCGTACTCCTTGATCCGCTTATCGTATTCGTATTCAGCTATTGGTTCTTGTTGCCCGGATTCTTCAACCATGGTTTAAACTTTCCCGTCTACATGCTCTTATCAGGTGCGTTTTGGTCTGTGTTGCCTGGTTGTTGCAAATTTGCTTGCATAATAATAGCTGTACGTCATCAAAGTAATCAGACCAATTGCAAAAAGGAGCAGGGCCAGATTAAATTCAACAGTTCCATCCAAAGAAAACTTCGTTCGTACAACCGTAATCAATGTTACAACGAGAATTGCTGGAATGAGGATCCATTTTCGCTCCATTGGTTTTCTATCAGCTGTTAGCAACATTACAGTCCACGAAAATATGGTAACGGATGCAAGCGCCATCGGATAAGTTATTTCGTCTACACCCATTCTCTCCGGTATTAACACTAGAATTGCTACGATGAAATCTGCAATTGCCGCAATCCAATAACTCGGTCTCAATAATAGAATTGATCTTGTCATCTCATACTGTCCCTGAACAGATAGAAGTTGGATACTGTAACAAAAGTTATAATCGGTAATGATTTTGGATCCAACCTACAGTTTAGTTGTGCATTTTTATTATTAATTTTACCACTTACGCCATCTTTGCTTTGAGCGTATGAATTTAGGGCAAAAATTACTTGTGTGTTGAGAATTAGATGAACACCATTGCCCACAACCTTGGTCTTTTCTATCGTTCAGAACGTATTTTCTACACCTTGGACATGGTCGTTTAATTTCATCTTTGAAAAACTCCACAATCACACCACAGGATGGGCAGTTTTTTCAGAGATTGAGTCAAAACCCCATTCCTCAGTATTATTTCCTGAACATCTTCTCATTTCATTATTTCTCTCTGCATGACGACCAAGCTCACCTGCCACTATGGAGCGTCTTGCTAGAGCTCTTTTTGCAGTATGGAAACTTCGGAAACAAAATACGGCCCTTTCTCCACAAATTGCCATCCGCACTTGCGAAGCGCAGATTCGGGCGTGCCCGACCCTTCGCCGGTACCAACATAAATGGAGTGAAATCCCAGTTCTTGAGCTTTTCTCTCAATTGAGGCAATCAGGCGCTCCGCAATCCCGCGACGCCTGAACTCCGGCAGCACGAGCAAGGCAGCTAGCCATGGGGTCAGGTGCCTATGCGTTGAGACGGATTCGGCCTTCAATGCGGCTGTTCCAACGATTTCTCCGTCGAGGATTGCTACAACTGCAATTGGCAATTTCTCCCTGTTGCACGACTCCTGCAAATCGGTGGTCGCGTCACCTGGCCCGTCTGGTCCGTAATAGGGTGCCCACTCCAGCTCATACCACTTTCTGAGGCTTGAAAGCGACTCCAAGTGGTCTGCCAGCAACTCCACTTCAAGGGTATTATTCATGCTGTCCTTTCCTGCGCTCTAACGCCAGGCCTGAGCAGCGTGTCAATTATACTTCGCATTATTGAGGCAATTCCGGTAAACCGCGATTTTCGCGACCTTTGCTCACGGTTTTTGTTAGCGCGAGGAACCCAGCTTCGGCTGCTCAATAGCATGTCTTATTACTCTCTCGATATCTTTTAGAGGTAAATTATCTTTATCTTTGAAATTTATACACCCCTTGCCTGTTCTGATTTGCGGGTTGTTTTCTTTGAATGATTCAATATGATGATAGCCACATGTATACAATGAGATATAATTCTTCTGATTCGCAAGAGCCACCCAGCCGTCTCCAAACCTATATGTCGGCATCTTGTAACTCATATCTACAACAACATCTGGGTAAAGCTTGATTATCAGGAAATGGAGTGTATTGAACCGCTCACTCCTTACCGCTGGAACTGACTGAATATATTTTTCGACCTCGGTATTCATTTTTTACAAGCGCTAACATTGATGATATATGGAAATTTTCCATGATATAAATTGCAATAGATTCCCAATTTTTCCATAAATCACTTCTTCACTCATCATTTTCCACATATTGCAATATTAAGGGCAAAAAACAGAAAATAGAACGTTTAGCAGTCAATTTGCGATCTTTATTACGTCGGTACTACCGAACCATAATTATGGCTTTTTTTCAACAAAGGGCGATGGGGATATGATGAGTATTACGGGACGTTATTGACTGGAAGAACTGACTGCGGTTTCACTTGATAATATGATTGGATATTGCTGAGGTCATAGTTTCACAACACTTTGTCCGATTAGCCAACATCGCCCCCTAATCAACAAATTCGTTAATTAAAATTACGAAAGGCTCATACGGCGGCCAATGTTTCAATCAACTTTAGACAGTTTCCTTCTTTTAAATATGCTGCATGATCTTTGACATCTTTAAATTGCTTTTGTGTGATTTCTGAGCATTCAAACTTATAGTCAGTTATGTCTATAAATGTTGCAATGAGTTCATTAGCTTTTTTGTTGAATGTTTCATCGTTCCAGAGATTAGCATCAGGACGCTCCTGAAGTATTTTCAATCCTTTTAGCCAAATGGCCGTTCCCAACGCTCCGCAAGCTCCACCACATAACCCGATGCCACCTGCCAATCCTGAAACCATGTGTGCGTGCAGGTCGGAAACTCCTATTTTTTTAGCCAATAGAGACGTGCAACTCAAAGGAGATTCGAATTCCTCAAATTTAGGTGGCACAATGGAGAAACTATGTTCCACCTGACGAAAAGCTTCTTGGATATATTTGCCAACCTTCCGCATGCATCTCACGACCCCGCCTTTTAAAAAGAAATAAGCAGTCATTTCCCAGGCGCTTGAATCTTTGTCAATTGGTGTAATATCACTGCAATTGATATATTGATTCTGTTTCCGAAAAGCACTTACTAATTTTTGCGCTGTAACAATCGCTATGTTTTCTGCTTGTGCTCCCGCTCCATTCGTTCGAAATGACTGTGCTCCGGCTGCTAATGCCGCTCCCCAAAGCATTCCGCACTGATAACCGTGTTGCATGATACCGCCAGCCAGCGGTATAACAGCCAGTTCTTCAAGCTTTAGTGGTTGTTCATAAGTATTGTTGAGACCTCTCAACAAAGCCCCTGATCAAGCAACTTTAAATAAATTACCAACTGCGTTAATAGATGAAGGTTTCCTTCTTATTTCACTCATAATTTTTTCCCTCTCATTAATGGGGGTTTTTGATTGAAACGGATATCCACTTATTCATGTCAGTTAGTTTTATGGGACGTTATTGACTGGAAGGACTGACTGTAGTTTCTCTTGATAATGTGATTGGATAGTATTGAAGTCATAGTTCCACAACACTTTGTCCGATTAGTCAACAACATCCCCTAATCACTACATTAAATGTTTAAACTTCTATCGCCATTCGATAGAATCTCAATGCTGGTAAGGGCAAACTTCTAGGCCACTGGGATTCAATCGACATCCCCCAATTCTCGTAGATTCGGCGTGCAAGTTCATTGTTGGCAGAAACATCGAGGGATATTCGATTCGATCCACTTGCTCGAGCACGCTCTCTTACTGAATCCATCAAGGCCGAACCAAGTCCCTTACCTCGAAAATCTTTGTCGACAGCCATGGACAAAAGGTAGAAATCACCATCTGCGATGGATTCCATAATCTGCAGCATAGGAGCAAAGAGAAATTTCACAGTTTTCATTCGCAAATAGTGGCGCCCTGCGGCTTCATTTATCGGCTGATCAGAAAAACGTCGATAATGTTCGGAAGTAAAGCCTAACGCCATTCCAGCGATACGACTGTCATATTCGGCAAAAGACACATTTTGAAAGGAGTAGCTGTGGTCTGGTTGAATATACGCCTTTGCTATAATTTGCGAATATGTGCGACCAAGCATGAAACGGAAAAATCCCTCAGCAGCTTCGTTGAGGTAATGACCGCACGATAGACCTTCATTGTAAGTTGGATTAGCGGCCCGTATGATGATCAAGGGTTTATCCATGGTAACCGGAACCGATTGAATTATTGACGATATCCCTCAGCAGCTATGCACAGTGGCATCTGGTGGCGGGGACTGTTGGCATTTCTGCACTTATACACAGAATACAAAGACTGATCCCTATAGTCTATGAATTGAACTGACGTATATAGTTCCTGAAGTATCCGGATTGACTTACTGAAGGAACGTTTGCCATGCAGATAGAACCCAGACTGCGACAACAATAACCACAATAATTCTAGCAACGATTCCCCATATTAAATGGCTCGTGTTGCGGGCGCAACGCCAGACGCTCACTGAGGCAAAAACAAGGTAGCCTGTGAGAAGGGGTATGAGTAGAACGCCCACAAGTGCGTCATTTTGGAACGCGCCCATAATCATGAAACTGCCCAAGAATCCAATAGTGACCACAAACAATTTGCCAAAGACTCCGACGAGCCAAAACGCTTGCCATAGACGAGCGGAGCCTTGCCAACAACGCTTGAAGAAATACTGTGACGGTTGAGTCGTGGCGGGTTTCATTAAGAAGTTTTAACGACAGTGATAACCTGAAAAAATAATGTGTATCAGGGAGTCAGAACTCTTAAGAACATGGCCCGTAAGATGAACTGCCTATATCGCCAAGCTATTTTTCCAGGTTTATTAAATTATTATGCAATTATTGTTTTGTTGCATGTATGAATTTTTTCTCGCGTTCCTTGAAAAACCCCAATTTTAATATTGGCTGACTCATTGCAGTCAAAAACTCTTTGCTCGCAAATAACATCTTTGGGTCATTTGCCATATTTCCAGAATTGGGGTGATTTGAAATTTCAATTTTGTTGTAATGTTTGGATACTTTTTTTGCAAATGAGTATTCTTGGTGTTGATGGATAGCAAAAAAATATGTACCTCGGTTGGCCATATAAATATAGAAATTCGGTTTATAGTCTGGCCTATATTGAGGATCATAATGCTCATCAATTTGACGACCAAGTTTCATCTCGACAACCTGAACAAATTCTTTGAATGATTTCATTTTATGTTTATACGGAGGACGCATTTTAGCAAACATCTCCTGTTCTGGTGAGGCAACATGAACATATAAAGGGACGGTTGCTTCATCCATAAATGGGTAATTCCCAGTCTTTTCTTTAAACTCTAAAAGAAGTTCCCCGTAATATTTCAAATGCTGTAAACGAACAATATCAGCATCTTTTTGGAAAGCTTGATAAGCTTTCCATTGATCCATGCTCATTTCTTCAGCTGAAACTAAAGAAGCGATTAAAACAAATAATAACGTCAAAAATTTGCGTAATATCATCAATTATCCTTTAAAGCATAACGACCATACACAGGGGCGTAAAAAATTCCGCGAACTCTGTGGATTTTACAAATTTTATTTTCACTATACCACCATAACTCCAAAATCAATCCGCACTTTTTTCCGTCCCTTGCGGCAATTTGTTAGCAGTTATTCTTTTACTCTCTTAAAGAAGAATAGTTCTGGATCTCCTTTGTCCAAGTTATGCACTATACCGCTCGGTTCATATCGTAAGCTTCCC
>CAZLGM010000141.1:0-8700 GCA_964558875.1 uncultured Desulfocapsaceae bacterium
AAAATGGCGACTTTTGCCAGGTTGTCGAACAGGGTAACGGTTCTTGGTTGAATGATGGCCCGCTTCTTTGAGAAGTGGGTCACCCGGGAAAGCAGCAGACTGGCCAGTCGAATAAAAAAGATGGTCCAGAAAATCACACCACCCGATTTCAAACATTTGATCAGCAGGGTCGTGATCCCTGTTGACAGCTCCATGACTTGAATCCCGGCACCAATCCCGCTTGCCAGCAGAGAGTAATAGACAGGTGTTCGTAAGATACGGAAAACCTGATCATCAAGTTGGTCAGATGTCCGTTCAGTCAGTTTTTTTATTAGCTTGAAAAGGATCCAGGACACGAGGGAAGCCCCGATCAATGTCAGTAAAATGATGGTTGAGCCAAGTAAGACCGGATTGCCCAGAAACGGGTCAAAAAGCGGCTGAAAGGGGGATTGGGAAGTGGTCTCCATATTTTCACCTGAATCCGTGAGCGCCCAGCAGCAAGTGCTCCTGGATGCCCCGATGAGCAGAACATTATTTAAGGTTAATGCTGAATAATGCGTTTATCTTGTAGTATATCAGTATGTTACTTGTGAGGGCAATAGTTTCAGTTACGGATTCAGGTCTCAGTCTCAGTTGTCAGCTTTCTGAATATTATAGCGGCGCATAATTTTTTGTAGAGCTGCTCTGGTCAGACCGGAACGTCTGGCCGCTTCAGAGACGTTGCCGCCAGTCTGGCGCAACATGGCAGTGACATAACGGCCGGCGAAGTCCTCCACCACCCTGTCCTTGGCGTCCTTATAGAGATTTGAGGTAAGTTTTGCAGGTGTTCCCGAATTCGTGGGTTTACTGGAAAAAACAAGATCCTGGGGTCCTATATCTTTATGGGGACAGAACATGGCGCTGCGATGAATCACATTCTGTAATTGTCGCACGTTGCCGGGCCAATGCTTTTCCATAAGCATCTGCAGGGCAAGGGGTGAGAGCCGTTTCTCTTCACTGTTTGATTCGATCTGGATCTGTTTAAGAAAATGGTCGGCCAAAAGGGGGATGTCTTCTACAATCTCATCCAGTGACGGCATATGGAGGGTGAGCACTTCAAGACGATAGAACAGGTCTTCTCTGAAGGTTCCTTCGGAGATACTGTCTTCCAGCGCTCGATTTGTGGAGGCGATAATACGGACATCGATCTTTTTCGAACCGGAAGCTCCCAAGGGTTTGATTTCCTGCTCCTGGAGGACCCTGAGCAGCTTGGTCTGAATAGAAATCGGAATGTCGCCGATTTCATCGAGGCAGATAGTGCCTTTGTCGGCTTCAACGAACAGACCGCTGTGATCACGGTTGGCGCCGGTGAAGGCTCCTTTGCGATAACCGAACAACTCCGATTCCAGTAAATGCTCGGGGATGGCAGGACAATTCACCATCACGAACGGTTGATCCTTTCGGTCTGAGAGGTTATGAACAGCGCGGGCACAGAGTTCTTTGCCGGTTCCGGAAGCGCCGCGAATCAGGACATTGTACTGGCTGGTGGCTGTTGTCCGGATGGTTTCATAGAGATGGAGCATGGGCGGACTGTGACCGATGAAGTTGCCGAGGGTATCTTCGGGGCATACCCGGTTGCGCAACCGTCTGTTTTCAACCAGCAGCTGACTTCGTTCGAATCCCTTGCAGAGCATTCTGGTGAGGCTGTCCAGATCAAGCGGTTTGGTCACAAAATCCCAGGCTCCCCGCCGGATAGCGTCTACGGCAAGCTCAATGGTGCCGTAACCGGTCATCATGATGATAGTCTGCTCCGGGTCTCGGCTGTGAATCGCATCAAGAACTTTGAGGCCATCCATATCTCCCATCATAATATCCATTAACACCAGGGCGATATCATTGGTCCTGAGGATATCAAGAGCCTCTCTACCACCGGAAGCAGTGAGAACGTCTATTCCGTTCAATCTTTTGGCAAAGCTGCGTTTCAGACCGGTCAGCATATCCGGTTCATCATCGACAATCAGCAGTTTCAGGCCGCTCCTATACCGTTTATTCATAGGGATATTCTAATCAATCTGAATGAATGCACTCCAAGAGGGCTTCCTCCGGGGCGTTCACGATTCAGGACAAGTTGACTACTTTTGTTTACACTTCGTCCACCAACTCTTTAAGGTGCCTCCGGAACTATACACCTTTGATTGCCAGAGGGCAAATATCTCTGTATGATTGTTTGAATTTATGTTTGTCCTCAACAGGTTGGAGAAAGGGTAACCGCTTCGGTCTGTTTATAAATGCGAGGAGCAGCAATAGGTTTAAAAAAAATCAGTATATGTTGAGTAAATGAACTTAAAAGAAGTATTGGCAGGAAAACTAAGCCGGGTAGAGCTGACAAAACTTGTCCGCTCCTTCGATGTTATCGGTGATATTGCCATTATCCGTATACCGCCTGAGTTGAAAGAAAAGCAGGCCCTTATTGGGAAGGCAGTTTTGCAGATGAACAAACATGTCCGGGTTGTGGCCCGACGAGATGGTTCGTATCAGGGAGAGTATAGAACTCAACCACTGGAGATCATCGCTGGAGAGCAGAGAAAAGAGACGGAATATAAAGAGTGGGGTATGCGGTTTGTTCTCAATCCGGAAAAAGTTTACTTTTCAGTGAGGTTGTCAAATGAACGCAAACGGGTGACGGAACTTGTTCAGGCCGATGAAGATGTGCTGGTACTGTTTTCAGGTATCGGCGCTTATCCTCTGATAATCGGACGGAACAGTCCTGCCGATAGAATCATTGGGATAGAGAAGAACGGGGCGGCACACGATTTTGCCCTTCGAAGCCTGCGGCTGAATAAACGGATTACCAACGTGACACTGTTACATGGTGATGCGTTGGAGGTTGCTCCAACACTGCCAGGCCGGTTTGACCGGGTTGTGATGCCATTTCCACAGGGTGGCGTCGTTTTTCTTGGCACTGCACTGGATAGACTGAAGCCGAGCGGAATGCTCCATTTCTATGGTTTTGCGCAGAAAGAACAAGTAGATGACGTGGTGGAGATAGTAAACCGGGGATGCAAGGAAAAGGGCAGGAAACTAACCAGCAGCCGGGTACATATATGTGGCC
Source organism: uncultured Desulfocapsaceae bacterium (assembly GCA_964558875.1). Lineage (GTDB taxonomy): Bacteria > Desulfobacterota > Desulfobulbia > Desulfobulbales > Desulfocapsaceae > CAZLGM01. The sequence continues at coordinate 3,071 of CAZLGM010000141.1, forward strand.
ATGTCGGGACGCGTAAATACAGGATTTGCGTTGATGGTCAGATTGAGTAGTAAATCGGTATCGGTATCGGTATCGGTATCGGTATCGAAATCGCTATCGATACAATTTTGATCCGATCCCGATACTAAAATAAACTAAGCACCGTTTTCGTCACCAAGTTTGACAGTGCAGAACACTCGACCGGTGACCTCATAGGCTTCGGTATTCATATTGTAGTGAAGACTTGAGCCTTTCACCTCAACATTGTCACTGACCAGCCTGGTTTTTCCAGGGCATTGAACAATCTTGGTTTCATCGAAGTAGTGAAGCAGATCGCTGTAGAGGCGTTGGTTGTCCGTGGGTTTGGTCACAATCACATTGTCGATAAGGGTCAGCTGTTTTTTTTCTGAATAAAAAACGCCTTTATCGGAGATGATGTTGACCTTTTCGCCGGAGTCCAAATACAATTCGGCATCAACCTGCTTCATGATATAGTTGGTCTTGATGTCTCCGGTGTAGGCCTCTTCAGCCTTGATTTTGGTTGTTACCTTTCCATTTTTCGATTCAATAAGATAGACCCCATCCATACTGAAATCGTAGGTTTCAGCCTTTTTCTTTCGCACCATAATGGATTCTCCGGCCTTGGGATCCAGGAAAGAGGCTACCGGATCATACCAGAGAGGTGTAGCAAGGAAAAAGAGCAGAGGAAGCTGCCAGGTGAGGTTACGCAGGTTTTTCATCGGTCCATATATTCCTTCAGTTTTTCCGGATACAGCCCTTGGGCTTCCAGCAAAAGGTTGCAGATTTCCCGTACAGCTCCATAGCCACCAGATCGGCTGGTGACATAATGGACTATTTCCTTAACTTCTTCAACACCATTTGCAGGCGCACAACTAAATCCGGCACGCTTGAGCAGAACCATGTCAAGCCAGTCATCACCCATATAGGCCACTTCAAAGGGTTTTAATTCGGACTGTTGCAGGATTTCCTTATAGGCTTCCAGCTTGTTGGAGCATCCCTGATGGATGAAACGCATCCCCAATTCATTTGCTCTTCTGGCGACAATTTCAGATTTGCGGGCTGTTATGACTCCGGTATCGATGCCGCTTTCCCGGAGCAACCGAAGGCCGAAACCGTCCTGAGTGTTGAACATCTTGGCTTCGTTGCCATCCTGAAAGTAGATAAGCGAATTATCGGTCAAGACGCCATCGACATCGAGAAGCAGCAATTTAATCTCTTTGGCCTTTGACAGAGCAAAGCTTCTGTCTTTACTTTTAACTGCACTTCTTTTGCCAGCAGCCATATCGCGCAGGCCTGCAGTAATTTCACAATCAGATGGGTAGCCGTCCGGTTTTGATGGTCCACAGGAATCAGACATGATGCGACAGGGATGATTAAGATGAAAGGGTTGAAACGGTCCGGCGGATTGCCGCGATTTCTGTGAGAAAATCGTTCATTTTTTCCAGGGGCATGGAGTTGGGACCGTCGCAAAGGGCCTTATCCGGGTTGGGGTGAACTTCCATAAACAGACCGTCAATACCGGCAGCAACTGCTGCCCTGGTAAGAGGAATGATAAATTCACGTTGGCCGGAAGATGAACCGCCAGCACCTCCGGGTAACTGAACGGAATGGGTGGCATCGTAAATGACCGGGCATCCAAGGGAGCGCATCACCGGCAATGAGCGCATATCAACTACCAGGTTATTGTAGCCAAAGCAACTGCCTCTTTCCACCAGCATGATCTTTGAGGTGCCGCCGTCACGAATCTTACCGACAGCATTAGCCATATCCCAGGGTGAGACGAACTGCCCTTTTTTCAGGTTGATGGGTTTTCCGGTACGCGAGACAGCCGTCAACAGGTCGGTCTGTCGGCAGAGAAACGCGGGGATCTGAATGATATCGAGAACCTCGGCGGCGGCTTCTACCTGGGTGACATCATGGACATCGGAAATAACGGGCACCTGTAACGACTCACGGATCTCAGCCAGGATTGCCAGCCCTTCCTCCAGCCCTGGACCGCGATATGATGACAGGGATGTGCGGTTGGCTTTGTCGAAGGAGGCTTTGAAAACATACGACAGGCCGAGTTGCTCACAGATCGCCTTCATGGCTGAGGCGACTTCCAACGCCAGTTCTTTTGATTCCAAAGCGCAGGGGCCAGCTATCAGCAGCAAAGGTTGTTGCTCACCGACTGTAATAATTGCATCTGAAGGATGGTCGACGGTGACGGTTTCAACCTCCCGTATACGATCAGCCATTTTGTTTTCTCGCAAGGGCTGCGCCGATGAAATCTCTAAACAGCGGGTGGGGCTTCATCGGTTTTGATTGAAATTCGGGATGGAACTGACAGCCAAGAAACCATGGGTGGTCGGCAAGTTCTACAATTTCGACCAGGTTATTGTCCGGGGATGTTCCGGAAATGGTCAAACCTTTCTCTTGAAGGTTGTCCCGATAATTGTTGTTGAACTCGTAGCGATGCCGGTGACGCTCGGAGATTTCATCAACCTGGTAAGCTTTTTTGGCAAGACTGTTTTCACTCAGGACACAGGGGTATGCTCCGAGCCGCAGAGTTCCACCCATATCGGAGTTCTCGTCACGCACCTGTATCTGCTGGGTGCGATAATCAAACCATTCCTTGATCAGATAAATGACAGGATCAGGTGTCTTGGGATCCAGTTCGCTTGAGTGGGCCGATTTCAGCCCGGCGACGTTTCTGGTAAATTCGACAACGGCAAGCTGCATACCAAGACAGATACCGAAATAGGGAATACCTTGCTTGCGGGCATAGGTAATGGCGTTTATCTTTCCTTCCGCGCCTCGCTTGCCGAATCCGCCGGGGACCAGGATGCCGTCGCATTCTTTAAGCAGTGCTGCCGGATCTTTGCTCTCCAGATCTTCGGCACTGATATACTGCAATTCCACCTTGGCATCGTTGGCAATACCGCCATGCATCAACGCTTCGTTAAGGCTTTTGTAGGATTCTGTAAGATCGGTGTATTTTCCGGGCACCCCGATGGTAACGGTGTGTTTCGGGTTTTTGATCTTATTGACAAGCTCGACCCAGGGCTGGATATTGGGTGCGCCGGTCCAGATGTTGAGCAGCTCAAGAATCTTGTCATCAAGCCCTTCCTTATGCAGATGAAGCGGAACTTCATAGATGGTATCCACATCAATGGCAGTGATGACCGCGTCTTCCGGCACATTACAGAACAGGGCAATTTTTCGTTTCAGATCCTGGGCCAGTGGAACTTCGGTACGACAGACCAGGATATCGGGCTGGATGCCATCCGCCCGCAGTTCACGCACAGAATGTTGGGTCGGTTTTGTTTTCACTTCACCCGCGGTCTTGATATAGGGCACCAGGGTCAGGTGTATGTAAAGAGAGTTCTCTTTTCCCAGATCGCCACGCAGCTGTCGGATCGCCTCGATAAACGGCAGTCCCTCGATGTCGCCGATGGTTCCGCCGATCTCAATTATAGCCACATCGACACTGCCGTCGAGCTGCAGCACAGCAGCTTTGATCTCATCGGTGATATGGGGAATGACCTGAACCGTACCTCCAAGATATTCACCCCGTCGTTCCTTGTTAATAACCGAATAGTAGATTCGGCCCGAGGTGTAATTGTTTTTCTGGGCCATGACGGCATTGGTGTAGCGTTCGTAATGACCCATATCCAGGTCCGTTTCGGCCCCGTCGTTGGTCACGTATACTTCACCGTGCTGAAAAGGATTCATGGTGCCCGGATCGACATTTATATATGGGTCAAGCTTCTGAAAGGTGACCGTCAGACCACGGCTTTCCAGAAGAGCGCCGATGGCCGCAGAGGCAAGCCCTTTACCAAGAGAGGAGAGGACTCCGCCGGTGACGAAAATGAATTTGGTTTTGGAGTTGGTCGTTTTTGTTTTCATAGGCGGCAGTATAGCATGGGTGCTTCTTTTTTAAATAGAAAAGTCACTTTTTTATCACCGCTGGATGAAGCCCTTGTCCTTCAATTCTTTAGTGCCTATACTTTTTATTCAAAGAAAAACTACTAGGAGGATGTTATGATTAAAACAGTTATTTTCTGCGGTTTTTTCGCAATCAGCTTTTTGATGTTTGGCCAACCCGGCAGTTTTGCTGCCAACAAGAAAGAGGCGATTTTTGGCGGCGGTTGTTTCTGGTGTATGGAGCCGCCGTTTGAGGCTCTGGAGGGTGTTGTCGATGTAACTGCCGGCTATATTGGTGGTACCAAAGAGGAAGCCACCTATAAAAAGGTAGCATCCGGTACAACCGGTCACTATGAGGCTGTTCGGGTCGTCTATGATCCCGCGAAAATCAGCTATGAAACCCTGGTGGAGACCTTTTGGCGCCAGATTGATCCCACCGATGGATACGGCCAGTTTGCCGACCGAGGTCCGCAGTACAAGACGGCCATCTTTTTTACCGATGATCAACAGAAAGAGATTGCCGAGCGATCAAAAAAGAATCTGGCTGACTCGAAAAAATTTAATCGGCCTATTGCCACTGAAATCCTGGCTGCCGCTAAGTTTTTTGAGGCCGAGGAGTACCATCAGGACTATTACAAGAAAAATTTTGCCCATTACAACATCTATAAGAACGGTTCCGGCCGCTCAGCATTTATCAAGAACAACTGGCATTTTGAGGAAATGAACACTACCAAGAAGCCACCCTATACTAAACCGGATGACAAGACGCTAAAACAGACGCTCAATCCCATTCAGTATAAGGTAACCCAGCATGAGGGAACAGAGACACCCTTCCAGAATGAGTATTGGGACAACAAGGAACCGGGTATTTATGTGGATATCGTTTCCGGTGAACCGCTGTTCTCTTCATTGGACAAGTTCAAATCCGGTACCGGCTGGCCATCATTTACAAAGCCTCTTGAAAAGGAGCATATTATCGAGAAAAAGGACAGATCGTTGTTCATGGTACGAACCGAAGTTCGTTCCAAGTACGGTGATTCCCATCTCGGCCATGTGTTCAATGACGGACCGCAACCAACCGGAATGCGCTACTGTATCAATTCCGCGTCTCTGAGATTTATTCCGGTCGAAGACCTGGAAAAAGAGGGCTATGGCGAGTATAAGAAAACGTTTGCCAAATAATGGAAACAACTCCGAAGTCAGTAGTGGCCAAACTCCTGGTGCTTTGTCATGGGAACAAGATAAAGTGCCAGCTTGTTACTCGAAGCTGACACCTTTTCCGGCAAACTGAATATGCTCAGCGCTTCGGTGAACCGGAGCGATAGCGTGAACTCCGCCACATTCAGGGCATTTACAGACATATGTGATGAGTGTAAACGGTTTGCCGCAGCCCTGGCAGGTGGTTTCGTAGCCTCCGCCGTCGATCAGTTGATCCCGTACTGTTCCTCCATGGGCGTTATATACAAATTCAACCAGTTCCCTGCCTTTAGAGAATGGTCCTCCTGATCCGTGTTTGTCTGTGGATCCGCAACTTGGGCATCCTGCCATGGTGTGTACTCCTAAAAAGTTAAATTGACCGATCGTCCCCGCCTGTGCTAATTGAATAGCTGAAAAGTGAAGAGGCAATACATTCACCGCATAATAAAATTAAGATGGTGGATGATAGCCGAAAAACTTTTAATGGTGAACAAGTTTTTGTACGGTTGAATGATTGACAATAAAAT
>CAZLGM010000142.1:0-8669 GCA_964558875.1 uncultured Desulfocapsaceae bacterium
AAAAATATTGGTACTGCCTGGGCTCACGCTTTCACTGTCCGCTGGTATAAACGGAATCAGCTCAACATCTTAGGCTGCAGCCGGGATATTACGGGTGGGCTGGGTGCAGGCGAAGAAGCGGTCGTAACCTGCTCTCCTGATCCCTATATAAACCATGGCACCATGAACTGGCGTGCTGTGGTGGATGAGGAGAGCGAGATAGCCGGTGATCCTCCGGATAATAACATTATCAGGGGACAAGTTGTTATTGCCGAGTTTGCGCTGACTCCGGACCTTGAAATCAGAGAAGTGACTGCTCAGGCTCCTGATCCGCAAAGAATGGAAGAACCGTTCAGCATCGTCCTTGACATTCTCATTCAGAATATCGGCGATGTGCCCACCGGGCCATTTACTCTCCGCTGGTATCCTCATGAGAACGATACAGGCGATGTTGGCTGTGATATTCGTGACAGCAGGGGACTGGAACGTGATGAGACCCGGAACTATAAATGTACCTATACTTATCCGGTTTTTGGGATGATGAATTGGAAAGCCATTGTCGATGAGGATGGTGAGGTGCCAAATGATCCTCCAGGAAACAACGACTATATTGACCAAACGTTGATTGAAAGAGAAGAAAAACCGGATCTGGTGATCACCGAGGCACATTTTGAACAAAATGGAGAACCGGTCGCTCAAGTTCAATCCGGTGGGCGGTTCAAGGCTGTATTTACGGTTGCCAACCGGGGATCGGCTGCAGCTGACCCGTTTCAGGTGATCTGGCGGTTTGGAAACAATATCGGTCTGGATGACTGCTGTTCAACAGATATCGGTAAAAATCTGGGGCCGGGTGCATCGGTCACCAAGTCCTTTAAAGGCTTGACAGCCCCGGAGGTAACCGTCAATAGTTTAGATCTTTTTCCCGGTATTATCGATGTGGATCCGCAAAACGTTGTTGATGAAGGACCTACTGAAGAAAACAATGAGTATGATATGTTGCTCTCGGTGAAAGGGCTGGAGTTGGAGGCTCCTGCTCATGCTGTTGATGAACTTAAAATCTGGGGAATGTGGGGTTTAGAGCATCAAGCGGGTCAGATTATTGATCGTTACGAGTTAAAATGGGAGGATAAAAATGAGAATGAAGATGGTTTTTTGATAAGGGTTTATGACCAGGCTGGAGTTCTCCATTTTGAAGATGAAGAGACATATTCTAGTACGAGGATAGATGTACCTTGTTCCAATGATTATCGAGTGGAAGTAAAGGCTTATAATGAAGCAGGTTACGGCCCTGCGGCAACAGTAAGTTTTTCTTCTCCTTCATGCGTATCTGTAGATCTGGTCCCCTCGATAGTAATGAAAAACAATAAGCCATCATCAAATAAATATGGCTTCGAGGTCTTGGTGGACAACCGGGAATCGAGTGACTTAAGCCCGTATGATGCTGAAGATACGTTGTTTGGTAAATGCTTTAAGGTCAAATTGGAATATGCGGTTTGTAAAAATGGAGAACTCATACCCAAAGAACCCATCGAAACAGTTTGTTTTAAGAATGACCGTCTGGAAGTTACCCAGAGCTCTTTGAATAAATTGAAGCGCACAGGACTTAAAAAGAAATGTTTTAAAGAAATATGCGGAAATACATGCCATGTTATAGTGACGGTAGATTCAGATTTTGAAATATCTGAAACGCATGAATTTAACAATAGCGACAGTAAATCGGTAAAATCATATTAGCAAGAGGATTGATGGAATGGTTTTGAAAAAAACAGCGAATGCAGTTTCAGGAGGTGTAATGAAGATTTTTGGTGGAAAAACGGCAATTGTGATTGTTCTGTTACTTATCGTGGCGTTGTCGGCGAAGCAGTTCTACATTACGGTCAAAGCCGGGCACAATAAAGTGGCGACTTTTTTTGGAAAAGTGCAGAAAGAACCGTATGGTGAGGGTTTTCACCTGGTCAATCCGCTGCTCAGATTTACAACCTTTGACCTCAGGCAACAGACGTATACCTGGAATAAGGTCCAAGTTCCCTCCCAGGACAAACTGAAGACCTCCATGGATGTGTCCGTAACTTTCAGGCTTGATGGGCCGAGAACTCCGATGATTCTTCAGGAAACCGGATGGCTTGAAGATACCATTTCCAAACATATTACTCCCAAAGTACGGTCTCTGTTGAGAGAGGCGGGCAAGACGGTCAAGCAATCGCAGGATTTTTACCTTGACATTATCCAGCAGCAGATGCAGGTCTATATGGAAGATGGTTTGAGTAAATATCTTGAGACCAAAGGTGTAATTATCGAGGCTGTTCTATTCAGAGATATTACCCTGCCCTCTGTTGTCACCAGCGCTGTTATCCAGACAAAAGAGCGACAGGAACAGCTGGAGAGAGAAAAGGCTCAGCTGAACATTGTTGAACAACAGGCCCAGCAGCAGGTCAAACAGGCCGAGGCCAAGCAGGAAGCGGCATTATCTGAAGCTGAGGCTATTCGCATCCATGCCGACGCAAAGGCGTACAGGATTGAAAAAGAGGCAGAGGCCCAGGCGAAGGCCAATAAGCTGCTGTCAGAATCGATCACCGCCGAGCTGATCCAGTATAACTCCATCCAGAAGTGGAACGGCCGTTATCCCCAGACCCTGCTTTCAGGGGAATCCGGCGGCCTGATCCTCAGTCTGCCGTCAGCCACGTCCTCGAAGCGCCAGTAGGTTACTCTTGACTGATTTCAACCCGCATCCGTATCCATTGTCCGGGTGCGGGTTGAAAGAATCATAGCAATAAATTCAGCAATTTCATCAGCACCATTTTTTTCATTTCTTTTAACAGGTTCCGAATCAATCAGATCAGGAAATTCAGTTATCCAGTTTCCGGCCAGGAAGTGCTCAGCTGAAATTACCGATCCGTTCATTTCCTCTTTGACAAATCGTTCAACCACTCTCGATTCTGGAAAAATATCACGTGAGACGCAGCAGACTCGGGCTCCTGCCTGATAACATTCGGCGATGGTTGAGTAGCCGGATTTACACAGGACCAGATCGGCTGTGTTCACAAGGTCTGGATGGAAGAAGCTTTGCTGCCACCCAAGCAGTAATGTGTTGTTACCAATAAGTTTGGTTTCCGGCTGCCCTGGAAGAACAAAAAAATATGGAAGTTCGCCCAGCCTGTCGATAAAGGGCAGTTCCAGTTCCAAGCCGCCCATTGTGATCAGGATAACAGGCAGGTCATTGCAGCCAAGTTGTGTTCTGATCATTTTCCGGGAGGATCTGATTGGCCTGAAGACGGGGCCGCAGCTCAAATCGGCATCAGCCGGTTGGCAGATCGGTTCAGTCTGAACATGGTAATCGGCCTGTTTGAAGAGTTGACTGAAGTAGCGGCTGAACCGTATCAGCCGCTTGTCGAGCATTGTATACGGCTGATAAATCCAGTCCCAGGTGAAGTTCTCAATCAGTACCGAGGGAATTGATGCCCGTTCAGCTACCAGTATTCCAAGAGGTGCGATATCGCAGAGGATACAGGAAAAATCCCGACACTCATCCGCCAGCTTTTCCACAAGCGATTTGGGATACGGCAGCAAGTTGTCAAGCCTGTTTATGGTTGTATCCAGGTCGACAGCCAAGCTGTCACGCTGGGCAAGACCGACATCCACCTCGATGGAATGTTGGATGAAGTTCCCAACGCTCTCTTTGAAAACAGCACTTGGAAGACTGGTGAACAGGTGGGGCGTAATCCCTTTTGTTTTTTCCTGCAGGGAGGAAAGAATGGCGCAGATCCGGGTAGCATGGCCCAGGCCGTGAGGCGAGATGAAGCAACCAATCTTCCGGTCCTGGTTCATGAATTCAGTGTGGAATCGTTGAGGTGCGGTTGGGGATGCGGGACCCGCATCTTAAAAGCGGACTCGTCAGCCTCTTCGTTTCGGCTGGGATTTTACGGGTGCGGCAGAAGGGGCTTGCTGCGGTCTTGAGGCCATCCTTTTTTGCCTGGATTGTCGAAGCTTCTTTTCTTTGGCATCAAAAATACCAGCTGCTTCCATAAGATCGAATCGACTCTTCCGGTTGGGGTTCGCTCTGGAATCCATAATGATGGTCGGTGGATTATCCAGAGTGTTCTGATCATCGATTTTATCCACTGCCTGCCGGATAATTTCATTTGCTTCTGGAGCAAGAGTCTTGAGTTCGTTTTTTGCGGCCACAGCATCTTCATAGGCCAGTCGATAGTTGCCTGTAGCCATTAAAAATCGGCTTCGTTCCAGGTGAATCCAGGCCTGATGGTTAAGCTCCAAGGCACTGGTATAATCTTCCAGGCCTTTTTCCCATTCTCCCAACCGGGTGTAATGCCGCGCCCGGTAGATGTGCAGTTTGCTTTTTTGCAGGGAGTTGTTTTCCCTTTTGATCTCTATGCCCAGGTCTTCAATTATCTGCTGGATATTGTCAGCATGACCGGTCAATGGGACGGCACAAGAAAGAGCAATAAAAAGACAGAGAAAGCGGATTATCATATTTACACTGGTATTAGCGATTTTGACTCTTTTTAACCACCTCACGAATAATAGTTGAAAAGAGGTCTTTCGCCTAGCCAATTAACAAAAAAAGTCCGACACCGGCCACTCCGACACCGCCGAGGCGGAGCAGTTGAGGTCCTCGAGCAAACCGGTTTGAAAGAAAACCGATCAATACGCCACCGAGATGGATCAGAGCCGTACCGCTGACAAAACCGAGAGCGTATAGGGCCGGTCGAACGAGGGTAGGCATTTCCGTCCCATGGGCATGGCCGTGGAAAAGGGCAAAAAAACCAACAAAGAGAAGGGCGGTTCCTGTGGGAAACTTTTTCCCCACGGCAAGGGCAAGGCCAAGGACGATTACTGAGAGGGTTATACCAAGCTCGACAGACATTAACGCAACACCAGACATTCCAAGTAGTCCGCCGATCAGCATAACACCAACGAAGGTCATAGGGATGGTCCAGATGGCCCTGCCGCCGATTTGAGCGCTGAGAATACCGACGCAGACCATTGCCAGCAGATGATCGAGACCAAGGACCGGATGACTGAGGCCGGCAATGATACCGCCCCCACCAACTGAGTGCGCGAAGGATGAAGCGGGAAACAACAGGAGTGATGTGAGAACAAAGAGGGTCGTTTTCATAATTGTCTCCTTAAAAGGTAGCTGTAATAATCGTCTGTCTTATTCATCATGATGGTGGTGAGGCTGATCGCCGTATGGATGAATGTGACGATGGGTGTGGATATGTCCTTCTTCACAGCGATCCAGGCGACCGTTTTCAAGATTGTATAGAATGTCTGTCGTTTGCTCGAGAAAGTCCCAATCATGGGAGATGATAATAGAGGGCTTGTTCAGGCTGCTAAGAATATCAATCAGCCGGGAACGGGTTTCCGGATCAAGGTCGTTTGTCGGTTCATCAAGCAGTAAAAGTCTGGGACGCATGGCAAGGATTGAGGCCAGGGCCACCAGCTTCTTTTCACCGCCGGAAAGCATATGAGTAATCCGGTTTTCAAAACCGCTCAAACCAAGACGTTCAAGGGTTTCGATGCTGATATGTCTGGCTTCCTGGGCTGAAAGGCCCATATTCAAAGGGCCGAAGGCCACATCTTCAAGAACAGTAGGAGAGAAAAGCTGGTCATCTGTATTTTGAAAAAGGAACCCCACATCTTTTCTCAGTTCCCGGAAGTCATCGTCCTTTAAGATATTCTTGCCTTTAAAACGAATGCAGCCTTTTAAGGGAGTAAGAAGACCGACGATGATCTGCAGCATGGTAGTTTTGCCGCTGCCATTGGCCCCGATTAAACCGACATGTTCATCGTCCATATGAAAATGGATATTGTCCAGAACAGCCGGACCCCCGGAATAGCTGTAATAAATGTTGTGCAGCTCAATGAAGTGTGAAGTTGTCATGGTTGGCAATGAGTTTATGTTGTTCCCTTCCATGGAAGTGGCCACCAACAGCCGGTCAGTAACAGTCCGGCTGTTATGGAAATAACGAAGAAAAGGAAGCAATAGTCTTTTTTTGTAAACCGAAGCTGGTCAAGAGTGACAAGCCGACCGTCAAAACCGCGAAGAAGCATAGCCTGGCTGACACGTTTGGACCGGTTCCAGCTTTGGATGACGGTCATGCCGAACAGGTAGCTGTAGGTTTTATAGGTATGAAAAGTGGTTCGGGGAGAGAAATTCCTCATCCTGGCAGCCCGCCTGAGACGACTGTATTCCTGATGGATTACGAAAACATAGCGATACGAATAGAGCAGCAGATAGCAAAGTTTTGCCGGCAGGCGCAATCGGTGCAGGCCATGGCCTAGAGCGCCGATAGACGAAGTGGCAAGCAGACAGATCACTATCAGGACAATTGAATTGGTTTTTAAAGTGATAAGAGACGCCAGCCGTATGCCGGTTTCGGAAAGAGGCAGCGGACCAATGGTCAGTGAGGAGGGACCGCCGTAGGTCAATGGGAGGGTCAGCCAGAGAAAAAGGGTAAAACTGTTGACCGCAAGAAGCCGCCTGGCAACCGCGTTGGGGTCAAGCCGGCTGATGAAAAGGAAAATAACACCGATAAACAGACTGGCCCCGGCAACACTATATTGATTGGTAAGAGCAAGAATGACGGTGAACGTGCCAACCGCAATTATCTTTCCCCGCGGGTCGAGAGCGTGGAAAATTGATCTGCCGAAAGCGAACTGTTCGTTCATTTACGGCTCCTCATCCAGGCGGCAAGACCTGCCAGTCCGACTAGGTAACCGATGCCGCCAATGATATCACGAAATGAAACCCGATCTTTTTCAAGGGCAGCCAGTTGAGCACGAACGGGTGAGAGTTTCTGTTCCATAAGCTCACCCATCATTTGGCGCAGACTCTCTTGCGAGGTGGGGAGCTCTTTTTCTGGTTGATCTTTTTGAGGTTGCTGAGTGTGTGACTGAGATTTTTGTTTCTGTGGCAGCAACCCTTCATACAGCTCATGTTTGACAACTGTTTTGGCATGGTGCCCGTATCGGTCACTTACACTGACCAATAGATCAACCGGGTTCGCCAGCAGATCAGTCGGCAGCGGGACCTTGAAGATTCCTTTGGTTGCCACTGCACCTTTGAGCAATTCTTTTTTTGATTGGTTATCGGTTACCACAACCTCACTGCCCTTCGGCAGTTTGTGCCCCTCAAGGGAGGATTCGACTACCAATTGCCTGTTGTCCATCCGGGCCGTTATTTTCATGCCGTGTGAAAAAACATCAGTGGGGAACCAAAGGACAGAAAAAAGTAGTAAAATGGTCCCTTTGATCCTGGCCAAACCGGTCCTATATCCCTGTTGACTAAACGGAAACATGGGCAGCGTCCTCCTTTGGTGCTGATTGCATCAGCCGGTGACCGACAAGGTGCATCAGCAAGTCGACGGCTGTTTTCAATAACAGAAAGAATAAAAGCGTGAACATGGAACCGTCTCCGAAATAGCCGCCGATAAAGATAATCAGATGCATGGGAATGATACGGAAATAGGGAAAGAACATCATACTGCCGATGTCAGGGCAGCCGGCGGCGTCACGCTCTTTATTGTAGCGATAGGAAAAGGTGTGGTTGAACAAAAAAATTGCAAGCCCGATGGTACCATGAAGGAGAAATCGTTGATCCATTGCAGGGGTGACAAACAGGAGAAAAATGAGATAGGCAATGTGAAAAATAGAGTAATGGATCAGGAAAAAGCTGGCAGTCGATCTCTTTGTTTCCTCGGTTGGCTGTACCTGTTTTCCATTTATCTTAAAGCCTTTTGTGCTGAAGTTTTTCAGATTTGAAATTCGTCTCCAGTTGAAAAAACCGATAATGATATTTTGCAGCCAGTAGGTCCAGAGAAGCTCACCGATGTACCATTGTTGAACAATAGCCAGAACGATGATGAAACAGTTCGAGAGAAACAGCATCCAGGCGGAGCGGTCGTTTTCAAGATCCGTTTTCAATCTGGTCCCAAAACTCTCTTTTCTGCTCTTGGCGCGCGCCATCAGGAGTTCTCCACCGAATATGAAAAAGTAAGAATATCGGGTTGGACTTTAGCTAAAAAGCGGACCACAATCATAGTGACCAAACCTTCGATGACCATTATCGGCAGGTGGCCGATGAGCAGTACGGCGGCTGCCTTGAAGAAGTTTTGATCTGAGAGCCAGAGAGAAAAAGCCATACCGAGTACAGACAATCCCATGGTAAAAAATCCGGCACAGAATGAACCGATCAGCAGTCCTCTGGGATTTTTTAAGATAAAGGATCTGAACAGGAAACCGCAGAGAACAGCCGGTCCGGCAATGTTAATCCCGTTCACACCCAGGACCAGAAGACCACCATATTGAAAGAAAATGGTCTGAAGGAGTAAGGCCGCGAGAATTGCCGGGAAAGCGGACCAGCCGAGAATCAGCCCCATCAAACCGTTCAGTAGCAGATGGACTGAACCGATGCCAGCGGGAACATGGATTAATGAGGCAACGAAAAAGGCGGAACCGAACATGGCTACACTCATGATGCGGTCATAATCCAATTTTTTGAGGCCGATGGCGCAACCGGCAACAGAGAGGACGGCACCGCCGGCCAGGATGGGAGCTGAGAGGATACCTTCTGAGATATGCATGAGTCGCTGAACCGGACTAATGGAGATGAATGCCGGTCGAACTCATTGCCAGGTTACCGTTGCGAACACCTTTCAGGGCAATGAGTG
>CAZLGM010000143.1:0-8662 GCA_964558875.1 uncultured Desulfocapsaceae bacterium
GGGACCGATCAGAAGTTCAACCTTCTCATGGGCCGTGATTTGCAACGGTCAAACAGCCAGAAGCCGCAGGTCGTGATCACCATGCCGCTTCTCGAAGGTCTGGATGGTGTCAATAAAATGAGTAAATCATTGGGGAATTATATCGGCATTACCGAACCGCCTTCCGATATTTACGGTAAAGTGCTTTCCGTCTCCGATGACCTGATGTTTCGTTATTACGAACTGCTCAGTGATCTGTCTTCGGATCAAATTACAGAGTTGAAACAGAAGATGGAGGCCGGTGATATCCACCCCAAAGAAGTGAAAAAGCAACTGGCCAGGGAGCTGACTGCGAGGTTCCACTCCCAGGAAGCAGCTGACAAGGCAGAAGCGGAATTTGAAAAGATCTTCAAAAAGGGGGGACTGCCGGAAGATATTCCTGTAAAAACCGTTTCTGCCGGCGAAGCGATCTGGCTCCCCAAGCTGCTCGTACAGCTTGAACTGGTTAATTCAATTTCCGACGGCCGTCGAATGATCAAACAGAATGCTGTCTCCATTGACGGGGAAAAGGTGACAGATGGTGATACCAAGATCGGTCCAGGAGGAGAATATATTATAAAGGTTGGTAAGCGGCGTTTTTGTAAGGTCTGTTTTTCATAAACAGATACGATAAAATAAAAAAAGGGGAGTGCAGCTCAATGCTGTACTCCCCTTTTTTATTGTAACAACCGGACTGTTAATTGATCGTTTCCTTTCTTTCCATGGCTGAGCAGTCATGGCAGAGACCGGTGAATTCGATATGATGACCCAGTATCTGGTACTGGCTCGAATCGGCGGCCAGTCGATTGATATCATCAGTAAATTCAATATTGATGTCATCGACCCTCTCACATTTGATGCACCGGATATGATGGTGCGGCGTGGTGGTGGCATCGAAGCGTTTCTGGGTGCCACCGACTTCAATCTTCAAAATGATCCCGCTATTGGCCATCAACTCCAGGTTTCGATATACCGTTCCGAGCCCGATGCGAGGCAGACGTTTTCTTACCATATCGTATACTTCCCCGGCAGTGGGGTGAGATTTGACGCTTTGCAGTTCTTCCAGAATAATCTGCCTCTGGGTCGTCAGTCGCATATTGGTTATCCGGTTCATTTTATTTCTCGTTTATTTTTAAGTTGACTTGACTGAAATCAAGCAATTCAACCAGTTAATGATAAAAATTCCTATTAACAATATATGCCTATGAAAGAAAAAACAACAAAAAACTCATCTTTCCATGTAATTCCAATTTGTTATGGTGATAGGGTATGCTGCCTTTCAGACCGCTGTAATCTTAAAACTCACCAGTTTCTAAAAAAGGCGCTCTATCAGCGTAATGGAGGGTTGTAGTAGCCGAATTGAAGCGAAGGGAAACGTTTTTTAAGTTTTTTCAACCAGTTCCTGATTCCCATGGCCTGGTTTGTCTCAGGAAATTGAATCGATTCAAGATACCATTCCGGATCCATGTTGAGATTGCGTAGCTGGATGAGGTCGGGTCGGCAATCGGACAGGAGATTGCACAGAGCGTCAAATTCATCGTGGGAGTCGGTCACTCCGGGTAGAATGAAGTAGTTGAGCGACACAAAGCGATCATATTTTTTCATCACTCGAATGGAGTTTTTAACATCGGCGAAACGGTAATTCTTTGGTCTGTAATAGTTGCTATATAATTTCTCCTGGCAGGAGTTCAGACTGACCCGGAGACTGTCGAGCCCCGCCTTTGCAAGGTGTTCTACCTGGTCGGGCAGGCTTGAGTTCGAGTTCAGATTGATCGTTCCTTTTCCTGTTGTACGCCGTATCATTCTGATTGCTTTGTCGATCAGTCCTGCCTGGAGAAGCGGTTCCCCTTCGCATCCCTGCCCAAAACTGACAATGGCCTGGGGAGCGTTTTCCAGGTGTTCAACAGCGATTTGGGCGACTTCTTTTGGAGTCGGAACAAATGTGATCCGGTCCTGGGTGGATGGGCAGCAACCGGAAGGCTGCAGAGAAATGCAGCCGACACATCTGGCATTACAGGTGGGTGAAGTCGGCAGAGGTGCTTCCCACCGACCCAGAAAGTAGTTGCGAGCTGCAGGACAACAATAGACAAGACAGCATTTACCAAGGTGCTGTACCAGCCTGTTGTCTTTGAATTGTTCCAGACGTTTCCGGGTTCTCTTTTCAATAAGACGGGGGGAAAACTGGTCAAAATCCTGACGTGCATCCGTATCGCTTCTAAAAGCGGTAACCCAGAAACGGCCGTCAAGCCAACCGACGCTGGTGTAGGCAAAAAGCGGGAGCAGAGGAGCGTTGTCAGCTCTGGTCTGGTAGGCGCTGTTCAGGATTGCCGTATGGGCGGGGGCCATAAAGGCAGCAACAGCCTGAATTGTTTCCCCGGGCCTGGCCGGGTCCTCTTCGAGCAGCAGCGGCTCACCTGTTTGCGGGTCACAGCCAACAGGCAGCCTGCCCGGAAGAATAAACAGTTCGCTGCCCTCGGGGAGTTCTATCAGATCATACCGATCCGGGATTTGATAGCGGGAGTTGCTTCTTCCCGCCATTGCCAGGTCGGGAAAGTCATTGATATTACCGCCAAGGTCAGCATAGACCAGATGGGGCGTTTTGGCCGGACGGGTCACTGCTGAGGACGCAATACCTTCATGATTGAGTCGATTGCCCGGTAGATATCAAGGTCTTCGCCGAAAATATCCATGATGGAAGGGTGCTCGATCAGATCTTCAATGACGTACTGGGTGAGATAAAGAGTGACAATATTCGGATCCTGTACGAGGGTTCGTACAGGAGCAAGTTTCATCTGCAGGTCGAATTCATCCAGGCCGCCCATCCGTTTCATCTGTTTTGAGAAGGCTTCCTGCAAAGACTCAACTGAGTCAGTTTCGATGATTTCTCTGTCGATGAGACGCTGTACAAGCTTTTTGGCAAAAAGATCGGCGTGTTCCTGAGCGTAATGAAACATCTTTCGCCGCTCGTTTTCACGCTTGCGGTCGATAGCTCGGATGGTTTTATCTGTAGCGCGATTCGGGCTGATGTGTACTTTTGCCATATCAATCTCCTCTTTCTCCAGACCTGGTTGATACCATCCTTGAACAGACTCGTTCTCTTGCTGAACCTATTTATACTAATCGGAAAAATTAAATATCACTACTGTAAAGTTGAGAAAAGTGAGTCATTTTCTTTTTTTGGGTCACATTCAGCTTGAGCCTGTATTTGTCGAGATATTCGGCAGTCATGCGGTGGGTGTTGAAGATTGGAACATTGATAATCAGGTTTTGAATTGATTTGTCAAGAAATTCCCACTGATCATTTTTGTGATAAAAGGATTGGAGAATATCGGGAAGCAGCTGATAAAATGACAATGAGTCTTCTTCGTAGAGGAGTGTTTCACGGGATTCATCCAGACATGCGGTTTCTACCGTTCCCTCATGACCGAACTTCCATCCGGTCTCACCGTTGTGGTACCCTTCGACCCACCAGCCGTCCAGGGATGATATATTGGGAACCCCATTCATGGCCGCTTTCATACCGCTGGTTCCGGATGCTTCCAAAGGCCTTTTCGGAGTATTCAACCAGGCGTGAACCCCAGATACCAGCATTTTTGCGATTTTCATGTTGTAATTGGGTATGAAAATAAGATTGATCCGACCATCGCTTTTGTCATACAGCCTCTCCTGATGGTCGAGGATGGACTTGATAACCGTTTTGCCGGGTTCATCGGCTGGGTGCGCCTTGCCGGCAAAGATGAAGTTGATTTTCTGGTTCGTAGCAGTCAGTATTTCACAGAGTTTATCGATATCGTAAAAAATGAGATCAGCACGTTTATAGGTGGAAAAGCGCCTGGCAAAACCAATGGTAAAGGTGTCGGGTTCCAGTTTGGTGTCATGGTCGATTAATGACGAGAAGTAGTTCGGAGGATCAATCCAGGTGCTGGTCATACGGTTACGGTGTGCAACCAGCATGTCATTGAGATAATCATAGAGTGTTACCGTGTCTTGATGCCATACATCCCAGAATGATTGGCGAAATTGTTTATCGCTGATCAAAGTGTCCAGTTTCGAGAAAACACCGGGATCGTCCCGCCAGCCCTCAAGTTCAGGAATTGTATCGAAAAAGAGGCCCCTTGCGTCGCTGATCCAGGTCAGATGGTGGACACCGTTGGTAATGGCAGAGATCTTGTCAGAGAATTGGGGGAACTGTTTCCGGGTTACATCACGGTGCAGTCGGCTGACACTGTTTGTGGACCGATTGACCCGCATGGCAAGATTGGTGAAATTGTAGGTGTGCGGCTCATCTTCATCGCTGGCCAGCAGGTTCAAGACATGCTGGCAGGTTTTTTGACTGATGCCGGCGTACAACGATTTGTCAAAGCGATCATGGCCTGCTTTTACCGGAGTATGAATGGTATAGACAATGTGATCGGCAATCTTCTTTGCGGCTTCTTCAATCTGGTTGTTAGTACCGTGTTTCAGACCCGTGGAGTGGTTGTTGTTTTGTATTTCTTCGGAGATCAACTGCATGGCCAGGACAACACCATGCTGTTCATTTAAATGAAAAGTTCTTGATGTTATGCCCAGCTGCTGCATAACTGGAATAATGCCGATCCCAAGCATACGTCGTTGAATGGCTTTGACGATGTTGGACTCTGAATTATACAGCTGCATGACACTGTTGCGGATGACAGGGGCTGTTTCAGGCAAAGAGAAGTCGAGAAGAAATTCCGGAATGAAATAATCGAGACTGTGATTGAATTCAAGTTTCATCCAGACATGAGCAAGAGCCAGTGTCTCCTGGTCATATTCATTGTAAAACGGCACCTCAATGGTCAGGGGTCTGGAGTTGTCTTTAGGGTCTTTTAGTAAGTAGAGGCCGGGGGTGTCTTCCGGTTTCCAATCTTCGATTTTATCGATCTGACCAAGTCTGGAATCGACGATCTGAGTGAAAAAACCATGTCGATACAACAGGCTGATTGCGGCAACAGGGATTTTAAACTCAGCAAAGCTCTTTAGTGTATCACCGGCAAGGACACCGAGTCCCCCTGAATATGTGGGTATTTTTCCAGGACCTGTCAGTTGTTTCTCCAGTTGTGAATGAATATCCGGATCAGTAATCGCTGCGCCTGAGTAGAGGGAAAGATGGCTTCTCAGCGGATTGTATACATCCGGATCAGCACCGATTTCCATACTGATATATAAAACGGAGTTGCCGTTAGGATTAGTCAGTCTATTCCAGACGATATCGAATTGCTTCTGGGAAATCCCCATGTAGGTACCGAATTCATTCTTGGCAATGAGTTTTTCCAGGTTTTGTTGGTCGGTTTGTTTTTGCATCGTATTAAAAGCAGTCAAGTGAAATACTGGTGAATCAAATATTAACGTAATAGTCCTGATCCGATCTTAATGGACGGATGTCGGAATGAGGCCCAATTTTTATCCTATTTGAGCAGGTCTTGCATTTCTTTTTATGAGATACGACACATATTAGAAAAATAGGTTGAAATTAGTCAAGATGAAACATTATAGTGCAGTTTTATATACAGGTTTTCAGGTGGGAGGAAGCTCCGTTATGAATTTATGTTCTTCCTAAATACATCAATGTCAGAAACAGGAGATTATCATGCTGTGGAGGATGAAAAGTGTTGTGGCTGTCTTTCTTGTGTTGTTTGCTTTTACTCTCACCGGTTGTGGTGACAGTGATACCGACAAAGAAATGAAACCGGCTATGGGTAAGGCTGAGCCGCTGGAATCGAAACCACTTGGAATCATGGAAGGGAGAACATCGGGCCCCATGGTACCGATTTATTTCGATTTCGATTCGTCTGAAATTCGTCAAGACCAGGTTTCCAGGATTGAATTGGATGCTGATTTCATGACAAAGAATCCCCAATTGAAGATCAGAATCGAAGGGAATTGCGACCCCCGTGGCACCAATGAGTATAACATGGCGCTGGGTGAGCGGCGCGCATTGAGTGCGAAAAAATACCTGATTAACCTGGGGGTGGATGAGAAGCAGCTTTCCACAATTAGCTTCGGGGAAGAACGCATTCTCTTGCACGGTCAGGATGAGTTGGCATGGGCTCAGAACCGACGTGATGATTTTGTTATTGTAAAATAGGGAACAGTTCGTACATTTGCTGTAGTAATTATTTGTTGTGATTGAAAGTGAGGTATCAGTCCAGTATCTGGATTGATACCTCATTTATTATTGTTACTGTCTTTTGCAAAAGATAAGGACAAAAGATATATTTGGGCAAAACGGCCAGGAGAACAATATGACCTTGAAGAAATCAATTTGGACCGGAGTAGTAACATTTTTTGCTGTTTGTGTGATGACACAGGCAAATCCGGTGCAGGCGGCGGATCCGGTAAAGATCGGAGTGATGAATGTTCAGAAAATTCTGTCTTTGTCAACCGTTGGTCAAAAAGCGAAGGTTAAAGTTGAAGAAAAGATTAAAGGGCTGCAGGCGAAATTCAAAACAGAAGAAGAAGAGTTAAACAACCTGCAGAAAGAGATAGAAAAGAAAAGCTCTGCCTGGTCGAAAGAAAAGAAAGATGAGAAGGTTCGGGAGTTCAAGAAAATGAGGCGTGAGCTGCAGGCCAAAAGCGAAGACGCCCGCTTTGAAGTTAAACAACTCCAGGATAAAGAACTTGGTCCCATCCTCAAACAGCTTGAAAAGATCGTTGAAGAATATGGCTCAAAAAACGGCTATGCGATCATCTTTGATATTAAGAGCGGCGTTATTTATTTCCACAAGGCGGTTGATGTCAGTGACGAGATTATTACCGCATTAAACAGCGCGACAAAATAACATTCTTTTCCAGTGATTGTTGAAAAACAATCTTGAGATAATTCTATAAAGCGATGTAAAAGGAGGTGGTACTTTTACATCGCTTTTTCTTTTTTACCTGAACTCGTGGTGCCACGGGTTCAGATTTGTTTCCCTGTCCCAATAGATAATTTCTTTTATGAACGACCTGAAATAAAAATTCTATTTGCCAATACAGGGCGATTTAACACATCAAGTAAAAACATGTAGCTATGCAACCACATGAATTCCTGAAATTAACAAAAATGGATAACTGCGGTGAATGTGGATATCCCGCCTGCCTGGCATTTGCCGCTTCTGTTACCAAGGGCGGAGAGGATCCGTCCAAGTGTCCGTATATCGATGGGTCCCAATTGGGTGATGAGTTCAGTTCCAAGGACAGGGGAACAGATGGATTAAATGGTGTAGAAAGGGCTCTGGATGAAAAGGATCTTGCTCTGGTTGCCCATCTGAAAAGTAAAATAGAAAGCATCGATATGGAGAAGGTTGCCGTTTCCACCGGATGTGAATGGAACAGTAAAGAACCAAACGTGATGCGTTTTCTCTACCTGGGCCAGCAGGTACAACTCTCCACAGACGGGATACTCATAAATGGTGAGGAACCTGAAGATCCCAGAGATCAGATTCTTCTCTATAATTATATTTATTTTGGAGGTGGAGAAGAGCCTGTTCCTGATTGGATCGGTATGGAGTCGCTGCCAAATTCCATCTCGAAAGTACATACGCTCAATCGATACTGCGAGGATCGTATTGCCGACCATTTTACCGGTAAGCCGGAGCATCTCCTGGACTGTGGAGTGAAGATCAGTGGTCGGGAAATAAAAGACACAGAGCAGAACTGTAGTGCCGCATTGATCTTTCAGGTATTGCCCAGGCTGCCGATTTTCCTGCTTTTTTGGGATGAGGAGCCTGAGGACGGTTTTCCCGCCAAGGTCAAAGTGCTTTTCGACTGCAATGTTCTTGATATTCTCGATCTGGAATCATTGGTATTCTCGGCAGAGAGAACAGCAGAACATCTTGTTGAGGTGAGCAATCGGTTGTAGAAGTAGTTTGCACAGCATGATCCGCTCAATCGAAAGCTGAGTTGAAATGACTGCAATACCAATTAATAATCGCTAAGGAAGGATTCATGGAAAGACCAAGCATGACAGGTTTTGGCCGGGGTGAGGCCGAATCGGATGGACGGATCTGGGTAGCAGAGGTTCGGTCTGTCAATCATCGCTACCTGGATATCAAAGTCAAGCTCCCGAACGGTTATTCTGTTTTAGAGGAGAAGATTAAAAAGAAGGTCCAACAATATCATGAGCGGGGTCGTATTGATCTGTTCTTTTCGGTCAACGGGGATTTTTCCGACCTGATCCGGGTGGACCTCAATGAATCCCTTGCTCGGGAATATAAAGATCGACTATCCCGGTTAGCTGGAGAACTGGACATTGGATCCGAAATAGACATCTCACTGTTGGCCACACTTCCCGATGTGATTGTGCGTGAGCGGGAGAGTGAGGATCCGGATACTGCCTGGCCCGTCATTGAGATGGCTTTGGAGGATGCTCTTTTAAATTGCCGGAAGATGAGGGAAAAAGAGGGGCAGGCCATGGCCCGGGACTTGACGGAAAGATTGACGTTTTTTTCCGAAACCGTTGACGAAATCGAATCCATGGTGCCGGAGCTGGTTGCCAGAAGGCAGACCGCCATCAAAGAGAGGCTTGAGAAGTTGCTGGATGACCCCAAACAACTCGATCCCCTGCGACTGGCCCAGGAGGTTGCCGTATTAGCCGATAAAAGTGATGTAACAGAGGAACTGGTGCGGTTGAAGAGTCATATCA
>CAZLGM010000144.1:0-8644 GCA_964558875.1 uncultured Desulfocapsaceae bacterium
CACGTCGGACAATCGAGTCACGGCCGGACATATTCAGCCAGCCCCGTACTCTGTCCGTTAGAAAGGCGTAGAACATCAGAAAGGAAAAAGAGACAACCATCAGGGTGGTTATCAGGATGACAAACTGGATAGCCAGCGGTTCCTGAACATTAACAAACTGCGGAAACAGAGCGGTCAGAAAGACAATCGCTTTTGGGTTGGAGACCGCTACTCCAAAGGCCTGGAAGAATAATTTCCGTCTGGAAATGTTATTCTGTTGCGCTTTTGAATTATTCGCTTCTACTCTACCGTTTTTTTGTAAAAAGAGCTGAACACCCAAGTAGATGAGATAGGCGGCTCCCAAATATCGTACCACATTAAAGACCAATATTGAGCTTTCCAGAATCACTCCAAGACCGGCAACGGTGACTATACCCATACAGAACAAACCGAAAATGTTGCCAAGGGCTGCAAAGACAGACTTTTTCCATCCATACAAGGTGGCGTTGGTGGTAATCAGCAATATCGCAGGGCCAGGTGTCAATGCGGCAAGAATAGCAAGTGTCAGATAAATGAACCAGGATTGAAATGTCACTGTTTTGTCCTAAAGAATTTATTGAAACTGAGCTTGATACGTTTTTAGTTGTTATTCCCGCAGTAAAATCAAATTCAAAGCAAGATTGCTTTGCTACGCTCGCAATGACATGGGTGCTATTATTTTGTGTAACTATCCATCCAAACTTATTCCCTTCTATCACGCCTATAAAATTCTGCATAGAAAAAACGCATAGGCAATGTAAAGGCCGGCTTTTTTATCTATCTCATCCAAACACCATTAATTTGACACTGACTTGAACGAATTGATATAATTCAGGTACAGGAAAATATATATAAAACCTCTGAACAGAGGGAGATGCCATGAAAATTGTCATAGTCGGTGCCGGTGCAATCGGCCGAATCTTTGGAGTCTATCTGTCCAGGCAGAATCATTCCGTCATCTTTATTGAAAAGAAAGAGGAAGTGGTTGAGGCAATCAACAACCAGGGGCTTGGTTTTATGGCTTATGGCGCCGAAGAGATGGGTGAGGTCGTTTATACCCCGGCAGAAGCTGTAAGCGATGCAAAGCTGGTTGAACAGTGCAATTTCATTTTACTCACCGTGAAATCGTTCGATACCCTGTCTGCCATTCGTCCTGTTGAACACCTTATTTCGGAACAGTCTCCCCTCCTCAGTTTACAGACAGGTCTTGGCAACCTGGAAACCATGGAAAAGGTGGTAGGCCCGGAATCTATCATCGGCGGCTTCACTTTCATGGCCGGAACCAGCCTTGATCCCGGTGTTGTCAGACATGGGGGCAGCGGCAAAACGTATATCGGTGAGTTGGACGGCACCGAGTCGGAACGCACCAGGATGATCAGCACAACCTTGACTGAATGCGGTCTTGAATGCGAGCTCTGCCAGAGAATTATCGGCCGCTTATGGTGCAAGGTGATTATCTATTCGGCTATCAATCCGCTATCTTCGATTTTGCGGGTCAAAAATGGTCAGCTCCTGGAGAATATGGAATCGATCGAGCTGATGAAACGGCTGGTAGATGAAGGCATAAATGTGGCCCAGGCCCACTCGATCGACCTGGTCTATCCCAACCTTTATGAACTGCTGTTCGATTCCTGCAACAATACCCGGGACAACCTCTCTTCCATGCTTCAGGACATTATTAACGGTAATCGAACGGAGATCGAGGCGCTTAATGAGACCATAACAAGATACGGCGACGAAAAAGGCATATCGACCTCAACCCATAAAACAATGACTGAGTTAGTTAAGCTTATGGTCGGTCAAGCCTGCACCCTTCACCCGTGAGCATTGAACTATGGTGATATCACTTAAAAGACCTTGAATGGTTGCAGGATAACCACAGCACGACAGGAGAAACCTATGGCTGAGCTGAAACGATTCCTGATCGCGGTGAACGGAACAGAGGCCTCGACAAAGGCGCTGAATTATTTTGGCGCTCTTTTTGGACCGGCAAAGGACATTGAATGCATCCTGCTCAACATTTATCCTGCACCGCCTCCCCACTATTATCAATCCGGAAAGAGTTTATCCGATTATCAGCAGGAAAAAGAAGAAGGTGCCCAGGCTATTTTTAAGGAGTCTGAAGACATTCTCCTCCAGCATGGTATATCCCCGGAAATCATCAAAACCAAATGTGTCATGGCAGACAATAAAACCATCAGCCAAGTCATTCTCGACGGCAGGGAGGAAGAGGATTGTGGAACCATCGTCGTCGGCAAACGGGGCGTATCCAAAGCTGAAGAATTCCTGTTCGGCTCCATCTCGTCCAATCTGATCCACCAGAATGCAAATTTTACGGTCTGGGTTGTCGGTTAATCATGGAAATTTCCGATCTGCCGCCCGATATCGCCAGGAAACTTAAACTTCATCGGGTAACCCGCTCCATCCGCCGTACACCGAACATCTTCACCGACACTTCCGATTTCACATCCATTGATTATGGCGATGTCCTGGTGGTTGACGACAGATACCTGCTGGTCACCGGATATACCAAAGAAGGCCGTTTTGGCGTCGATGAACAGGTAAAACAGTGGGTGCCGCGCACCGAGGACCTTGGCAGCGGCAAAAAACAGATCGTTAAACTGGTGTTCCACGAAACCTTTGAAATCACCTTAGGTCAATTCACCATCACCTGTTTCCGCAACCCTGAAAAAGAGGCCTCGGTTCTGGAGCTGGTCAAAGGCCACCCCCATTTTATGCAGGGATACGGCGCCCTGGACGGTGCCGACAACCTGGTACGTATCCTGGATATTATCATGGGCTCAAGACTTGACAGATATATCCATAAAGGGCCTGAGTCTCACGAGCAGTACTTTGCGGAAAAACTCCCAGTTATCCTGGAACAGTACCTGAAATGTCTTCAAGGAATCGGCATGCTGCACAATAACGGTTTCAGGCATGGAGATATCAGGCGCGATCATATCCTGGTGGAATATGACACTGAATTGTTCAGATGGATCGATTTCGACTATGACTTTTACCTGCCTGAAAAACCATTTGGACTTGATATGTATGAACTGGGTAATATCCTGGTATACCTGGTTGCCCGTGACGATTTTCAGCCACGCACCATCCTGGAACATCCGGAAATGGGCCGGAAAGTCCTGGATACGATCGAGGATGGTGACCTTTCACTGCTGTCCCAGAATAAAGTCACCAACCTTGCCAAACTGTTTCCTTATGTGCCCAAAAGCCTGAACACAATCCTGATGCATTTTTCCAGATCAGCCCCGGTTTTTTACGAGACGGTGGATGAGATGTATAATGATCTGGGTGAAGTTGTAGAGAGGATGGGCTCGTGAACACCTGCTTGCACAGCATCTTAGCTCAACTGGATTGTCTGATATAGCCTATACTATGATCATACAATCCAGTTGAGCTAAGCTGCAGTACTATCAATTGTTCACGGATTCATGGTGGGCTATGAGAACACCACTTCCCTGAAAAAGGCGATAATCTTCATCCTGCGGTCCAGCATCTTGATCTGTTCTGGAATCAGAGCCGAATGCTTGATGCGCATAACCGACATCTTATATTCGATATTTGAGGCAAACCGGTTTTCCAGGTACCAGGAATAAGTCATACCCATCAGTAATCCTGGTGGGGTGAATCCCTCATCTCCATTTACCAGCCGTGTAAAGTGCAGATTGTTCTTAGGATTTTTTATCATCCGGGAGAGGAAAAGAAAGGAACTTAACTCTTCATCATTGAAATAGCAGGACCGATTGTTCTGCTCTTTTACATGAAGGTGATAAACTTTTCCAAGCTGGACACCTTTTGCTACCATCGTCCTGATTTCTTTCAACTCCGCGTAATCGCCCAACAGGGATTCTCCCAAAGCGACCAGAAAGGCAACTTCGATCTTTTCCGGCACATCAAGCAGGTCGATGCGGATTTTGATCAGCCTGTCTTCAGGGTCGTAAAAGGAAAAAACATTGTCCCATTTTTGATCACGTTTCCAGTTCTCTTTATCGATAAAGACCAAACCCTCAATAAATTGAAGATGATCCAACGAGATATCGACATGCTTCCAAATAATATCAGCAAGGAACTGTTTAATCTCACCAACCCGGTCGCTATAACCGTTCTCACCTATAAAAGAGATGCTCAGACCGGTAACGATATCGTTAATTCGGCTGTACCGTTGGGAAGGCAGAAGCATCATCCGGCCTGCCGATACTCGTTCACCATCTAAATGGACTGTCCCTTTTCCTCCGGTCCTTTCCATCTCGATTGTGTTGAACAAATGAGATGCCACATAAATAGTCTTGACCGCCTGGGCCATAATAGAGGGATCATGTTGAATAACACCTCTTTCTGCCAGTGCTGTCTGGGAAAAGATGCCACACTCGATACTGGAAAAACCAAGCTCTTTAACCCGGCCACGATCAAGGTAGATAGGCAGTTTACCTTCTATATCGTACCGCTGCATAACAGATGCCGGAACATCCTTTAAAGAAAGGCAGAGAACCTCATTAAACAATCCCCGGGTTCCTCCGGGAATGTTGCGTTCATAGGCTCTGAGCATATCCGACACATAGAATTTACGTTCGGGATCGGAGATTGACTGATCGGTCTCGCCCGCCTGGACCCAGAGGTTTGAAAAAAGAATTTTCAAGGCGTGATCATTTCTACGAACCGCTTCGGCCAACCCGGGAACCTGAAAGATTGGGATAATCGAGCTGTATAGGCTACCCGGCGCCATGATCAGAATATCTGCCTCTTCGATATCTTTGATCACCTCGGGATAAACATAGGGAGCACCAAAAAAATCAACGGTGACCTGGTCAACCGGATATCCCCTTTGGGCATGGCCCGATTTGTGCTCACCAGTGACCTGAACACCGTTTGAATACTGTACACGCAGATGAGAAACAGTTGATGTGCAGGGTAAAACAGCACGTTCTTCCGCACCTAAAAGTGAAGATAATTGAGTTAAACCTATGTAAATAGCCTCTCTGACATCCTTTTCATGATCAAGCAGTTTGTCATTGCCAAGGTGAGGATCAAGCTCCTTGTAAATGGCTGCGGCAACGATCAGATTTCCAAGGCAATGGGGACGTAAAAGGGTTGGGCTGAGTCGTTTATCGTTAAAAATCAGATGGAGATACTTCTCCAGTCCATTACCCAAATATTTGGGCAGTTCACCCAGATCAACATTGCAATCTTCAAGCAAGGCACCAACAGAAGAGGGCTTACTCCCGAACCTGTAGTTGAACAACCGGTACAGGATAGCGGCCACATTATGGGACTCCTCCATGGTCAGGCTATAGCCGATCTGCAACTTTCTGAGCTGGATTGAAGAAAGAAGAACATGGCGGATATCGCCAAGGGCAATAAAGGGCAGATCTTTGAGCAGTTCCCCTGTTGAGCCGCCGTCATCGGTGACACAGACGATAGACCGGGTCCTTGGAAACAGTTCTTTAAGGCCTGAAAAAGGCGCAGCCTGCCAGCTCTTTCGCCGGCAGTCACCGCCAATGATATTAGACAATCCGGAACCGCCTCCGAAAACAACCACCTTGGCCTCATCAGCCCGTTGATCACGTAAACCCTGGCGCAGAGCGGTAAACAGCTCTGATACTTCCCCGTCGTGACTCTTCGGTTCACCGTAGAGAACAAGTTCTATAAGCTTTTCACGAAGGTCGCTGTGTGGAAGATGATCAAGCGGTGAAAGCTGTTTATTGAGCAGCCGGTCCATCAGGTCCTGAACATCACTACTCTGAACCGTTTGGTTTCTTTCTTCCCTGGTCATCGAAGCAATCCTCTACAGTCCCGTTTCTTCCATCTGTTTTTTAACGGCTGTAACGGAGACGGCAAGTGCGTCTTTTTCTTCCTGGGTCAATTCGAATTCGATAATTCTCTCAACACCATTCGCGCCCAGGACAACCGGTACTCCAAGAAAATAGCCGTTTATACCGAATTCACCTTCACAATATGCGGCGCAGGGCATGACCCGTTTCGAGTCGGTGAGCACTGCCTCGGCCATTTCGATTGATGACAGACCGGGAGTATAAAAAGCAGAGCCGGTTTTTAGGTGATTGACGATCTCGATACCACCCTTCTGGGTACGCTCGACGATCTGGTCGATCCTCTCACTGGAGATCAACTCGGTGATCGGCACACCACTAACATTTGCCAGTCGGACCATCGGCAGCATATTGTCTCCATGAATCCCCATTACCAGGGCGCTTACATCCCCGGGGGCCACACCCAGCTCTTCGGCGATAAAGGTTCTGTATCTCGCCGAATCCAGAACTCCGGCCATGCCTATCACTTTATTCTTAGGGTGACCGGTCACCATAAACGCAGTATGGACCATGGCATCAATGGGATTGGTCACCACGATTATAACGCAGTCCGGTGAATGCTTGACCGCCTGCTCGGCACACGATTTTACGATGGCCACATTTTTTGCAAGCAGGTCATCCCGCGACATTCCGGGTTTTCTGGCCAGTCCGGCGGTAATGATTACCACATCGGAGCCAGCAGTATCAGCGTAATCGTTGGAACCTTTTACGGAATTAAAAAAGCCTTCCAGTGGTCCTGATTGCAGGAGGTCAAGCCCCTTACCCTGCGGTATTCCTTCTACAACGTCAAGCAGAACGACATCGCCAAGGTTTCTAATTGCTGCCAGATGGGCAGCGGTGGCCCCGACGTTGCCTGCCCCGATAACTGTTATTTTCTTTCTCATTCCTATTCCCCTCCACTGTTAATGTACTCTTCAACCCTTCGCAGATCCTCCGGTGTATCCACTTCTATGGAGTCATGCCTGGTGAGTACAACTTTTATTTTATATCCGTACTCCAATGCCCGCAGCTGTTCCAATTTTTCAAAACGTTCCCATTCTCCTTCAGGCAGGGCGACAAATGTGAGCAGAAAACCCTTGCGATAGGCATAAAAACCCAGATGTTTATAATATGTCGGTGTCTCCACCTCTTCTGGATTGCGCTGAAACGGAATGGAAGAACGTGAAAAATAGAGCGCGTAATTATCCCTGTCAAATACTGTTTTGACGTGATTGGGATCGTCAATTTCTTCCGGCCTTACTATTTTATAGATCAGGGTGGACATTGGCAATGCCGGGTCCTCAAGCAACGGTCCTGCCACCTGCTCCACCACTTCGGCAGGAAAGAGCGGTTGATCTCCCTGAATATTGACCACCACATCATGCTCGGAAATTGACAGCAGTTCCGCCGCTTCAGCCAGCCTGTCCGACCCGGAAACATGGTCGTCCCTGGTCATCACGTATTCGCCGCCAAAAGAAGCGACACAGTCAGCGATTTTTTGATTATCGGTGGCAACAACCACCCGTGACAGCAGATCGACACTTTTGGCCCGTTCCACCACGTGCTGGATCATCGGTTTGCCGTTGATTTTAGCCAGGGGCTTACCTTCAAATCGATTTGAATGGTAGCGTGCCGGAATGATGGCCACAACCTGGGGGTGTAACTCTTGACTTTGCATAGTATTGTTCGAAAGACTAATATGGATAATTAAGATGTCGCCTCCGTTTTCTATAACGGAGAAGAAGTGTCATCCGTTTAGTATAAAGGGTAAACAACTTCAAGTAAAATAGTAAAACAGCAGAACAAAATTAAGTGGAATATCAGACTATAGCAGTTGCCTGCGAAAACGTTTCTGACAGGCTGGTTCACAAAGCAAGAGACCTTGGACGTACTCTCGCTCTTCCTGTTCTGGAACCCGGTAAAGATCACAGTCTTTATCAGTTTGTTCTTCATGTTTCCATACATGGTCTGGAACTCAAGGCCCGCCTTGGGAAAACCGACAAGTACAGCACCTGTTTTATCGACTTCACCCATGGAGCCAGTGGTTACCGGTTGCAACATAATCGAACCATTCACCAGCCTCTGGCTAAAGCCTGCGGTGTTGTTTCCGGTTTCAGACCGGATATTGTAGATGTAACGGCAGGACTTGGGAGCGACGCTTTTGTACTCGCCTCTCTAGGTTGCCGGGTTACTCTGAT
Organism: uncultured Desulfocapsaceae bacterium; assembly: GCA_964558875.1. Taxonomy (GTDB): domain Bacteria; phylum Desulfobacterota; class Desulfobulbia; order Desulfobulbales; family Desulfocapsaceae; genus CAZLGM01. The sequence continues at coordinate 8,042 of CAZLGM010000144.1, forward strand.
AGAACGTTCTCCTGTTCTTGGGGCTCTTTTGGCAGATGGGTTAGCACGAGCTGCAAAGGATAAAAAAAGCGCAGATATTGTCAAAAAACACCTAACACTCATTATTGGCGATGCAGTCAAGCAGTTACAACGTATCGACATTCAACCTTATACTGTCTATATGGATCCCATGTATCCACACCGTAAAAAATCGGCTCTAAACAAACTGGAAATGCGTATTATCAGACAACTTGTCGGTGACGACCACGACAGCCCAGATCTTTTCCAAAAGGCCATTAATGTGGCAGCCAACCGTGTTGTCGTCAAGCGTCCTAAAGATGCACCTGCCATTAATGAAAGCCAACCAACCCACACAATCGATATGAAGAACAGCCGTTTTGATGTGTATCTTGTGAAGCCAGGTTTCAAACAAAACAGAGATAACGGATAACCTCCAGGAAACCCAGATATTCATTGCAGCTCATTATTGTACAGCTTTTTTTCAGCTTAAGGTAAATCCGCTGCGTACTTATAAAAAGAATTGCTTATAACCAATGATTCTCAGCCTAGACTGAAAAAGAGGTGTTGTCGGTTTGACAGACGTATTTCAAGGATCATGTATCT
>CAZLGM010000145.1:0-8640 GCA_964558875.1 uncultured Desulfocapsaceae bacterium
TGAAAAAGAATTGCGGCTCTATTCACTTTCCTTGTAAACTATTCGCAAGCGATCACAGGGCACCTGTGGTCGCTTATAAATTTTCTCTGTAGTTCAGTCTACACTGATCAATCATATAGTCTACCATGTCAATTTTCCAGGAAAAAGCAGAGATCCAGCGGCTGGAGAGCCTCGGATCCGATAACCATCTGTTAACCCTAAGGTCTGAGCAGACGGCAGGAACCGCCCGGCCGGGTCAGTTTGTCATGATCGGAGTGGGCAGCGGCAGCGACCCATTGCTTCGAAGACCGTTCTCCATCAATCGGGTCGAAAATGACTTGGTTCGCATCCTGTTTAAAGTGGTGGGAAGAGGCACTGCCATTCTGGCGGATCAGACTGTTGGAGCGACCGTGCCGGTTCTCGGACCTCTGGGCAATGGTTTTGATATCGATTTCAACAGGTCCGCCTGCCTGGTCGGTGGAGGCATGGGGATTGCGCCGATGCTGTTTCTGGCGGAACACCTTAAAAAAGAGAAGGGTGACTGCCGTAATGATATGATTATTCTAGGAGGAAGGGATCGGTCGGAGCTGGAGCCGCTGTTGAGTGATTTCCAGGGACTCGGCTTCAACCTTTTTGCAGCAACCGATGACGGATCCTATGGTATCCATGGGCTGGTCACTGATGTACTCAACATGGTGACACCATCGTCTGATACAGTTCTTTACTGCTGCGGTCCCGAACCGATGCTGCACGCGATTCATACATATGCATCAGGGAAGGGAAATCGCTGCCAGGTCTCCATCGAGTCCGAGATGGCCTGCGGTATGGGCGCCTGTCTGGGCTGCTCTGTGTCGGCCGATAACGACGGCTACCTGCACGTCTGCACGGACGGCCCGGTTTTTGAGTCTGACAGGCTGCTCTGGGTTGTTAAAGATTAAGACGTCGGTTTGCTCGCCGGCAAATAAATATTAAACGATATGGCCAATCAGCACGCAATAGATCTTTCCGTGAACATCGGCTCCCTTCGTCTTGCCAACCCGGTAATGACCGCTTCGGGAACATTTGGATATGCTCAAGAATTTGAACAGCTCCTTGATCTGAACCGTCTTGGCGCTGTAATCGTTAAAGGGATTTCACTTGAACCGCGAGCGGGGAACCCGCCACCCAGAATCGTTGAAACACCGTGCGGCATGCTCAATGCCATTGGTCTTCAGAATGTGGGTGTTGATCGCTTCATCAGTGAGAAAAATGACTATCTGAGTGGTCTTGGTTGTCCTGTGATTGTTAATATTCTTGGTGATTCCCTGGATGAGTATGAAGAGATTACCAAAAGACTGCGAGGAGTGTCGTCTGTTGCAGCTATCGAGGTCAATATTTCATGCCCGAACGTGAAAAAGGGTGGCGTTGCCTTTGGCACGGACCCGAAAATGGCAGCCTCTGTAACCAGGGTAGTCAAGGAGCAGGCCGATGTTCCGGTGATTGTCAAACTCTCACCTAATGTTACCGATGTGACCCAGGTGGCGGTTGCGGTGGAAGATGCCGGGGCCGACAGTGTATCCCTGATTAACACCCTTATCGGTATGGCCATTGATTTAAAGACCCGGAAACCGAAACTGGGCAATGTGATCGGTGGACTTTCCGGTCCGGCCATCAAACCGGTGGCCCTTCGCATGGTCTACCAGGTGGCACAGGCGGTTGCCATTCCGGTTATCGGTATCGGTGGTATTGAAAATGGTCAGGATGCTCTGGAATTTATGGTAGCCGGGGCCACAGCCATCCAGGTCGGCACGGCAAATTTTGTCAACCCCCGGGCTGCCCAAGAGATTGTTGAAGAAATTGAGGATTATGGAGAAAAGAACAAGCTGCGATCGATTTCGGATATCATCGGCACACTGGAGGTTCCCCGGTGAACAGTTGGGACAAATTCATCGCCACTATCAAACTCTTTTTTCATCCCCAGACACCCTGGTATGTCAAAGCATTGCTGGCAGCGGCCGGTATCTATCTGATCTCCCCTGTTGACCTGATTCCCGACTGGGTTGCCGGCCTGGGCATTGTCGATGACGCGGCAGTGGTGCCCCTTCTGATCAGCGTGGCCTATAAGCTGATGCAGGCAGACCTGCGAAATCGTCACCCAAACAGGGATAAACAGGAAGAGTTGAGATGAAACGGGTCTGTACATCCATTGGAAAAAAAAGTATCGCCGAGGTGCTTGAGCAGGCAAAGAAGGTAACACAGGTCAGTGACGTGATCGAAGTGCGGCTTGATATGCTGGATGAGATCGACCTGCAGCCATTGATCAGTACTATTCAGACCCCGCTTTTATTGACCAATCGGCCAACATGGGAAGGTGGAGAATACTCCGGTGATGAACAAGTACGCATTGCTTATCTTGAAGAGGCGATGCGCCTTGGCTGTGATTATGTGGACATCGAGTTGCTGGCTCCTGAAGAAAGCCATCTTCGATTGCTAGAGGAGAAGAAGACAAGCAACACCAACATTATAGTGTCGTGGCATAATTTTGAAACAACACCTGCGGCTCCGGAATTGAGCAAGACACTTGAGCAAATGGCAAAGAGTGGAGCCGATATTGGTAAGATAATCACCATGGCCCACGATTATCATGATGTGCTGCGGGTTTTACAGCTCCAGGAGCAGGCAGCCAGGATCGGTTTTCCGTTGATCGCTTTCTGTATGGGCCAGGCCGGAACAATCAGCAGGGTGGCCACTGTAGAACTTGGGGGTTATATGACCTACTGCGCGGCAGATGAAGGCGAGGCTACCGCCCCCGGCCAACTGTCTGTTTTTACTCTACGGCAGATTTACGAGACCATGGATCGTTAATATAAGTGAGCCTGAAACAATGTCTCTTCCTTTTGACTACCCATAAGGACTGTTTATATTCCATAATCGTTAACTAATAAGCATCAGCACTGGCACCGGCATCGGTATCGGCATCGAAATCAAAATCAAAATCAAAATCAAAACCAAAATAAGAATTGATAAACATGGGATTTGGACACGAAAGACTGGATGTTTATCGCCTTTCGATAAACTATGTTGCATGGGTTTATGAGAAGACAAGAGAATTGAAAGGAATCCATCGACCTGCGCGTGATCAATGGTTGCGTGCAAGCCAATCAGTACCACTCAATATTGCAGAAGGTAACGGCAAGACTGGCAAGGCAGATCGAAGGCGATATTTTGAGATTGCACGAGGTTCAGCCTTAGAATGTGCAGCGATCCAGGATGTTTTTGTTGTTGGAAAGGTTCTAAATGAACAAGAAAGCCTGAAAAGCAAGGTTGAATTGGATCGTATTGTTGCAATGTTAAGTCGATTGGGAGGTAGAGGGTATTGTGTCAAAGAAGACCCTGGAACCTATGAAATTGTAGAAACCGATACCGATACCGATTCCGATACCGATACCGATTTCGATTTTAATAATTGAAGTGAAACTTGCAGGTAAGGGTCAAAGCTCTATCTGAAAAAAAGGATAACCAGTTAATAAAAGTATGATTGAGATAAAACCAGTTACAACCGTGGATACCAGTATCACCGTGCCCGGCTCAAAAAGCCTGACCCAGCGGGCGTTGATCGCAGCAGCCCTGGCCGATGGAACTTCCCGGCTTATCGGACCGCTGGACAGTGAAGATACACGGTACACTTCAGCCGCCCTGAGCCAGATGGGTATTTCCATAAAAAAAGAGGAAGACAGCTGGCTGATCCATGGACAGGGTGGCAAGATTACACCAAGCTCAGAAGAGATATTCTTAGGCAACAACGGCACAGCCACCAGATTTTTAACCTCCGTTGTCGCCCTGGGGCACTCAACCTTTGTCATCAACGGAGACGAACGCATGCATGAGCGTCCAATCGGCCCATTGATGGAGGCGTTGAAGGGTTGGGGAGTTGATATCAGGTCGATACGCGATACCGGTTGTCCGCCACTGGAAATTAAATCTCATGGAATTAATGGGGGGGCAACACTCCTTCCTGAAGGGAAATCGAGCCAGTATATCTCTTCGCTGCTGCTGGTGGCGCCTTTTGCGATAGAACAGGCAACGCTCAAAGTTGACGGTGAAGTATTGTCTAAACCTTATGTGGCCATGACCCTTTCAGTGATGGCCGATTTCGGTGTGGAGGTCGACTGCAACAGTGATTTTACCTCCTTTTCAATCCCAAATGGATGTTACCGTGCCATGGAATACCAGGTGGAAGGCGACGCCTCTAATGCCTCCTACTTCTGGGCGGCGGCGGCGATTACCAGTGGTCGGGTTACGGTAACCAATGTACCGGTCCCTTCACTTCAGGGCGATGCCGAGCTGGTACCGCTTTTGGCCCGGATGGGATGCGTAGTCAGCCGGACAGGAGAAGGGATTACCGTTTGCGGCGGAGAACAGCTCAGGGGAATCACCGTCGATATGGGCAATATGCCCGATGTGGTCCCTACATTGGCCGTTGTTGCTGCCTTTGCCAAAGGCAAAACTCACATCACCAATATTGCTCATTTGCGGATCAAGGAATGTGATCGACTCAATGCTACTGTGACTGAGCTCTCAAAACTGGGGGCCAGAGTGGAAGAAAAAGAGGATTCAATGGTCATTCACGGTGATGGTGGTAAAGCCCTGCATGGAGCGCAGATTGACACTTACAACGATCACAGGATGGCTATGAGTTTTGCGGTGGCCGGTTTGAAGATTCCCGGAGTCAATATCCTGGATGAAAAATGTGTGGCCAAGTCCTTTCCAGATTTCTGGGAGAGGTTTGAATTACTGCAAAAAGACACTGCACAGCTGTAAAACACCAATCTTACCAGCGGACCACGACCCGGTCTCCAACTTTGGCATTAAGCTTTTCAGCTCCGCTGCCGTTTTTTACGGCAACTTCAAGATAGCCCTGACTGTCGATAATCGCCAGAGCCTTGTGATTCCTTACATCCGCATAGGAATTGGACAGTCCCTCAATTGAGTGAAAACCGACGGAGACCCGGAGATTCTTCCAGTCTTCACAGTCTCTCAGGTCGTTTTCGGTAATTGATGACCGCAGATTGCCGAAATGATCGATGTGAATAATCGTACCGCTGATTGATCTTCCGGAAATGACGGCAGTCGGCAGTTCCAATCCCACACACTGGTCCGGCCTGATGGACGGGCCGACTTCCTTTATTGAAAGTCCCGTCGCCAGCGAAGCGGCGACAGGTGCCATGATATCCCGGCCGTGAAAGGTGTTGCTGATCTCTTTGAGGAAGAGTTCTTTGTTTATCACCTGATGCAGGCTTGTGCAGCTCTTAAAATAGGGACTGAGAACCCCGTTGTCGGGGCCGATAAAGAAATGGCCGTCGTTTTCAAGGCAGATAATCCGGCGATCGCTGCCCACACCCGGATCAACTACAATCAGGTGGACACACCCTTTCGGGAAAAAGGGATAACCATGTTGGACCGTCAGGGCAGCTGTTTGAATATCCTGCGGTTTGATCTGGTGGGTCAGGTCGATAATCCGGATATCGGGCGAGCGGGATACAATAACCCCTTTCAAGATACCCACATAGGAATCGTCAAGGCCGAAGTCGGTGGTCAGGGTAATGATCGGAGACATGGGTTGCAGGCTATCCGTGGTCTTTAATAGAGCATGGCTCAGAGAGATCGCATACTATCGATAGAAGAGCAGTTAAACCCCAATATCGAAATCCTGAATTCTAATTAATACCAAATGATCCAAATTATAAATGATTTAAACAATTTCATCCACTGCTAGACATTTACCTGAATCTGTGACGGAGACAGTTGTTTTGCCTTATAACATACTGATATGATGATTTATTTCCGGGTTGTTCACTTTTAACCTAGTAATATAACTCGCCCTTTGGGGCATCCGCTAGCACTGCATCTTTGCTTGATTTAACCACCCGATATAGTGCACTATTATTGGGCGGTTAAATCAGGCAAAGCTACAGCACTATCGAATGCTCACGGATTCAGGATTTAATCTGGCTGTTTGATTTTCGGATTTCAGATAGTTAACGCTTCTTCACTAAAAAATAGAGAATCCCCTTCTCTTTCATATTGCCCGCTGCCGATTCCGCATAGGTTCCGTTGCCCCAGAACATGTCGGCCCTGCCCGCACCCTTGATAGCGCTGCCGCTGTCCTGTGGTAATACAAAGCGGCTCATTTGTATCCACCTTGTTATTTTTCCATCTCTGTCCACAAGAGGCATACGGCCAACCAGAAAGCCGATGGCACCGGTGGGCAGCACAGAATGGTCGATGGCAATGGAGCGTCCGGAGGTCAAGGGATTTCCCAGACTGCCGATGACATGATCGTTTTTCCCCCATTGAAAGAAAATAAACCGGGGGTTATGGAAAAAAATGCGCTGCCGCTCTTGGGGATTGGTGTCCAGGTAGGTTCGGATCGTCGGTATAGAGACCTTACTGCGTTCTATCTTTCCCTCATCGGCCAGTAACTTACCAATACTGTTATAGTCGCGTCCGTTGGAGGAGCCAAACCGGATTTTTCGGATTTCACCACTGGTTAACCTGATCTTGCCGGATCCTTGAACATGAAGGAGAAAAGCGTCCAATGGATCCTTGAGATAAACCATCTCAAATCCTTCGGCCTTACCTTGCTCTTCAATCTCTTTTCTTGACCAGTAAGGCACAAATCGACCTGAATGGTCAAACCTGCCGATCGCTTTTTTGGTGCCTTTACCGCGTCGAACCACCAGATTGTCCGGAATCCGATAAACAGGAAAGCGGTACTCTCCTGTTTTGACCAGACTGCCATCAAGCAGCGGTTCAAAGTATCCGGTGATCAGCATCTGGCCCTTCGGCTTATTACTGCGGCCGGCTGCCTGTAGAATGGTAAAGTGTTTCCTTAGTTTTTTATTGAGCTCCCAGGCTGTGGGAGTTGAGTCAAGAAGCTGTTGGAACAGGTCCAGTGATTCAAGCAGGTCCTTTTTTGAATAACTGTTTTCACCGATTGATAGGGTATAGTTCTTCTTTCTGCTTTTGAGATAATCGGCTTGATGGCCGATGGCAGAGCTCAGAGATGCTCTGTCACCGTCGTCAAAAAAATAGGGGTTTGTCTGTGGTGAAATGAGGGAGAAGTCTTCTTTTACAGGACAACCTGTAAGCCCTGCAACCAGTAAGCAAATAAGAAGGTATGAAACGAGTAATCTAAATAGTGGATGTAGAGTAGGTTGTCGTGAACAGCTTTGTGCACAGGTTATGGCCTGTCTCATTTGATACCTGAATCCGTAACGAAATATGTTGTTTTTGTAAATAACCTACTGATATATTGAAGAATTATCCGGCAATACTGCGCTTACATTATTGAAAACTCGCCCTTCAGGGCATTCGCTAGCACTGCATCTTTGTTCGATTTAACTAGCCGATATAGTTCACACTATAATCAGCCAATTAAATCGAACAAAGCTACAGTACTATCGAATGCTCACGGATTCAGGTTGACGATTAATTTCTCAGCGAGTTCTGTCACTGCCATGGCATATCGGTTGGAGTGGTTCCATTGGGTGATGGCATGGAAGTTCGGGTATCCGGCAACATAGCGGTACCCGCCCCCTTTTTTCGGGTCAAGCTCAAGGCTGACGATGGAGAGCTTCTTGTTGCCCGGTGAAGGCGGCAGCGTTACCTTTTGGGCTTTTGTCACGGTTTCTCTTTTAATCCGTCCCTTTCTCCCCTTGATATTGGTGGCAATCAGTTTGGGAGATTTCAGCTCATTGCCGATATCGACATAGATCGGTTTATCAAGCTTGTAATGAAAGCGCCGCAGATAATTGGCAATAGAGGCCAGGATGTCATCGGTTGAGTTGAAGACATCCGGAAAATCATCACCGTCAAAGCTGACAGCGTATTCACGGTAGGAAGAGGGGATAAACTGGGTCTGGCCAAAAGCCCCGGCATAAGACCCTTTGATTGATAATGGATCAAAATTGTTTTCTTTGCACAAAACAAGAAAATGGATGAGCTGCTTTCGGAAAAATTTGGCCCGCCTGGGATAACTGTTAAACAGTGTGTTTAACGTTTGAAAGACATTGTGTTTTCCTTTATAGAGGCCGAATTTCGATTCGATGGCCCAGATGGCAATCACAACCTCCCGGTCCACTCCCAGCTCTTTTTCAATGCGGTCAAGGATGGCTTTATGCTGAACAAGCTTCTGTTTCCCTTTATCAACAACAGGCGGTGTGATAAAGAGCGGCCAATACTTATAGTAAGGCCTGGCCTCCCACTGATGATCCATCAGCACCAGCACTTTACGGTCAATTGTGACTCCCGCAAACAGCTTATTCAATTCGGCCCAGGTAAACTTGTGTTTATTTTGCAGCTCGCTGAAAAGCACCTGGTACTTTTTCTGTTTCAGGTCAATGAGCTGCCCGTCTTTTACCCGGTCGGCTGCAAGTATCTTTTTTTTACCACCAAAACTGACAGCGGGAGTGACCGATAGCAAAGTGGTCAGAAGCAGGATATAGACAATAGAAAAGTGAAACAGGTGTTTAATAACGTCACCTCTTATTCGTTATGAGAGTTCAAAGGCAATCGAAAAAAACCGATCTAACGGACAGCTTTTTTACCGGAGCAGGGCTGCAAGTATATCACGACTAATTGATATTGTTAACTAAAAATCGAGTAAAAAGCGGCGGCAAA
>CAZLGM010000146.1:0-8601 GCA_964558875.1 uncultured Desulfocapsaceae bacterium
CCGCTGTCTTGTTCAACAGCTCAGGCATTTTTGCATCCTCAATATCATCCTCTTCTTTGTTCCAGTTCTGTTCCATGTATTTCTGTACACCTACAGCAGAGCCCACAGGGTCCTTGGCGTTACAGATTTTACCTGCTGATGCGGCCGGTATCAGTTTTGGACAGACATAGTTTATTACTCCGGCAATAACACCGATGGTTGAATCGTTCACCTTCACTTTATCATCATATTTGGCCTTCCAATCTTCTTTGGCCGCCACGTTGACAGCCAAGCAACAAATTGCCAAAAATGCGAAAAGTGAAGAGATCGTTTTCATATGCTTTTTCTTCATGAGTTATCTCCTACTCGTTATTGGTCAAATGTAACTCTTCCAAACCGTTTCATTCAATTTACGGCTTAACCAGGATATACCCCATCATCTCCAAATGCAGGGCTGAACAGAATTCCGTGCAGTAATATGGGAACACGCCTTCCATATCTGCTGTGAATTTGAAGGTGTTTGTTTCACCCGGCTCAATACTGCCGTTGAGATTAAAGAAGCCAACCGAAAAACCGTGGGTTTCATCTTGCGCTCGTTCCAGGTTTGTAATATGCCAGGTTACTTCATCACCCTTCTTCAACTCAATAATTTCAGGACTGAAATGACTCCTGATCAACGTTGAATTAATCGTTACCTTATTACCGTCCCTGACGATCCCTTCCTGTCCCGGACGAACACGGTGTTTAAACCATTTTTGCTTGAAGCGCTTGATCGTCTTGATCTTATCAGCTTTGATCATAACAGCATAATGAGGCTCACCCAGGGGCAGAGGCATATCATAAATAACGGACATGGGTTTACCAGCAGTAATATCAATCAGCTGATGGTTCTGCGGGTGAAGCGGTCCCACCTGGAGAAAACGATCAATGGCCAGTTTGTTTAAAGCCACAAGATATTTTCCATCCGGGGAGACGGTATCGCCTTCCGCTGAAACCAGATGACCGATGTTATACTGAATGGCCACCTTGTCAAGGAGCTTCAGATTGAGGTAGTCCCACCTGGCAACGGCAGAATCAACAAACAGGGAGGTATAGGCAATGCCTTTTTCCTTATCATACTGGGTGTGCAGAGGTCCAAGACCCAACTCGACCTGACCATGCAGCGAATCTTTCATGCTGAGAATTGGAATTCCATACGGATCTTTGCCTTCATACTTCTTGGCATCAATCAGTGCCTTCATTTTTTTGAAATCATATACCGACACTTGGGTATCCAGTTTGCCTGAGACAGAAAGGTACTGGCCTGTGGGATCAATCATGACGCCATGAGGGCTTTTAGGCTCCGGGATCAGGAACAGGGCGTTGTTGGCCACCATGGTTTCCATGGAAATAACGTCATGCCCGTTGATCTTTGTGGTTTTGCCTTCTTTAAAGAGTTTTTTGGCAACTTCCAGGTTCATCATGTGCAGATAGTCGGTGTCTTTTGACGACATGCCTGCTTCATGGGGCAACCTGTCTCTGAATTTGGTATTACCGGGACCGAAACCACCCACATATCTCTCTGAGTTAAACGAGTTGGTGAAAATCCAGCCTTCACTGATCTTTTTACCGGCATCGGTTAAGTCCTGGCTGTATGGAGGCAACTCGATGGTAAAGGAATTTTTTTCTTCGATCATTCCTCTCTTGCGGTTGAATTTCCATACAGTCATACCGCCACGATACTTATCATTGAACTCTTCCAGCGGTACATATTCGTTGGTCAACGGAGCTGGAAGCTGGGCAGCCTCCAGGACATATTCGGTATTGGGAGTAACAAAGGCTCCACCATGCTCATTCTTAAAAACCGGATTGTTGACAATCTGTGTGGTGGAAAATGTCTTGAGATCAATAACCGCAATTCGCGGATTGGCCTTGTCATTGATAAAGCAGAACTGGCCATCATATTCGCCATTGGTTTCAGACAGAGCTGGATGATGGGTATCACCCCAGGTAATCTTCTTCCCCCTCATCTTTTTACCCCAGAGGATCTCCTCACTTTCTGCATCACCAACGCCGTATCCCTGCCACGGTTCAGGTGTGAAGACCGAGATGTATTTGATGATCCTCATGGAAGGTACACCATAGACGATGACCTGACCGGATTGGCCACCAGAAGAAAAAACATAATACTCATCGAGTTTTCCTGATGGGTTAAATGTTTTAGCCGCCGCAAGCATATCCTGCTCGGAAAGCCCCCTGTCCTTCATGATTTTTTCAAGCTCCGGGGATTGGGCGCCTGCTGTCGCAGTCAACCCCACAGCTATCACTCCGAAAAGAACAGATTGTAGTGCTCTTTTCACTTTTCTGGTCTTCATCAGCATCTTTTCCTCCTATTCTTAAATGAATATGAAACTCACCAACTATTGTAACGCCGAAAAAATTCAGGGTTACATGCACGTATAGTTGATGAGGTAGCTGAACAAACCTCTATGAAGCCTGTTCAGCCTCAAAACAACTTTTTTATCCCATTATTTCAGCTCGGTCAGATATTTCGAAATGATCTCAATCTCTTTATCAGACACGTCTAACACATGGGGCTTCATGATCTCGGCATTGCCGCTTTTCCTGGCTCCGGATTTAATATCCTTCATCTGATTGATCAGATAAAAATAGGTTTGATCAGCCAGGGAAGGATATGCGCCGGTTGTGGAGCGGCCGTCTTCACCATGACAGATATGGCAAAGCCGCTTGGTATACAATGTATTACCATCAAGACTTTCAAAAGCCACTGCCGGTTCAGGCGGCAGGGGTTTTGTGGAGTCAGACCGGTAAGGGCTGGGAATGTACTCAATTGGAATATTCTTCTTCCTCCAGCTCATCATCAGCAGTGACAATGCCTCGGCTTCCTCGTCTTTGAGTTTAAAATTGATCATCAGTGAATCTTTGGAAACCTTCTGGGGATCCTTGAAGTGTTTCACATGCCAGTTCAGGACACTTTTTTTGCCTTCCACTGTATCAAAAACAAATCCTTCCGGAAATTTAGAACCTTCATACGTCAGCTCCGGACCAACCGTTAATCCTTTACCTTCAATGACATGGCAGATGCTGCATTTTTTCTCTTCGAGCAATTCTTTGGCCAGATTAATCCTGTCCATATCCTTGGTTTTACGATCTCTGCGATGGCACTGATTACAGTTTATCTCGATCATCGGCTTGCTGTTTTTAAAGCCGTACTCCCCGGCCAGTTTGTTTGTGTACATCGGGGTCATCCAATGATGAACTTCACCATGAGCGTCTTTTGTTTTGGTTGCATATCCCTGACCGTCATGACAGCTTGTACATCCATAATCCTTAAAAGGATGGGTTTGTTTATAGAACGACAAATTCGGATGGGTGGCAAACGGCTGTTTTTCATTTTCCAATCCTGGAAGTTCGATTCCCAAATGACAGGTCTGGCAACGATCCGTAATATTCAACTGCGGATTCCAAACCTGATGCAATCCCGGCTCGATGGAATCAGCTATTTTCGGTCCCAATTTTTCTGATACAAGCTGGGTAAATTCGACCTGGTAATCGCGCCATTCGGAGTTATTTTCCTTTACAAATACCCCTATTGTAAAAGCTAGTACCAATAGACCGCTTATGAGCAGCAATATTTCATCTCGGATTTTCATATTCTATTTTTATATTAATGTTGGATGAAGAGGCCAGGCTTCCCAAGGCATGAAAATACCCCAGTTCGGTCCTCGCAAAACCATACCGACAAAACTGAGTGAAGCTATAGCGAAAATAATGATTAGAAAGATCGTGTTCTGCCGTACACGGACCTTATGGAACCATACTCCTATGGCACTGTCCGGCGATCGATCCAGATATGGCCAGATTGCCGCAAGCATCACTAACAGGCCTGGAATAAGAACACCGCCAATAAATCCGCCATTGAGGGTTATACCACCGATACGAATGGTAGTAATCGTCACCAACTCCTGCAGCCAAAGGAAATACCAGGGAGCCTTGGCCGGATTGGGAGTCCACTCCAGGGAAGCCGGTTCCTCCAATGGAATGTTGAAAAAGCAGGAGAGAAACATCACGACCGCTGTCGTCAGCAGAAAAACAATAGTGATTCGAATCAAAACTTCAGGAACGAAAAAAGCAGTTTTGTCCTTGATCTTGTGAGAGAGTACGGTGGGACGCACACCCTGGGTTATTCCCATCAAGGTATATGTTTTGCCCTTTTCCGGCTCTTCTATGACTTCTTCAACGGCTAGGGTCTCTACGGCCGCCAATCCCCCGTCTTTGCGGATACGCCACATATGCCAGACAATCAACCCAGTGGTTACCAGGGGCAAAACGGCGATATGAAGTGTGTACCAGATGATCAAGGTGTTCTGACCGATAATGGTTCCGCCCTGCATCAAGAACTGCACCTGTTCACCAATAAAAGGTGTGCTCAAAGCAATATTGGCCCCAATGGTAATCGCCCAGAGTGCCAGTTGATCCCAGGGAAGCAGATAGCCTGTGTAAGACAACAACATGGTCAACACTAGCAGGACGATACCAATGATCCAGTTCAGAGGCCTGTTGGCACCCACGTTTGTTTTGGTAAGCTTATATGCCCCTGTCAGAAAGACACGGATCATGTGCAGAAGAACAAAAAGAACCATCAGATGTGCTGCCCAGCGGTGCATTCGTCGGATAAACCAACCAAAAGATACCGCAAACTCCACATCCTTAATAGAATGATACGCCCGTTCAACTGAAGGAACATAAACAAACATCAGAACAACACCGGTAATCGACAAAAGGATAAAAAGGATCAGAGTTATCGTTCCCAGCCAAGCTGAGTATCCCCACGAGCTGCTTTTCTTTGCAATTTTTGCAGGGAACCAGTGCAGCAGGAGGTTAAATCCCACAGCCTGGGCAGCTTCCTTTTCAGATTGAGGTGACCAGCTCCAAAAGAGTGAACGCCATATTTTTCTTAAAATTGCCATTATTGAAACTCCACTTGCCGATTCGATCGGATTATCAAGACACTCAACAGTTAAACCTTCAAACGAAAATCTTTATCTACCTTTTTGCCCGCATCCACCACAATGTCACCGTCCGGTGCTATTTTCATATCAAAGGGAGGAAGATTTTTTGGAGCTGGTCCGGCATAGATTGTCCCATCGCCGCGGAACTTCGAGCCATGACAGGGGCAGTGGTACTCCCACTCCTGAACAATCTCTTTTCCATTCGGCAGGGTAATTTTTTCCGGCTTAGCCAGTTTTACTTCTTTAACCGTACAACCCAGGTGGGTACATACTGCTGAAACCGAGTTGAACTCATTTCCTTTCCGGTTGATGAACAATCGCTCCTTTGGAAGAAATACCTGGCCTTCAGGATACGTGTTCGGTTTGCCAACCAACATCTTCTTCAAGGGTTCGTACAAGACGTTTGGCATGATGGAACGTAAAAATATAAAAATGTTTCCGGAAACAGCTCCGCCAATGGTGAATAAAGAGAGGATCTTTAAAAATTTCTTTCGGGTTATTTTAGGGTTGTCACACTGTTGTTCGGACATATTGGTTCAACTCCTATTGTCAGATAATGTAAAATGATATGTTCCTACAAAGATCCCGCTATTTCCGGGTATTCTTCAACTATAATTCGTTCCATGGTCATCGCTTCGGTCGGACATCGATAGGCACAGTTGCCGCAGCGAATACATCTGTCATCATCTTTGACCATGACAGTCAACTCTTCACCGGGATCAAGTCCCAAATCTTCTGGAATAGCTTTTTTTTCACCATTTTCAATTTCAATGGAAGAGAAAGGAACAAAAGAAAGACACTTCTGCGGGCAGATATCCACACAACGCCCACAAAGAATACAGAGGTCTCCATTATAAATCGGACTTGTATGACAGGTGAGGCATCGACTTGCCTGCTCACCAATTTCTTCTTCAGTAAAAGAGAGCTCGACTTCTCCATCACCGATCCTGTCTTGAGGTTCGGCAATAGCCGGGTGGCTGTACCCTTTCTTCTCATAGTCTTCTGCCATCTTATATTGTGAAGTGGGAATGACCTCTATCTTCACATCATATATTTGTTCCCGAACCCGCTTGGATAAATACTCATCGATGAAGATGGCGGCTTTCTTTCCATGAGATACCGCATCAATCATGATTCGAGGACCGAAAGCGGCATCACCGCCCGCATAAACGCCTTGCCGACTGGTGGCAAAAGTCTCCATATCAATTTTAATAGTCCCCCACGGATTGGTTTCCACTCCGTCATCTTCTTTGATGAAAGAGAAATCCGCGGCTTGACCGATGGCAAAAATGACACTGTCCGCTTCAATGATTTTTGTTGTTTCATCATCAAATTTTGGAGCAAATTTACCGTTCTCATCAAAAACGGATAACACTCGGACAAGTTCGATACCTGTTACTTTGCCATTTTCACCCAGGATTCGTTTAGGACCCCAGGATGGATGCAGTTCAATCTGTTCATCCATCATCTCTTCCACTTCCTGCTGTCCGGTAAGAGAGATATTAGCGGGCATTTCATCAAAACTTTCCAGACAGGCCATATGGATAGCCTGGTCCTTGGTCAACTCTTTGGGTCCTCCTGTGGTCAGGTTTTCCTCGATCAGGCCCCGGCGCACATCGCGGGCAGCATCAAGAGCCACAAGACCGCCACCGATAACGACCGTTCTTGTACCTAGCTGTGGGCGATTGCCTCGATTTGCCTCCAGCAGAAATTCAACCGCCATAGACACTCCATCCAAGTCAGCCCCTTCAATGGGCAACCCTCTTCCCTTCATACAACCGGCACCGATAAACACCGAATCAAAGCCCTGGTCAAATAAACTCTGGATGGATTCCACCCTGGTATTGGTACGAATATCAACACCCTGGTCCTCAATAACCTGGATTTCCTTGTCCAGGACATCGGCCGGAAGACGATAGAAAGGAATGCCGTACCTCATCATTCCACCAGCTTTTTCCAGCGCTTCAAACACGGTTACGCTGTAGCCAAGAAGGGCAAGGTCATGACCACAGGACAATCCGGAAGGACCGCCACCAATAATGGCCACTTTTTTCCCGCTGTTTTCCTGCTTGAGGTGCTCCACATTGGCCACATCCATCGAGCTCACACTTGCCTGAGGGAAGTTACCTTCAAAGAGCGGTTGAAGCGTTAGAGGATTATCCGATTCGGGACCGAACTTTTCACACAGATATTTTTTAATTGCCCGAATGGCCACCGCTTTATCGACTCGTCCCCTTCTGCAGTTGTCTTCGCAGGGCGCGGCGCATATTCTTCCACATGAGGAGGCAAAGGGATTAGGCGAGCGTGCTGTCAGATATCCTTGAACAAACTCCCCTTTAGCCGCCTGTTGCACAAACATCCCCGCATCCGTACTGACAGGACAGGCTGCCATGCAATCCACTTCTTCTCGATATGAAACCGGTGACTTTATTTTTGTTTTAATCTTTGACATATGTCTTCTTGTAATGTGTCATCTCTACCGCGGATAACTTTTGTGACAGTCCTGGTCCAATAGTTAAAAACTTCATTTCAACCTATTATTTCTTGCATCACAACAATTCGACTTTCCACCAACCGGTTGCAGCCCATTAACAAACAGAGCCACAACCGGAAGCCAATGGAGGAGGGCTGTTGAACCTTACATCATCCCTAGCATTACATTTATGCAATAAACATACCGTCAGCAGAGGCAATTCTGGTTAAAATTTTTCTCTTTTACAATCAGATAGTTATCGACACCTGGCTGCCAAGCATACCCAATACAATTTACATACTGACCCCTCATGTAAACAGCAGTTGTTTACACAGGGAAACAGGTTTGTCCAGGAAAAAATGGGTGTTGTGCCAGGTTAGGCACAAAAAAGAGATACAACTTGGTGACAGCAGATAGGTAATTGACGCTATTAACAGAAAAGAGTGACGTTGAGTAACAGATGCCAATGGTCAAAACAAATGGAATCCGTCAAGCTGTTGCTGCCGATTTTTTCTTTGAACTCGTATTGAATCTGTAGGTGCCTCGAAGGACGATAGAGAGTGAAAGCCTTTCCACCTTCATCCGGCTTCATCCGACACAAATAACGTCGACCTATGCGTCTGCTACTCGAGAATCAAATAGATTTTTCACAGACTCAGACTCATTTCAGAGGAGTCTCCGAGTTCGTCAATTTAAGATAAGGGCGATACTCAACAGGGTAACTGCTCTTTTTCCAGCTCATAACCAACATAGCCAGAGCATGGAGATCTTTGGCATTCAATCTGAACTTTGGCATTATTGATGAAGGCTTGACTCTTTTTGGATAGAAGAAATGGGCAACGTGCCAGCCATACACTGTTTTTGATAGAATCGACTTGGACCTGAAGTCAAAATGGGTTGGATCACGATCTCCTTCATACGTCAGATCAGGGCCGACTTTCCCTCCATAACCATTAATTGTATGACAATCACGACAACCTTTTTCATTAATCAATCGTTTGGCATGATTCAGCAAGGCCATCCCCTTCACCTTTTGCTGATGCCGGTGACAAAAGTTACATCGCCTCTCAAAAAAACCAATCTTCTTTTCAAGCCAATAATTGGTAGTAAGTGCTGTATCCGGTTCAGGAAACTCCC
>CAZLGM010000147.1:0-2694 GCA_964558875.1 uncultured Desulfocapsaceae bacterium
TGGGTTGTCGTGATGTCGGAATGCCCGAGCATCAGTTGAACAGCACGAAGATCGGCGCCATGGGCAAGCAGATGGGTGGCAAAAGAATGGCGAAGCATGTGGGGGCTGATCTCTTTTTTTATTCCTGCAGTTCGGCTGGCCTCTTTGATGATCTGCCAGAAACGCAGCCGGGTCATGGGCTTTGCTCGCGCGGTGACAAAAAGGCTGTTGGATCGTTTGGTCTTGAGGATGAGCGAACGATGCTTTTCCAGATAGGTCGTCAGCACCTGCTTTGCCGTTTCTCCAAAGGGAACCAGTCGCTCCTTGTTGCCCTTGCCGACGACCCGAACAAAACAGGAAGTCATATTGCAGCCGGAAAGTGGTAAACTGACCAGCTCGGAGACCCTCAGTCCTGTGGCGTACAACAGGTTGAGCATGGCGTAGTTGCGAACAATAAGCGGGGTGGTAACCTCCGGCAGTGTAAGCAGCCGGCTTACCTCATCGATGGATAATGCCTTTGGCAATGTTTTACCGCTTTTGGGTAAATCAATACCAAAAAAGGGATTGCTGGTAATCAGTTTTTCCCGCGCAAGGAAAGAAAAGAAGAGTTTCAGTGCTGAGATCCTGCGGGCGTTGGATCTGTGGGATATTTTTTTCTTTATACAAGTCTGGAGAAAACGATGAATATGATCTACAGTCACATCGCCCAGATCGGTAACCTTTTGTTGATGAAGAAAACCCAGGAAAAAAGAGATGTCGGCCCCGTAGGCCGCAGTACTGTTTTCTGAGAGCTGTCTCTCTGAGATGATATGATGGAGAAACAGCTCGTGGCAGCTTGAGAAGTGGTCAGGAAGAGATTTCGGTTCGTTGTCTTTGGTCAATATAGCCCGAATCAGGATATGGAAACCACGGTGAGAAGGGATTTGCCAGCGTGAAACGGAATGCCGGCATTGTGCCCAGGGAGTTCATCGATTGTTCTGGGTCTGAGGTCGCTTTTGGCAACCATCATGACTCTTTTCAGCAAATAGTCCCTGGTACGGATACTCTAGTAAGACTTTCTCATCCGGTTAAATTTACGGAGCTTTCTACGCGCCTCAGCCTGCTTTCTCCGCTTCTTGATAGACGGTTTCTCGTAATACTCGCGTCTTTTGAGTTCACGCTTTATACCATCAATCTGCAGC
Organism: uncultured Desulfocapsaceae bacterium; assembly: GCA_964558875.1. Taxonomy (GTDB): domain Bacteria; phylum Desulfobacterota; class Desulfobulbia; order Desulfobulbales; family Desulfocapsaceae; genus CAZLGM01. Next base: position 1,161 of record CAZLGM010000147.1, read on the forward strand.
TTCTTCTTCAGTTGCCTGATGGCGTATTCAAGGTCTCCACGAACTTCTACTTCAATCATTTGGTACTCCGTTGATCTTCAGGAAAAAATATTTATACAGCCAGGAGTAGGCATTACTCGTCGCTGCTGTGTATCTGTCCATCACCCCGAACCATGAGTGGGATGAATTGGTTAAACTGCAAACATTCTTTTATAAAAACAACTTCACATGTTGTCAACGAATATCTTGATGTCGTCCCTTTGTCATGGTGAATAAACCTGATACCAGAAAGTTATTCCGGCTGGACGAATAACGATGCAGATCTTTCGGTCCATTGGTACAATGCTTGCCGTAGGCATCAACCACTGGAATCATTGCCCAAACAAGTAATCGGACCATCATTAAATCTAAATGCTGAGTCAGGATGGTGATCAGGTTTCCATATGTACAGAAACACTCGATTAAGCGGTTAACCTGGAATAGTGAAAAACCTCAACAGTGCTTTCGGCGGGTGCACACCGATTCCGGATCAATAAAGGAGAGCATTCCAAGGAATATATAGCTTGGAAGTGTATGTTAAAAAATAGAGGGAGTGAATAAATGGCAGAGAACAAAAAACGAGTGGCTTTGATTGCCGGAGGAAAATCGGGAGAACGGGAAGTGTCACTGAAAGGGGCTTCTGAGGTAGAGAAGGTCATTGACCGCTCAAAATACACTGTTGTCCGATATGATCCTGTGACCGACCTAGGAACTCTAGTGGCTGACAGGGAATCGATTGATGTGGCCTTTATTTTACTCCACGGTTTGTGGGGTGAAGACGGCAGCGTACAGGGGCTGCTCGATCTGCTTGATATCCCCTACCAGTGTTCAGGAGTGCTCGGCAGCGCCATGGCCATGGATAAGAATGTGGCTAAGACCATGTACCGACTGGCGGGATTGCCGGTTGCAGATTGGGTAATGCTTTCAGGAGCTCAAATGGGTGATTGTAAAGCCCATATCTCCCGTCTGGGTCTACCCATTGTGGTCAAGCCGGTACGCGAAGGATCGAGCCTCGGCATGACCATTGCCAGAGACCAAAAAGAGCTTGAAGCGGGAATCAACAAAGCGTTTGAACACGATTCCGAGGTGATGCTGGAGAAATTCGTTAAAGGACGGGAAATAACAGTTGGTGTTCTGGGTACGGATGAACCGCAACCGCTGCCGGTTGTGGAGATCATTCCTGGAGATGAGTTTGAGTTTTTTGACTACACAGCCAAATATGTCCCTGGGGCGTCAAAGGAGATCTGTCCTGCCCAACTTGATGAGGATGTAAGCCGCCGGACGCAGCAATATGGGGTGGAGGCCCATCGTTGCCTCAAACTTCAGGGATATTCGCGAACCGATATGATAGTAGCGGAAAACGGTGATATTGTTCTGTTGGAAACAAACACAATTCCAGGTATGACGCCAACCAGCCTGCTACCTCAGGCGGCGGCAGAACATGGTCTGGATTTTGGCGCACTCATTGATCTGTTGATCAGTCAAGCATTATCCAGGAACTAATCCCCATCTTTGA
>CAZLGM010000147.1:2794-8541 GCA_964558875.1 uncultured Desulfocapsaceae bacterium
GTATGGACCAGCTTGCTTTTCTTTTCACCTTCCGGACGATAACGAATCGATCCCCGTCTTGCCTGAAAGTCGAGGAAATTTGAGCAGGAAGAGATTTCCCGGTAAGTATCCTGACCTGGGAGCCAAACTTCGATGTCATAGGTTTTGGTTGCCGAGAAACCAAGGTCCCCAGAGCAGAGGGTAACAATCCTGTAATGCAGGCCAAGGAGTTGCAGGACTTCTTCGGCATCAGCCAATAACGTTTCCAGTTCTTCATCTGAACTGGCCGGCTCGGTGAATTTTACCAGTTCCACCTTGTCGAATTGATGCTGTCGAATCAGGCCTCTGGTATCCCTGCCGTATGACCCCGCCTCAGAACGAAAACAGGGGGTATAGCTGACAAACTTGACAGGCAGCTTTTTACCGTCAATGGTTTCGTCCCTGAAAATATTGGTGACCGGCACCTCTGCTGTGGGAATCAGGTACAGATCCCAGTCCTTGATCTTAAACAGGTCCTCTTCGAATTTCGGCAATTGGCCGGTGGCCGTCATGGAGGCCGAGTTCACCAGGAACGGTGGCAGCACTTCCGTATATCCATGTTTCTGGGTATGAAGGTCCATCATGAAGTTGATGAGCGCTCTTTCAAGCCTGGAGGCCAACCCGGTGAGCAGGGCGAAGCGGGCGCCGGAAAGTTTGGCGGCCCGTTCGAAATCAAGATAGTTCTGCTGTTCGCCGATCTCCCAATGAGGTTTCGGTGTAAAAGAGAACTGAGGTTTGCTTCCCCATTTTCTCACTTCCACATTATCGCTGTCGTCCTGGCCAGCGGGTACAGAGTCATGACAGATATTTGGTATAGCGAGCACGATATCCTTGAGCCGTGACTGTATCTCTCCCAGCCTACCATCAAGGGTCTTGATTTTATCGGAAATGACCCGCATTTCAGCGATCAGTGGTTCGGCGCTGGCCTGCTCGCTGCTGCTGCCTTTTTTCAGGGTGGCTATTTCTCTGGATGCCTGATTCCGCTTGTTTTTTAATTGCTCTGTTTCCGCGAGCAGTGCGAGCCGTTCCCGGTCCACTTCACCAAATTGATCGATGATCTTGGTGTCCAGTCCTCGTTTGGCTGTTTTTTCTTTTACAAGTTCCAGATTTTCACGTATAAATCTCAGTTCAAGCATGTTGGTCGTCCTGATAGATCAGCAGTCTGTATCCACTGTATAAATGAGTTGAAGAGTAGATGGTATTATTTTATTCAGCGAGTTATAAACTGTGTAACCGGATAGGGCAACCATGAAAACCATCCAGTCAGTCAAACTGCTATCGCATTTGGCGCTTTTTGAGTAATCTGGAAAATGGAAAAACTACAAGAGAGCAATTGAAGGGCTGCCCGTCGGCGGCCTTGGATGAGTCGTTCGTGTGATTGATATATTACAGAAATGCTTATTACGGCTATTAAACTTTAAAGAACAAATCGTCTGCGGAATCAGGGTTCAGAACAGGAAGTAAGACTGTATGCTGCTGCACAATACACTAATTGTTTTTGTCGATGAACTGAGGAAAACTGTCAAATATCTGGCACTCGGTATTGGCATCTTGACCTTTTGTGCGTTTTTCTTGTCATCGGAATTTCTTGAGCTGATTCAAACACATCTGGCCAACCGGTTGAACAGCCCGGATTACAGCGCCCAAAAGCTCTATTTCTTTACAGTGGCCGGTCCGTTTCTAGCTCATGTCAAGCTCGCTGTGTTTCTTGCCCTGTATGTTCTGATGCCCTGGGTAATGACCATTTTGTGGAGAGCATTGGGCAAACCGTTTAAAGTGACTAAAAACCAGCTGATCGGTTTTATTTTTTTTACCTCATTGCTGTTCTATGGCGGCACTCTTTTCTGTTATGGTATCACCCTGCCGTATGGGATAGAATTTTTACTCGGTTTCGGTTCGGAACAGCTCAAGCCGGTAATATCCATTGGTCGTTTCGTTAATTTTACGACACTGTTTATTTTTGCCTTCGGTGTTATCTTTGAATTGCCGATTTTCATGGTGTTTACAGCAAAAGTTGGGATCTGTACCAGGAACTTTTATGAGCGTAACCGACGCTATGCCCTGTTGATTATAGCTATTATTGCCGCATTGCTGACACCGACGCCGGATATCTTCAACATGATGCTCATGGCCGGACCGCTGTATCTTTTGTATGAAGCGGGGATTTTGATTATTATGGCGATGAAGATTAAATAAAACAATCACAGATACACCATCTTTTACGGTTGCGGCTGTCCGTATAGCTGATCTTATAACGAACAGCCATGCCTGTGAAATATGGCGCACCTGTGATTGTTTGCCTGGCTATAAGGGTATTCATCACAGCTATAAAGTGGAGATAGGAAGCTCAAGCTAGAATTCCTGGAGCTGGAAACCGCTCGCCTCCAGGAGTGCGGCTGTCACACCCTGTGGATCACTGAGTCCGCAGGACGGGCTGTTCGCTTTGAGAAACACAGCTTTAACCTGTTGAGTCTCAGCTATCGTAAGGACCTGTTGTGCTCCCAGGATAAACTGGGCTGTCACATCATCACCCTCTCTGGTGATGACTCGTGCATTTCCGGATAGGACTTCCCGGGCTGTGCCACCGACAATATCGGCAGGAGGCCTGGGCGTTGAGAGACCGCCAAGCTGTTCTGGACACACCGGTATCCAGATTGTTCCTTTTAACTGAGCCAGGCAGCGCTTACTGGGTCGAACGCAACCGTCATATCGAGTACAGAGACCGATCAGGCAACTGCTGACGAGGATGGGTGAAGTTGTTGAAGGATGCATTGTAGAAGGTTGTTTGCGCCTGATGTTAGTGTTTTGGCGATGGGAGGCGTCTGGGACCTGTATGTTTTGTTAATATGAAGAATAGAACTGGAATGGAAAGAAATCGTACATCACCTCTACGAGATGCGCAACGAAAACGGTTGTTGATTGTGCTTTTCTCCATGGTCGCGGCAGCGTTTGGTTATCTGGTTTTTTTTGCCGACCAATCCCTTGTCTCAATTCTTCTGAAAAAGAGGCAGCTTGACCTGGTGGAGAAAGAGAAAAAAGAACTGGTCAGGGATAATGCTCAATTGGAAGAAAGCATCGATCGAATCAACAACGACCCTAAAGTCCTTGAGGGGGAGGCCAGGAAGAAGGGTATGCTCAAGGAAAATGAACTCATCCTTGATTTTTCAGGAAAACCACCGAAAAAAAACAAAGCGAAACAGTAATTATTTCAACCTCACGGGTTGAAAGGGACTATGCTCAGGAAAAGCCGGATTTGGATGAGCAGCCGGACAATGCGCCTGCCGGGATGGAGGATCCTTTATCTGTTCGATAACTTGAAACGGATATTTTTTTTCGGACATTAGGGCTGTCACATTCTACACATCTGACATCCTGTCCCCCGCGGGTTGTCATCACAAGTTTTTCAAAATTCTTTCCACAACTATTGCAGGCAAATTCATATATAGGCATATCTGTTTCTCTTTTGTTTATCGTGATTGGCCGATATCTGTTAATAACAACCAATTTAATCAAATCGTTAAATTCAGGGAGACAATAATCAGGCAGGGGAATAATTCAAGGGTGCTGTGGAAATTTATTTGAGGAGGGATTGAAAGATCTCACATTTCCTGCAGATCTCTATTTTTTCTTTACAGGTCGAGTAATGTCCGCACTCACAGAGCGTTCCGCAGAGAAACCAGCAGAGGTGACCACTCTGAAATTCCCAGGCTGGACAGTCCTGCTTTAAGTTGCACTGTTTCACCTCCCAGCAGGGTCGTAATTCTGTTTTCCTGTCTTTTTTATTGGCGAGCAGGAAATAAAGCTGCCGCTCGATATGTGATGGTATGGTCCGCCAGCCCTGTTCGTAGCTGTGGACGGTCTTTAAAGATACTCCAAGAAGTTCAGCCAGCACTTTTTGCGTTTTTCCCAGTCGTCTCCTGGCGTGTGAAAATTCAGATTTCTCCAACGTGTCCCTCGTATCGATAACGGTTATCGGATAGGCTGTTCATTAACCCGTTTATCATACCAGGAATTCGTTAAATTGCTTGCTGTTTTTCCAAACTATTATGTTGTTTTCTGTTTTGACTATGATCAATCACCTGTTGTGTAATCGTTTTTTTTACAATACCATAATGTGTTGTTAATGATGCTCGCCTACGAAGGGCTATAAAAGATTACGTTTTAACTGCACAAATGATTTTGAACCGGTCTGATTTGCTCAAGAATGTACGTTCCCTGCTCGCGTATCATGAAAATCTAGGGATCAGAGACTATTATATGAGTGAAGAAGTGGGCCGGTTTGTCTCCAGGTTATTTCCAGCAGGAACCGTTCCTCTCAAGCAGGTCGCGGCTGTTCAAAGTGATAAAAAACTGAAACAAAAGCTGGATACGGACACGCTGATAGAACTAGGGGACGAGATCGAGCACTGCCGATCCTGTGGCCTGGCCGAGAAAAGGAAGTGTTCAGTGGCCGGAAGGGGGGGCAGTCAGGCTAAACTGTTCATTATCGGTGAATGGCTGTCTCTTGCGGCAGGGGGAAAACCGAGTGGTGGTGACCTGTTTGGTCGGCAGGAAGATGTCATGCTGTCCCGTATGATTTCGGCCATCAATCTTGAGCAGGAAGAAGTCTTTGTGACCAATCTGATTAAATGTGGTCTCGGCTCTTCAATAATCCCCCAACAGGCCGATTATCAGGCTTGCCTTCCATATCTGCATCGGCAGATTGCACTTATTCAGCCCGATGTCATCTGCGCCATGGGAGGGATCGTCAGCAAATTGCTTCTCGGCTCCGATCTGTCGTTATCACAGCTCCGAGGACGGTTTTACTCGTATACAGCCATGGATTCAAGAGTTATCCCGTTGAGGGTAACATACCATCCAACGTATCTGTTAAAAAATACTGAAATGAAGAAGTTGACCTGGGAAGATTTGCAGGCAATCAGCACTAAGCTTGGTGAAAATCGTGCAACTTCTGGTAGGTAGAGAAAAGGTACGTTCGTATTGACACACCACTAGAATTTCAATGTCAAATGCTGGGTGATGATGGTGATATCCTCTGTTTCGATATCGACATCGTCCTGTTTGAAGAAATCACCGGTGGCCATATATCCCAGATGGAGTTCGTAGGTCAGATTGTCCAGAATCTTATAGCCAAGTCCAATATTTGCTTCCCAACCGAAATAGTTATTTTTATTTAGTGGTGTTTTATCTGCGCTTGCCGCACCGATTGCCGTGCGCAGCTTGATCTTGGGGGAAGCTTTGTAGTCGGCCACAAAAGCTATGCCATCAATTCCGGCGCTTCGCGTCTGGGCGGCAAAGGAGTTCTGGCTGCTATCTTCGGTGAAGATGTCGGCCTGAGTTCCTGTGAGAATATAAAGTGGCCGAAAACCTCTTTCGTTGTCCCTGTAGAGTGAAAAGTCCCCATAGCGACTGAAATCATGGTTTCTGTCCATATGGAAGTAAATGGTCCGGGTGTTCAGGTTACCGAATCTTGAATTGAGGTCGGCTGAATAGGCGAGTGTGGGAATGTTCAGGCTTGACCCGTCGCTGAGCACATTTTCGCCGGACAGGTATTCCAGTTCGATTTCCAGGCTGAATCGTTCCGATAGCTGGAGGCGTCCATGGCCGTTTGTTCTGCTGGCAAATTCTTTAGTTATCAAAGAAAAAGGCCGGTCAGGCGAGTCAGGATGGCTGTATGGCGGATAGGCCTGCTCTGTCCCAATCCGGTTGTTCTCAAATGAAAGGGTGAT
>CAZLGM010000148.1:0-8516 GCA_964558875.1 uncultured Desulfocapsaceae bacterium
GACAATCCGGAAATTCTCTGGAACTGCTTTCGGTTGGCAAATCTCATGCTGGAACAGATGGATGAAGTAACCATTTTCCTGGACGGTCCCACTGTCAATTACGCGTCCCTGTCCTCTGATCAGTTCCCCATTCTTGACCAGGCCAAACTATTCACACTCTCTGAAGGTGTACTGCACGCCTGAGGTAAACTGCTTGACCTCCACGGTGTGGAGGATGGATATCATACTCGGGCTAAGCAGATCGATCTCTACAACCTGATCAGGGATAGTGACAAGATAATCAGTTTTTAATGAGACCAATCTTTGATTAATATTTACCAGGCATAGACACTCAAACCAAACAACAAGCTTTGTCACGGATTCAGGTGTATGGGGACCTCAGGACACATAACGGCCATAACATTCACGTTTGTCGGTTTTATTATCATTGCTTCACTGCTCAATCCCGGCAAAGAAAATGCTGAAAGACGAGCTAAATTTATCAAGTATTCGGTTCTGGCCTACATCGCCATCACGGCTATCCCCATGGGTTTGGCACTCTATCGGTGGCTAACCTCCGCCCCACCCCAGTGAGATATGCCAGAATCCGTGAGCATTCGATAGTACTGTAGCTTTGCTTGTTTTAACCATCCAATAATAGTGAACTATATCGGATGTTTAAAACAAGCAAAGATGCAGTGCTAGTGGATGCCCCAAAGGGCGGATCATTTTTTGAGCAAAAAAGTCTAATCAAATAATTTCCAGTTATATTACAATGTTATCAAACAGAATAACATTTTCCGTCACGGATTCTGGATAGCGTTAAAACTCTTTATACACTTTAGCCAGCGAATCTCCGGCCACGTGCATCTGAAATTCATTGAAATACCCAAACGGTGTATGGGTAACCTGAAACCCGGTTCTCTCCAGCCGCTCGGTGACCTGATCGAGAATTGATTTGGCAAGCTCCGGCGGTCCTTTGCTCAAAGAGAGATGGTTGAAAGAATGGAGAACGACATTTGTTGTACCGAATTTTCTTGCCAGCCACTTGACGTTCTTGGTGAATTTCTGAACGACCTTGTTCTGTTTTTCCTCATCTTCGGCCTCAACGTGAAAAAAGATGACAACTCCATCCTGGAGACTGTCTTCAACATCCATATCCGGAGCATCGGCCAGCCCTTTCTCAGCCGTCTTGAAAGAAAATGTGTGGGTATAAAAAAGCAACAGTTTCATAGAAAATAACTTGTTTTTTGGATCGCCGCAGTCACTACGTTCCCTTGCGACGACAGAAAGAACTTTTCTCATTGCGAGACCGCAGGCCGTGGCAGGTAAGCGTAGACTCCAATCTTTACAAACCGCTACAGCTTTACCACATTGCATCAATATGATCGCTGCCAAGTACCAGAAGCGCTCTCTGTACAGGTCCATCCTTTTGTAGTCTCCCCATAAAGAGGTACTCAGGCGGATTGCTGTCTCTCACTTTGTAGATCGCCGCGCGGTGTTTCATAGGCAGGTTCGGAAGGCGTCCCGCCCGAACGTCAGAATGGTAGAGCTTAACGTATCCTTTATCTCCGGGTGACATAAAGATCTCAAGCCAGTTATTTTCCTGGGGTTTCTTTCCAGCGCGCTTTTTATCAAACTGACAGAGATCCGAGAGGTAGCCTTTGGTCATTTGCAGCGAAGGGTGTTCGTCGATCCGGATTGTCTGAATGGCATTGGAGCGTGGAGGAAGGAGCGTGTCTTCCAGCCGTAGTTCCAGGTTGTACACCCGGTCCACCCGCTGGGTCCCCTTTCGGCCATTATCGACTGACCCACAGAGGTACAGGAGTCCCGAATCGGTAACAAAGGCCATCCAGATCCGGTACGGATCGGTTGGAGAAGGACGGTAGGTCAGCTCTCTGACAGTGACCTCAGCAGGAGAACATCCCCAAAGAACGAATAAAAAAATAAGAAGAACAAGACCAGCAAGACACCGGCAATATTGAGTGATTCTTTCAATCATTGGGCTCTCTCTCTTTCAATGACACTACTTGATAAACTGAATTCCCAATTTTGGTGCGATCTTTTCAGACAGAGAAAAGAACACCTGCTGGGAGTGTGTACTTATGGGATTTTTTCGATCCTTATCACTGTAGAGTATAACCTTAACCATATAGCTGGTTTTATTTTTAATCCTCTTAAAGGCAGGTGATTCCGCTCTGAGTATTTTCTGATTTGGTCTGAGTACTGCGCTCTCAACAAATGGTGCTTTGCTGTTTTCCGGATTCTGAAAAAAAATTGAGACGTGCAGGGGAGCTTGTATTGTTTTTTTGATCTGATAACTCATTGTGTAAAACAATGCCCGACTCTTCCCGTCTATGTTGAAACCCGCGCCTGTAGTTTTCAGATATTCCGTCTCAGCAGGACCGGGCATACCACCGAATAGAGGTGTTGACCAAACCAACAATAAAATAAGATAACCAACTAAAATTATATATCTTTTTCTTAATCCCATCCCGATTTCTCCATAAGTGTTTGTGGCTTGGCTAACGATTTCAAGTTTCAATTACATCCACCAAGCGAAAGATGTCCGCGTGGATTGACCGGATCTTTTCTCGGATCTTGGATTGGTTTGTATGAAGCCGGATCTTTTCTGTACAGTTCATACCTTTGCCTGGCATGCCGGTAATCGTTATAAGTGAGAGCGACACCACCATTCCAGGTAAGTCCCCATGGCGCTCCTGCTCCAAGCTCCGAGGCCAACAGACAAACTAATCCGGCAACAACATCACCATCCGAATAATCATTTCTGATAATCACCGAGCCGGCAAATCCTTTGATCTGGTTTAGAAACTGCTCCAATGTGAGCATACTCAAACCCTTCTGACCGGCTACGGTTGAACGTATCTGCTCAAGTTTCTTCTTATCTGTCTTGTTGGGAATACCCGTAAATACGATATAGGCGGGATCACTTTGATCGACGACAACAAATTGTGATGCCGATTGAATACCAATACCTGTTTCCGGATTATTTTCAGATGCTGTTGATACACTGGAGCCAACAAGCCCGCAGTAAACAAAAGAGACGATGGTCAAGACTGAAAACAATACATTCATATGAGCACTCACATGGATTTCACCAGTTGGCAGCAACGTAAACCCCACGGAAATATCCGTATACTCCTATTTTACCGGACATTTTTTCAGTTTAACAACTTTTTTTTATCTGATCCTATTGGGAAAGGATCCTGCTCCCTTTCAGCCGTCTGGAAGTCGAGATTTCTTTTGCAAATTAAGTGGCTTTAATGATACACTTGAAAAAAGAGGCACCACTTTGTGGTACCTTAAGTTACGTTATATCATTGAAAACATATTATAATACTTATCGATATGACAGAAACAATAAAGAGTTTGCTCTTACAGTTCCTGGTCTTTCCTTTTGGCTCATTTGCTTTTTACTATTGCCTCTTCTCCCTGCGCGCGCCGTTCCCAACCTTTGTGTTCGGTACAACAGAAGCACTTGTTGCTTCAATAATCGCCGGTTTCTTCACCTGGCTTGCCCTCAATAAATGGCACGGCATACGTCATATAGGATCCGAACTCACTGTCGCCGGCCGAATAAAATTCGAGGATGGCAAGAAGGCTGTTATTTCAGGTCGAGTAAAAGCAAAAGGACCGCTTCTTGAAGCGCCTTGCAGCGGTATACAATGTGTGGCCTACAGGTATAAGGCATCTCATAGACATACAACCAAACGCCGGGATCAGGGCAGACTTGAAACCAGATCTCAATGGCTTGCCGACTATAGAGGCTACGCTATGACACCCTCGGTAGTCAGAGGAGCAATGAAATCCGTTTCCATTCTTGCTGAGCCTGATTGCATTAAATATCCGGAAGGAGGCGGCTACGATACTGAAATACAGGGAAGCAACGCAAGGGACCGTCTGCTTCAATACCTGGAGAAAGCCGACTTCGGTGAAGAGGTCAATGACCGGCTTGAAGGCAGGAATGCGAAAACAAAGGAATCACGCCTTGGGCCTGGCCACTTTCACGTGGACACATGTGCAGAAAACCCGGATACAATCTCCAATACCCACAAATTACGTGAAATGGTCATTACTGAGGGTGATACGGTTGTCATCTCGGGTATCTATTACGCTGATAAAAACGGAATCGGTCCCGGGCCGAACAGCACCCTCGAACCGCTCCAAATTACAATGGGTGGTGATGCCGCCCTTCAAAGCAAGAAGGCCGGCTATCAAAAAAGCATGAAAATCAGCTTCAGCCTTGCCGCTCTGACCTGTATCATTTATTTCGTCGTTTTTGTCTATTTACAGGGCTGATCTAAAAAAACCGCCTGAAAAGTCTGATTGGCTTAACAAGCTACCCTGGTTCTCCCTAAAAAACCCCTCCCTCAATTTACCACCACATTGTGGTATTTTTTTCGTGCATTTTTCCTGTTCATGACTAGAGTCTCAATCAAGACTGATACCGGGAAGTCCTGAAGCCGGGCTTTCCCTTTTCTCGTAATTTATGGAGGCTGTCATGAAAAAAAATATAGGATCAATCGAAAGGATTATTCGGGTTGTTGTTGGAGCCGCTATCGTATCGCTGGCCTTTGTCGGTCCACAGACCCCTTGGGCCTATCTGGGGATAATCCCCATTCTGACCGGTATAGTCGGCTGGTGTCCGCCCTATTCCCTGCTGGGGATCTCCACTTGTTCACGGCGCGACCAGGAGGCAGGAACCGGCAGCTGCTGCTCCAGCTAGTGTGTATGGAGGATTACAGGATTGCCACAGCCTTCAACTTTGCACCAATGTGATTTGCTTCCAGTCATCGCGGAGAACAGAATGACTGTTGCGACCTTTTAGAGACAATGTACTGAAAGCATCTGGTTGTTTCAAAGCACATTATAATTTGTTGAACGGTAAAGGATCGACACATTAAGACAAGGAACATGAAAATGGTGGCCGGAAACGAGAACAATAGTCACGTCCGGGACCAGTCCATATACCTTCATGCTATATGGATTGCTGTCCTGCTTTGCTTTATTGTCGCTGCTGTTTCCATTCCATTTCTCTACCCATCCATGACCCTGTGGTATAAGACTGGAATCCAACGCTTTCTTCTGGTTGCGGGTAAGATATCAGGCATTTTGGCCACAAGTCTGCTGTTTGTCCAGATAGCAATGATCGGATTGCCAATGGCGTTTTCCAGAAAAACACTAATCCGTTTTCACAGGATCAATGGTACGACCATTGGCCTGCTGGCTGTACTGCATCCGCTACTGGTGCTTGGGTCCAATGGCTTTCAATCCATTGATCTGCTGTGGACATACTGGCCGGAGACCATGGGTGGTGTTCTGTTACTTGTGATTGGATTCAACACCATTGCCAGTTCCTGGCGACCTCTGTTTAAGGTCAGCTATCAGGTATGGAAAACGGTCCACCGTATTGTCGCTTTGGCGGCAATCATACTTATTCCGCTGCATGTCCTCTTTATCAGTTCCTCGTTTACCAAGGGCCCGCCCCGTTACGGTGTGCTGATCGCATCTGGTGTTGTTTTGATTGTCTGGGTCCTGTTGATCGCAGGTGTTCTACCAATAAAAAAGAGAGCTGTGAACTCCTAGATCTCATCTTTAGAAAAAAATACATATTAAGGAGGTAAGTCATGAATTACATAAAACGTTTTCTATTGATCACCTTCCCGGTTTTACTTCTTGCGGCCCCAATTGCCCAGGGAGCCGAGTACGATTTCGACCGGGCTCACTCGAGTTTCCGATTCGGAGTGCAGCATATCTACTCGACCGTATATGGACACTTTGATACCTACTCAGGTAAAGTCTTGTTTGATCCGGCAAAACCGGCCGACTCCTCATTTCAATTCACCGTGAAAGTGAAAAGCATCCAAACGGGTATTGTCAAACGCGACAAACATCTTCTTTCAAACGATTTTTTTGCTGCCGGAAAATACCCCGAGATCACCTTCACCAGTTCTTCGGTGAAACACACAGGCGGCAATAATTACGCAGTAGCGGGCACTCTACAGATGAAAGACGTCAAAAAGGAAGTGGTGCTCCCTGTAGTCTACTGGGGCAGCAAAGTTCACCCCATGGATAAATCCAAGAAAGTCGCCGGATTCGATTTTAAACTGAGAGTTGACAGGCTGGCCTACAATGTCGGAAACGGTAAATTCCACAAAATAGGCCTGGTCGGTAAGGATGTCGACATATTTGCCTCTTTGGAGATGATGACCGGAAATTGATTATTACAACAAAGACCCGCTGACATACTCTATTTGTCAGCGGGTCTATAGTTGCTGCAACGAATCTCACCGAATCAGCACAACCGGTTTTCAATTACCAGGGTCCGGCATCAATCATTATTGAGTGACAGTAAATATCCAGGAAAAATCCTTGGTCATCCGTTTATTATTAAGATTGACTACCCCACCGGCATATATACTCACCGTCACTGTTTCACCGGGTACCAGACTCTTATTAGGCGTAAAACGAAGCAGGCCGTTTTCATAGACACTGGTTCCTGATATAAGCCCGGATTTCGAACCAAGCATTTTTATGGTTCTGGGACCAATTCGCTGGGTGTTGAGTGGCTGCGAGAATGTGAGTGTCGGTGTCACAAATCCACTGGAAACAGAGGTCCCCGGACCGGGTATTACCGATGTCACCCGAGGCGACGGAACCTGTGCTCGAGGTACCGGATGGGCGGCAATTGCGGACACAATAAAGAGTTCATGAGCCGCGATAACCGGAACCGGAAGAGGAAAGTGGTGGGGACCGGGAACAAGAATCGGTGGAGGCCGCGGCAGCTTGACATTACGCTCTCCCATAAGAAGAGCAATGGCAACAACAATAAAGACAATCGTAACGATTGCTGCAATGATCAGCCCTGTAGGGGTCTTTTTCAGGGTGACCTTCACCACTGTCGTTTGACCGGTCCTGACCTCAAAATCCGTTACTCTGTCGCCGGATCTGGTCTCCCGTATATTACCGTTGTTATCAACGACAGCCGGGATACGGATACGATAATTTCCGGGTTCAAGGTTGTCGATCCCCCATTGAGTGGCAAGGGATCTCTGGAGAAACACCTCTTTGCCGTCCACCATTCGATACAATTCGGTAAGCGTGCCGGGAGCATTGGTATTCCCAGCCTTTGCCGCTTCAGCATTCTGGAATACCTGGACAAGTACAGCAGATTTTACGCCGGTCTGACCGTCTTTGAACATAACGCTTGTAGACAGACAGCTTGCCAACATGAAGATCAGGAAAAAGAAGATGAGAGGATAAATAAGCGGCGGAGCCACTCGGAATCTGAGTTTTTCAAGAAACGAAAAAGAACCTGGCTTTCTGTTCATACCTCCCTCCCTGTTGAAGTGTAACTGAATCCAATTCTCCTACGATGTGAGGCGATCATTTCTTTCAACAGATACAAGGTCAACTGTTTCCTGTCAACATATTCCAGCAAACAAACATGTGCAAAAAGCGTGGTTTTGGCTACTGGCTTTGCAATGACTGGAGCTGTTTTCCGTCGTCATTGGGAGCACAGCTACTCCGAGATCTCGGAGGTACAGTATGCAAAAATATCTCGTGTGAATGGTACGTGTAATCCGCTTGAACAAAAAATTGTTTTTACAAAAAACACATTTTTATTGCACATCTGCCAAATCGGACTTATGAATAAGCATCAAGTATTTAATGAAACACTTAACCATTCAGGAGTTGTTTCCATAACAGATTAAAGAGTGAATCAGTACTCCTAACCAACTACCTAACAGCTACGACCATGTATAAAAAAATTCTTATTATCGGCCTCATTCTCCTTCTGCAAACATTCTCCCTTCAGGCAAAAGATCTCGAACCCATCTCTGGAGAGATCATCTCCGGCTACCGTGTTTTACTGATCGGTCCGGATGATAAAAATGTCAGCCTGACTGTCTACCGGGGAGATTATATCAAGTTTAGCTATCCGGAAGGACTCGGTTCACTCCCCTTTGTTATGGAACAGATGAAATATAAGGGAAACCTGCAGCCGGACCCGGACAAATCCCCCTACTACAAGATGAAGGTCGCAGGCAGCTATACATTCTCTCTGGGACAAATGGGCGGCACCATCAAGGTCATTGAACTTGTCCGTCCCAATTATACCGAAGTAACTGCAGAACAGGCGGCCACTATCCTGGATAATGTCAAACCATTTATCCTTGATGTCCGAACCCGAGCTGAATATATGCAGTTCAACATGGCCGGCTCCACACTCATCCCTATTCAGGAGCTGCAAATGCGAATCGCGGAACTGGAACCAAGAAAGCATGAAGATGTCTTCATCTACTGCGCCACCGGCAACCGATCCACCGTCGCTGCCCGGATCCTTGCCGACAGAGGTTTCAAACGCATCTACAACCTCCGTTACGGCATCTACGACTGGGCCAAACGAGGATTCCCATACAGGGCGGCAAAGAGATAACAACCTCTGCCTTCAAGTCCACTTACTAAAAAAGCCCCGAAACCTTTTTCCTGGTATCGGGGCTTTTTTCTGCCTG